>CAYPCZ010000137.1:0-4149 GCA_964409345.1 uncultured Flavobacterium sp. | reverse complement strand
AAGATTTAGATGCACAGGCTATCGGATTAGCACTTCGGTAGCACTTGCACACAACTAATCGCTAAGCGCCACTATAATATTAATGAACTGAAAATCAAAAACATAAAATACCCACTATTTAGAACCATTATAAACTACACAATTAAAACAACATTTTTCACCTCAAAAGTTGTGCATTGTTAAAAGTTGTGTATCTTTGGAGAAATAAATAAATAAAAATAGTAGTTATGAAAACAGTTTATTTAAGAGAAAAGAAAAGCGGAAATTTTGAAGTATCAAACAGAAAAGAAGCAACACACACTTTTAAAACTAAGAAAGATCTAGTTGAATTTTTCGATGGAAAATACGATAAAAAAGAACACAACGGAGAAATGGTAAGCGTACGAGTTTCACAACCAATGACAAGAGGAAATATAATTAAAGCTTCTTATCGACTTTCTCAGACTTATTATAGAAGTGGATTAGAATTTTACAACTCATTAAAATAACAACCAAAAGGGCTGAAACACGCCATTTTTAATACAATCGAAATGATAACATTAATAGATTTTAAAGGCGTTGAGTTCATGTGTGAATACACAGTAAACACATTCGAGAAAGACGACCAAGAAGTGATGGAAATTGACGACCTTACAATCAAGTTAGGCGAAAATGATTTAACGGATATTTTTATGAGTTACGATAAACTTTGGCAAGATTTTGAAGAAGCTGTAGAGGCTCATGAGAACGGTAAAGAGAATGATAGTAATGAGTATGGGTACTAAGAACACACTAAGAAAGTAATCAATAAAAACAAATAAGCAATGAAACAAAGAGTAAAAGTAGTTCCAACGTGTCCAAACTACGCAAATCAAAAGGGCACACGCGACAGAATTGAAGAAGAGAATCATATAGTCGTTCTCGATAATTACATTCGTTTTGGTGAGCTTGAATTTCATGCAAACGAACTAATTTTGATTGACGAAGTTGTCCACAATGTTCCAGAAATTCACTTAAAATTAGCGGTTAAAATCGAGAAGCGTTACGAAGATGTGAAAGCTAAATTAGCTAAATTACACGCTCCGTATGATGCAAGTTCTGATATATCAATCAGCACTTACAAACACGGTGTAAGGCTTCAGGAATTGCAGTATCAGGAAGAACTTAATTGGTTAAAATCATTGCTTAATGGAGAGTGAATTTAGTGATAAAATTACTCACGTTAAATCATTCTTTCAAGAGTACTTAGACGGCAAACTTAAGATAACTGAAGTCTCAGATATTACAGGTGTAAACCGATTAAAAGTTAGTCTCACTTATGATTTGATGGTAGAAGAAGTAATTAAAGTGAATAAGTCAATGAAGAATCGTGAGAGAAATTACGACAGAAAAGAGATGATTAATGGTAAGATGAACGTTATTTACGAATCAAGAATAAATTATGAAAAATAAAGATTTAAAACAGCTCGATTTAAGCGCAATCGGAAAAACTTTCGATGAGGTTTTAGACGAAACAGTAAAGCAAGGAATGATAAAGCCTAATTGGAAGTGGAAATTGCTTTCAATCACAAATAACAAGGGAAACAAACAGACTCAATTCAAGATGTCAGACTTTGGAGAGCCTTTTTCTTTCCCACAAGCAACAGTAGATGTAATGTGCGATAGTGTTAACACCGAATGTGTTGAGGGCGCTCATTATGGGCTTGTGCATCCTATACCGCTCACAGAAAAATGGCTTGAAGATTTTGGGTTTCAGAAAGAAAAAACAAACAAAAAAGGTGTAATTTGTGAGTATAATAATCTAAGAATGTGTATAGAGATGTCTAGTTCGGGGCTTTTCTATTTACATAGAATGAATGTGATTATACCGTGCGTACATGACTTACAAAACTTGCATTACGCTATGTGTCGTCAAGAATTAACGTTAAAAAAATAACAATGAAAAAGCAAACATTAGTAAAAATATACAGCTACACGTCACCTGTGTTTTACCTGGTGCAGATAGTTAACATCATTGGGATGTGTGTGTATGGGTGCGTGGTTTTAACTGATAAAATAAGAAAAAAGTAAAGTTATGGTAAATGAAAAAAACGTGTTTCAGGTGATTCATATTTTCAAAAATCACCCTATGAATTTCGTATCGCTTTTAAAAGATTTGTTTAATTGCGATGAAGATAAATGCAGACAAATACGCAATGAATATAATCTTCACGGATACAAACATTTGATACCTAAGAAGCCGAGAAATATGGATAAAAGTAAAGATTTAACCATCTTGAAACTTTATAAAATTGAGGTCGATGAAGTCGCCATGAGTTTAGCTGTTCCTTACGGACTAGGCAAAGAAAAGGACGTGAAGAAGATTATAGATAAATTCAAATCAAAGGGCTACACAGTTCAACACAAAACTTTTACCGAATAAACTAGGAATCAAACTAATTTTAGTTATATTTGTGGAGTGGTTGTGGACAATGCAGAAGGTTCGGAACTAATAAAAGAAATTATTGTAAAAGCCTTTTAGACTGATAGCGCTGCATCGCTTGAGGTTTGAAAGGCTTTTTTATTAAACATTATGCAGAATGGCAGAAAATAAAAAATCGTTCGTGGCTTATTGTGACTGGATAGAATCATTTGAAGAGCTTGAAGATGATGAAGCTGGTCGTTTAATAAAACACCTTTTAAGATATGTAAACGACTTAAATCCTGAGCCACCAGACAAGTTAACTCAGATGTGTTTCATTCCAATAAAGCAACAGTTGAAACGTGATTTAAAGTCATGGAAAGAAAGTAAAGAAGAAAAGTCAATAGCAGGAATTAAAGGCAATTTAAGTCGTTGGAATCCTGATTTATACAAAAAATATATTGATGGTGAAATAACACTTGACGAAGCTCAGAAAATCGCAGAACATCGCAGAACATCGCAAGGCGATAAAGTGACATCGCAACCTATCGCAAACATCGCTGTAAATGTAAATGATACTGTAACTGTTACTGATACTGTTAATGGTAATGTAAGTGATAGTGTAAATGAAATAAATAAAACTTCTTTAGATGTTCCGGCAAAAGTCGAAACGCCACCCCCTAAAAAAAATAAATTGATTTTTCAGAATGCTACTTCAGAAGATTTTCAACCCGAACACAAAGAAGCGTTTCAGATAGCAAAATCATTTCACGAGTTATTTGTTAAGAATTTAACCGAGAAAGAAGCTCCGTTAACGAACTTAAAAAAATCTGATGCAAGGACTTGGACGAATCAAATTGTTTTGATGCTTAAAAACTCAGAAGCAACCACAGAGCAACTCAGGCGGGTTTGGCACTTTTTGAATAAAGATGAGTTTTGGAAAACGAATGTGCAATCAGTTCCGAAACTAAGGGAGAAGTTTAGCACGATTTATTTACAATCTAAAAAAATTAAAAATGAAGGAAATTCAAACGGTGGCACAGGGGGCGCAAGTGATGCCTTCAAAACACGAATTTTTGAAACACTCACAGGTCAAGTTAGTGATGAATCGGAACAAGAGTAATAATAATCCTGTCAAATGTGTTCATAGTGGAGAGCCTACAATTGGAAAATTATGTAGAGATTATGGAAATGATTTTACAGAAAAATACATTTGCGTTTGGTTAATTCAAATTCAAGAATTGATTGGTGTGAAAAATAAAATGAATGATTTTCAAATTGAAATGTGCGCACAAATGCTTATAGATGAATTTAAGCAAATCAATTTAGCCGACTTGCAGTTAGTTTGCAAACGTGCCGTTTCTGGCGTGTATGGTCAATTCTATGAGTCAATACAAATACCAAAGGTTCTTGAATGGTTTAGAACATACTTCGATGAACGATGTGAAATGGCTGCAATGAGTAATCACCAGATCAAAACGTCTGGAAAAATTGAAGCACAAGCATCCGACACGGTAAAAGCCTTAATGGAAATAGGCATTGTTAACGCTGATGACTTCAAAAAAATGGACGTAAAAGACGATGAAGAATTTAGGAAGTTTAATGCTGAATATCACAGAAATAGAATAATCGAAGAGGGAGACAAGGAATTATGATTACTAAAAACAACGATTTAACAAAACAAAAATACATATTAGACGCTTGCTGTGGCAGTAGAATGTTTTGGTTTGACAAAGAAAATCCAAATTGCTTGTTTATCGATAAACGAA
>CAYPCZ010000136.1:0-4156 GCA_964409345.1 uncultured Flavobacterium sp. | reverse complement strand
TTTATGGTCAAATTGTTCTTGCACATTTCTTTCATCAATATTGTCATATTGAGCATCATAACCGTAGTCTTCATGAGCTGTTCCTTTATAAGCAGCAAGTGCTTTCTCACCTGCTTTTAAAGCTCGCAAGGCTAATACAGCATGACCACCTTCATGAAACAAAGCAGTAGAGGTGGCCCAATATCCTTTAATAAAACCGCCATAACTGTAATCTACACCACCCGTTGCTTTAACAGCATACGGTTCGGCAAAGTTCCAGTAAATTGTCCCTATAAAAGTTTTGCCGTCTGCTGTTTTAGTGCCTATACCATCAAAAACAGTACGGTTCACACCACTTGAAATTGGTCTAATATTTACAACTTCACTAGAATTTGCTAAATAATTCCAAACTAGTTTCCCAATTTCAGTTTTCATATTATAAGTTATAGCATCATGGGCTTTTTGAATCAAATCATGCTTATTAGTTAGCTCTACATTAGGTTTATAAACATAGTAGTTGTTTTCTGTATAATAAATACGTATTTCTTTCCCATCAGGATCTATAAAATATAGGGGGCTATTTGCTACAAAATTATAAGGACTCATACTTGGATATTTATAAGCCAATGGGTCAACACTCAACCATCTTCCTAATCTACTATCATAAAACCTAGCTCCAAAATCAAGCGAGTTGCCTATACCTTTTATTTCATCATCTTTCTCCATTCCATTAAATCCAATCCTATATTTAGCAATACTTCCGTTCCTATCTAACATCTGCATGCCAAACGGATAATAATCTGTAAAAGAACAGATATTAGCACTATGGTAAGCGTATTCACCCGTATTTCCATTACCTGTTCCTGACAATCTATCTAATACAGAGATATTTACATTGCCTAGAAGGTCGGTTAGTTCATACTGTTTCAATTCCAGAAAACGGCTGGCATTCTAGGCTATGTTTCGTAACATATAAGAAGTGTATTATATTAATGGATACAATCTGCCCGAATCTACCAGATTGCCTATTCCTATATCATTTTACATAAGATTACCATTGTAAAAACTAAAGGTTTTCTCTCCACCCATACATCTGATATATGAACTTATAGAGTGACATTTAAAGCCGATTTCAAGGACAAAAATCCGGAGAGTAGATAAAAGTATCCGCTCTCTTTAACGCTAAAAATTTTAAAATGCTTGTAAATCAATCTATTATAATACTAAAATATTCAACCAATACATCTGAAACATTCCACATTACCGCATGTATTTATTATTATTAATTAATAAGCAGTGTCCTAAACGTTTTTTCGAAAGTTTAGTATTTTTCTGATATTCCGCAAACCATGTTACTTTTAAATAGACAGAGGGTTGTTACTCAAAAACATCTACTTTTTAATAGTTTAAACTATTGTTTAGGACGGTACTGAAAACAAATACATGGGTATTCTTGGAAAGATATTCTTTAACATAGCATTAAAGAATAATCACTTTCACTACAATATAATACGCATCCTATTCAAGTAAGGAACTAAAAGATTTCCACATCTGGCAGGTTGCCAACATTTCAAATATTGGGTTATATAAATTACGTTTTTTTCTACTTCATTGTATTGATTTTCAGTTTTCCCATGTATTCTAGGAGAAATTACATTACCACACGTATCAATTATAAAATCTAAATCAATCATAAAAGAAATGTTTTCTTTATCCTTTATAGAAATATTTTTCAGAAAAATAGAATTTATATTTGATTTTTTTTCCGAATAAACTGGCTTTATATCTACTTGTGTATATACATTCATATTTACTACACTATCATAGTAAAAATTGCATTGATTTTTTAAAGTGTCAACCTCTCCGAAAAAATTTAGGATTACAAAAAATAGACTATTCATATTTAATATTTTTTAATAACTTTATTGCCTTCATCTTCATACCAATAATCACTTAAATCAGAAGATGAACCCTTACCCTCTTTTTGTAAATTAATTTGATGTTTCATAAAATCTAGTTGTCCAGGGGTTAGCATATCTTGCTTCTTGTCAACTGGTTGGTTGTCAAAAAATAGCATATTATAATTCATTATATTGTATCTTATATTTGAATTTGTATTAGGGGTTGAATAGTAATTATTATTTTCACCTTTAATTAGTTCAACATCTTTAGTTTGTGTGTATTCAAATGGATGCAATAGTTTCAACGTGTGCAAAATTTCGTGGACAGCATCATAGGCTAATTCCTCAGGAGTTTGATATGAGCCATCTCTTTCTAAGATATTTACACCAGCATCACCAAAAATTGTTAATCCACCAACTTTAAAGCGATCACTAGGAGGAGTTACAACTGCTGAAATTGTGAAAGATGGAATAACTTGTTTATCTGATGAGCCTCCATTGAAAGTTACAATACCTGAATATTTTTCCCCAAATGATTTTTGTAATGTATTATTAAATTGATTGCTAATCGCGGCTTGATACTCCATTATTTGCAAATTTGAGAGCTTAACCTCTTCACGAATTTCAAAATTCACGTTTACCGAAATTATGGTATTTCCTTGGTTATCTATAGCCCAATCCCACTCTTTTCCTTCCAAATCTATTCCGTCAATAACCCTATTTTCCGCAAAGGCATAAGTACTATTCCAAGGATAGGAGGCAGCTAAAGGGTCAACAGACCAAAATCTTCCTACTCTCGGATCATAGCCTCTAAACTTAAAGTCAATGCGATTTCCCTTTCCTGCTACCTCATCATCCTGTTCTTGTCCCTGATATCCCATCCTATATTTCGCAAAACTTCCGTTTCTGTCTAACATCTGCATACCAAATGGATAATAATCTGTAAAAGAACTTATATTAGCACTAAGGTAAGCGTATTCGCCCGGATTTCCATCGTCAGTGCCGGATAATTTATCTGAAACAGAGACATTTACATTACCCAAATGATCCGTCAGTTCATACTGTTTCAATCCCAGATATCGACTTGCTTTAAACCCTTTATTCTGGAACATATAGGAGGTATATTCAATAAACGGATACAGCCTTCCCGAATCTACCAGATTGTCATGCCCCCAGTTATACCAGGGTGCTTTTAAACTGATGCCTTCTACCAGAACATTAGGATTTGCCTCCGCATCATAAGTATTAATTATAAAAGTATCCGGATAGGATTTTATAGCCAGACGGGAACTGCCGTATAAATGATGTTCGGCCAACGAGATTGTATCTTTCAACAGGTATTCCGGAACCGTAAGGGTAAAAGTTGGAGGTGTATAGGTACCATTTAAAGGGCCATTGTTAACGCGGGTTGTCATATTGATCACTTTCATATAGGTAGCCCATTCTACCTTGATATATCCCGCTACATCGCTAACCGTATACACCGCACTCACGGCATCATTGATCAGGTTTTTGTGTCCCTGAACCTGTAAGGTTCCAATAAAATTCGTTGGATTAAGGTTATAGGCTATGGCCAGTCTGTCCGGTAAGGGTACATAATTTTGTATCCAATTGGGATCAGATGTGTTTTTTACCATAATTGCTGAATTCAGAACAGGTTCCTGTAAGGCAGCATTTGTTTTCAGGCTGTTGAATAATTCCTCATTAGGTCCGTTCTTCATGCCGTCATTATAATAGTTCGTTGCAAAATTCAGGGGTTCATTCAGGATAGCTGAAATAAAATTATTCATATCTCCGGAACCTACATAAAACGGCATTTCGGCTTCAACCATAGGATTCACCGAGCCGGGATTCATGACCAGGTAATTATACATAGTTTCTGTAAAACTGTCCAGTGTTACGTAATCAATAGGCAGGCTTTTACTTATGGCAAGATCTTTAGCCATACTAAAGGACTCGTTTTTCATGGCATCCAGTATCCGTACCAGATTGTCATCTGTTATGCCGCTCATTGCCTGTTCTGACGGGGTTAGTAAAGGCAATACCAGTTGTTTTGCAAAATCCATATTCATTTGTGCCTCACTTATCAATGATTCATTATTGGTCGATCGTAATTGGTCATAAAAATCATTGAGCGGCATTCCCAGAAACAGCTGTTCTCTTACAAACTCAGAATTGGAAGCAAATTCAAACGGCGTAATGGTACTGAGGTACATATCTCCCTGGAGTTGCTACCTTTAGAGCGAGACAGATTTAACAAGTAATTTTAAATTTGT
>CAYPCZ010000135.1:0-4213 GCA_964409345.1 uncultured Flavobacterium sp. | reverse complement strand
CATAATTATTTTGTATTAAAGCTCCTTTAAATATACAAAATAATTATTACATTTGATTTCAGTTTGTGGACTTTTTTCACAGACTGACGTTGGTGGCAATTTTGGGGAACCCTTCACTACAAACATATATGGACATAAAAATTGGTGTAATTGTTATTGGTTCTTTACTTTGGGAAACTACCCAGAAAAGAATTCAATGGCGGAATAGATTAGACCTTCAAAAAAAATACTTGTTGACTTGCCAATTAGATATGGCAGGCAATCTTTGCAAAATAGACAGGGAACTTATTCAATGGTATTTTCAAATGAAATAAACCATAAAAAAACAATAGGTAAAGGTTTTGTAATTCCCTTAAAAAAAACTGTAAAAACTAAACAGGAATTTGACAACGAAATGATAAGTCTTTCAGATGCAGAGGGAATTTCAGAAACAAGGATTTGCAAAAGTTGGGGAACTGTTTGTTTTATCGCAAACCCATTTATTGAGCAAACCAAACAAACCGAAATATTGACATTGTGGTACAATTTAGTATCAACGACGAGGCAAGGCTTGACACCAAATCAACGAGAACCAGACCTTCAAAAGTTTGGAGAGGCGACTGAACAAAAATAAATAGACAATAATTGGAAATTGATAATAAATCTAGACAACTTATTTAGGAACGAGCTGAAAGATTTTGACATTTTAGTTGCGACATCTAATGCTGTTAAACTTAATGGCGACATAAACACTTATCCAACAATAAAGCAAATCGCAAAAGCTATAAACGACAGCAAATACTTTGAATACTTTATAAGAAATACTGAAAATTCAATTAGGACATTCCAAGACAATCAAATAGCAAAAATTTTAAAACGTAAATATAGAATTAGCCTTAAAAATGAAAGGCGAAAACTTAAAAGTAAATAGGTTAAAAGCAAAAAACTGCATTTTATGAGAATAGTAATTATTTTATTGATGACTGTATTTTTTAATTTATCTAAATCGTATGGACAGATATTAACTTTTACAGAAATGAAGTCGTTATTGACAAAAGACATTTCTCAATCCGAAGACTTCCTCATTGAAAAAAAATATAAATTCTATAATCAAGAAAAGCGGAACGGCTGTTCGTCATATGATTTCGCAAACAATCAAAATACATATAATGAAAAAGCAAGTGCATTTGTTACAATTCAAATTTGCACATCAGGTAAAACTATTTATCAATCTATTTCAAATGAAAAAGTTATTCCGAAAATAAAACTTGACGCAGTTAATCAAGGGTTGAAATATATAAAGACAGATAACTTTGAAAATAAAATTGTTCATTACTATAAAAACAAGTCATATGACCTAATGATTATGTCTATAAAATCAGACGAAGGTTTTACAATTTATGAAATAGCTCTTGAAAAACTTTAGGTAAGACTGCAAAAAACTGCCACCAATAACTAAGCTTTCGTCTTGTCCGGAGGACTAGAGATGAACTACGAAGTACTCATCGATTCCATAAAAGATATAAAAACAAATGAGATAAAGCCCGTTGGCCACTTCGAGATCCTCAGTGCAGGCTCTACCTTTAGGAGCTTCTTATTAAAGTTATGGAGTTATCGTTTATGAAGATATGGATAGTAAGCAGTGCTCATCATTGGGTTGCACTGCTTTTTGTGTTACCACAAACTTAGGATAATAGGCATAAAATTATGCGTTATTAATATCATATAAATTAAATATATATTTACTATTTTTGAAAGCAGTTTGTGGACTTTTTTCACAGACTGACGTTGTAGTGCATTTAAAAAAGACACCCATGAACCTAAATGATAAGTATTTTGAGTTATGTTACACAGAGCGGATTCATGAATTTTCTAAAATAGACCAATATAAAAAATGGACTGATGGAACGGCTCGAACGAAATACAAGTCTTTGGACGATTTCTATATAACCGAACTTGAAATAAACAAAGAAAAATTAAACCAGCTAAGGACTGATTATAAGAAATTCAATGAATTGTATTCAAGATATTTTAACGAGCAAAGAAGGGAATTCTTTGAAAAGGCAAAACCGCTTTTAGAGTGGTATGACACGCAAAAGGAATCCTGTAATTATTGCGGAATAAATCAATCAGAGCTTCACAGAATTGTAGAATCAAGAAATGGTAAAATAACCCTCAATCAGAAAACGAAAAGGTCGAAAGGTACTTTGGAAATTGAAAAACTTGACCCAAACAAAGGTTACACTTTCGACAACTCTGTTCTTTCCTGCCCTTTTTGCAACAATGCTAAAAGCAACTTGATTTCCGAAGATGATTGGCGTAAGTTTTTTGTTCCTGCCATGAAAAACTATTTCAAATATATTTTGAGCAATGGTAGCAGGTAAAGAAGCAAATACGGTTTGTTTTTCTGAAAAACTGCGGTCTGACGAGCGGTTTAAACAGACTTGCAACGCTTTAACAGAATTTCTTGAGAAGCATTCTGTTAAGTATAGCTTTTTAAAAGCCACAAAAGACATTTGGTGCAGAGACTACATGCCTATTCAGATTGAAAAGGGAAAATTTGTTCAATTCCGTTATGAACCCTCGTATTTAAAGGACGACTTAGAACTTCAATCAGACCCAAAAGAAGTTTGTAAGGCCAACAACATTAAACCTCAATTTTCCAAAATCAACCTTGACGGTGGCAATGTTGTGAATTGGTCAGATAGAGCAATTATTACTGACCGAGTTTTTGACGAGAACCCAGAATATTTAAGTAAAAACAAACTGATTGCTGAAATTGAAAAACTTCTTGAAGTTGAGATAATTGTTATTCCGCAAATAAAATCTGATATGACAGGTCATGCAGACGGAATGGTACGATTTGTCAACAGAAACACACTGCTTGGAAATGACCGAGAAAAGGAGTTTAAATATTGGAAGGATGGGATTAACATAGTCCTAAAGGAAAAAGGCATTGACTATATCGACATTCCGTTTCTCGACCATAAAGAAAAGAAATACCCTGACCATGCAATTGGCTGCTATGTGAACTATTTGGAAATCCAAGACTTGATTGTGCTACCAATATTTGAAACAGAGCAGAACAAAGACCAAGAAGTTTACGACAAGTTCAGAGAGATTTTTCCAGACAGAAAGATTGAGACGATTAATTACAACGAAATCGGACTTCATGGTGGTCTGTTAAACTGTACGACATGGACGATAAGAGACTGAAAATGAATAAAAACGCACTACAACATTGTATAAGCGTAATGCGGGCTGATCTGCTAAAATTGAGCATTTTTGCTCCTAATAAACTTTGCAGTAGGCGGACAGTTTATCGCTCCGAAACCCCGCACTACGCTTATACTTGACCGTTAGGGGCAAGTTGAATGAACAAGCCGTATAAGAAAAAAAACAAAAAATAAGTTTATATAAAAACAAAAAGTGATGGACAAATATTCTAAAAAAATAATACAGATTTTCATATTAATCATCTTACCTATAACATTATATGCCCAAAAAGATGTAACACAATTTCTTGACATTCCTGTTGATGGTTATAAACCCGAAATGATAGAAAAATTAAAATCCAGAGGGTTTACGATTAATAGACAAAGTGAGGATATCTTGGAAGGTGAATTTAACGGAACAAAAGTTAACATCTTAATTGCAACTAATAATAATAAGGTGTGGCGAATTGCAGTTTTAGATGAATATCCAACAGATGAAACAAATATTAAAATCAGGTTCAATAATCTAATTCAACAATTTGCTAATAACGAAAGATATTCAACCGAAGCAGACTCAACGATTTCAAAATACATCATACCAAAAGACGAGGACATTTCTTATGAAATTGCAGTTCACAAAAAACGATACGAGGCCGTATTTTATCAAAAGTCTATAAAATACGACTCTTTAAGGAGAGAATTAAAAACAAAAAAAGACCTTCTTACTCAAAAAGATTCTCTGAATGATAAAGAATTTGAAATATTAAAACCCTTAATGGTAGAATTAGTTACAGAGTCCTTAAATAGCATAAATAAACAAGTTTGGTTTATGATTAAAGAAGATTATGGTGAATATCGTATCGTGATATTCTATGAAAATGAATACAACAAAGCAAATGGAAGTAAGCTTTAATAATAATGACAATTAAACTAACAGAAATAGAAAATAAAAAAAACCTGCCCATAACAAGGGTAACCGTTGCACAACTCCCTAAAAAGCTTAAAAATTAGAAAAAACG
>CAYPCZ010000134.1:0-4334 GCA_964409345.1 uncultured Flavobacterium sp. | reverse complement strand
ACATTTGGATTTTCTAAGAGTAAAGTGGATTCTCAAAATGATTACTTATTCTTTTCTAGACTTAGCTCACGTATGTGAAGGTAGCACCATTTCTGAAACTTTCGAAAAATCTGTAAAAACCGCTCAACTAGCAGACCGTTTGGGTTTTACCCGATATTGGTTTGCCGAGCATCATAATATGAAAAGTGTGGCCAGTTCAGCCACTTCGGTTTTGATTGGCCATATTGCCGGAAAAACGCAAAACATAAGAGTGGGCTCCGGAGGAATTATGCTCCCGAATCATTCGCCGCTTGTGATTGCAGAACACTTCGGAACCTTGGCTTCGCTCTATCCGAATCGAATCGATTTAGGTTTAGGCAGAGCTCCAGGAACCGACCAACTCACAGCCTTTGCTCTAAATCCGAACTTTTTTGAAAATTCGAGAAACTTCCCGCAAAACGTAGAACTGTTACAACACTATTTATCAAGCGACAACCACCAAGCAAAAGTAAGAGCTTTTCCGGGTGAAGGTACAGAAGTTCCTATTTGGATTTTAGGTTCTAGCACAGATTCTGCCTTTTTAGCTTCAACTTTAGGGCTTCCGTATGCTTTTGCCAGCCATTTTGCTCCGGCTCAGATGCAACGGGCTTTTGAAATTTACAGAAGTCATTTTAACACCGACAAAAACGAAGGAGCTATTCCAACAACTTTGGCTTGTGTGAATGTAATTATAGCAGACACCATTGCAGAAGCCAACCGATTAGCTACTTCTTTCTATCGTATGTTTTTGGGCATTATTCGTGACGAAAGAAACTATATGCAACCCCCAGTTGACAGTATGGATGGTTTGTGGAATGTCAACGAAGAAGCACACATCCGTCAAATGACCTCTTGTTCGTTTATCGGAACCAAAGAAACCGTAAAAAGAGAAATCAGCCGATTCATCGAAAAATACGCAATCGACGAAATCATGATTTCTGCTCCCATATACGATTTAGAGGCAAAACTTCACAGCATCCAACTCTTCTCTGAGCTCATGAATGAGATGCACTAAAAAATGTTAATTATCATCAAATAAAATTATGTATATTTATCATCAGAAATAATTAAAAATATATCTGATGAGAAAAGCACTCTGTTTCTTAGTAGGGGTTTTAACTACAGTAAGTATGATTTCTTGCAGTAGTGATGATAACAGCGATAATAGCACTTTAGAAGATAACTTTAAAGATAGGAGTCTTGTGAAATCTGTTACTGCTACTTATACAGGTGGTTATTACTTGTATGGTAACCATAAATTTTCCTTGTCCTATGATACTTCGGGTAATTTGCAATCCATAATTTGTGAACCAAAATCTGGTTCTTTTCCAGATATTGAGTATGAAAATTACAACTGGTCAGTAGACATTGTTAATGTAGAATATTATAATTCTTGGGATTATAGGTGGGCAACAGAGAATTTTATCCGTAATTCTGAGGGATATGTAACATCAGGTGAAATTACTAATGAAGTTTATGACCATTGGATAGACGATATCCTTAGTTCAACTCGACCTTATAATTGTGCTTATAACGAAAACAATCTGTTGGCACAAATAAGTACAACTTATAAAGAAAGTGGTGTTACAATACCTGTACAAATCGATTATACCTGGCAAAACGGCAATATTATTTTGATAAATAAAACCAACCATTTATATGAATTAGAATATTATACCGATAAAAAAGAAACACGAGATGTAGGGCTTAGGTATCTTCCTGTTAAAAGCACCCATTATCTCTCATTACCGGATAATCCGGGATGGACGGAAGGCTTTTCACTCAGAGGCGGTCTATATAATCATAACCCAATGTTTCTTTCTAAAAACCTCTTAAAAAAATATTTTGACGGATATACAACTATAGATTATTTTTATGATTTTGACAGCAAAGGTAGAGTTATACGTCAAACTCAAATATTTACAAGTCCACCAACAGCAGGTTCAGGACATCCAGAAAAAACAGAACACATTTATGAATACTTCGATTAAAATACAGTCAGTACTTTTTGATAATTTGTTAGTGAGGTAATACAGTTCAACAAAAATTAATTCCCTATCTAAATAATTTACATTATGAAAAAAGTAATATATTTTTTAACATCAATACTAACTGTAATAAGTGTGATGTCTTGCAGCAACGAAGACAACACCAAAGACAATAATTTTGACAACAGAAGCCTCATAAAATCTGTTAGTTACACTTTTACAGATTCAGAAGGAATATTCACAAATTTTTTATCCTATGATACTTCGGGTAATTTACAATCCTTGACTTCAAATAACGTGTCTGAGAATTACAGTTGGTCTCCAAACAGTATCGAAGCAGAATATCAAGTCTCATACGGTAATAATGATTTTTCCAGAACAACAGAGAGTTTTGTCCGTAATTCAAATGGTTATGTAACATCAGGTGAAATTACCTTTGAATCATATTATGCTATTACCGAAAGCACCCGTAGCAGAACTCAGCATTACAATTGTGTTTATAACGGAAGTGATCAGCTGACACAGATAATCACAAGTGCTACAGATGATAATGGTAATTTAATAACAGAACAAACTGATTTTACTTGGGAGAACGGCAATATTATTTTGATAAATAAATCCAACCAATTATATGAATTAGAGTATTATGCAGATTTGAAAGAAACACGAGATGTAGGACTTAGATATCTTTCTGTTAATAGCGTTTATTATTCTGATTTATGGGGTTATTTTTCCCTGAACTGGTACTCTTCACTCAGAGGAGGTCTATATTATGCTAATAACCCGATGTTTCTCTCTAAAAACCTATTGAAAAAATATTTTGACGGAACTACAACTATAGAGTATTTTTATGACTTTGACAGCAAAGGAAGGGTTATACGTCAAAGTCATATATCCTCAGAATCATATTTAGAAAACATAGTAATCCTTTACGAATATTTCGATTAAAATAGATTATCCCCTCTACTAAAAAGTAAACATTTCAGACATTCCACAAAAACCCGTACCTTTGCACATATTTTTTTAAAAGATGAAACGAGTTGTTGTTGGGCTTTCCGGAGGAGTAGATTCGAGTGTTGCGGCTTATTTGTTAAAAGAGCAAGGCTACGAAGTTATCGGGCTGTTTATGAAAAACTGGCACGATGATTCGGTGACGATTTCCGACGAATGTCCGTGGTTGGAAGACAGTAATGATGCTCTTTTGGTAGCTGAAAAACTAGGAATTCCTTTCCAGACTGTAGATTTAAGTGAACAATATAAAGAACGTATCGTTGATTATATGTTCAACGAATACTTTCCGCCATATTGTCCTTCAAAAAGGTATTTTTTAGGTTTGTAGGTCTTATAATAATCTCGTAACAATGGCAAAATAGAATCAGGTAAAGTTACGTATCTATCTTTTTTGCCTTTGGCAACAGAAATCAAAACAAGCATTCTATCGCTATCAATATGGCCAATTTCTATCCCGACAATTTCGCTTACTCTCAATCCCATACCATAACACAATTTTAAAATTAATAAATGTTTAGGGTTATTCACTTGAGAGAAGATTGCCTTAACTTCCGCCTTGCTCAACAGTTTGGGTAAAGTTGAGGGCTTTTTGGGACGGGGAATATCAAAAAACATTTTCTCTTGATGCAAAACTTGTTCAAAATAAAACTTAATTGCATTGATTTTGCTATTAATTTTACGTTCACCCATTTTTAAATCACGAACACAATACAAAAAATAATCTTTTAATCTCTCCTTAGAAAGTTCATCAACAGGTTTATTTTTTAGTATCAGAAGCAAATGCATCAATTCAGAAACATAGGTTTTGATGGTGTTTTGGCTATAAGCTTTCAGATCCAATTGCACCATAAACTTTTGCAATGCCAATTGATTTTCGGTAGATAGAAGATGAAACTTAGTGGGAAAATATTTTTTAGGATCCATACCCAATTGTGACCTCACCGCATCATTATCCGGAAGAAACCATGACTTTTGGGATCGACTCCATTTTGCAAAAGGGAAAGTATGTTTTAACTCATCCTTTAAAAGGTGATTAAAAGGAAAATCAACCCAAATTACATTTTTATTATTGTGTTTTCCAAAAGAAAACCGGTAACAATCAAAATTCATCATGTCAATTTTTTGTATATACAGCAATTACAAAAGTAAAATATATACAGATTATCTACAACAAAATAATAGTTTAAACTGTTGAGTTATAGAAAGATAATCATTGAATTGAAGGTGATTTGTATTTTAGGGAAAGTTGTGTATATTTGGGTGTTAGCGGCAACCTTATCAAAACTGCGACCAACAAAGATAGAATGGAAAATATTG
>CAYPCZ010000133.1:0-4349 GCA_964409345.1 uncultured Flavobacterium sp. | reverse complement strand
AAAGACCAAGACACGTTTTGGCAATTGGTAAAATTGGGCGGAGAAATACGCCAAATCCATTTATTGGAAAGCCCAACAGTTGAACAATACATTACACAATACCCAATAGACGGAGATAATGTGGTTGGCAAACCCAAATACAAAGACGGCAAAGTATACATCAACGATACCCAGTATTTTGATAATGTTCCGCAAGTAGCTTGGGATTTTTACATTGGTGGCTACCAACCCGCCCAAAAATGGCTGAAAGACCGTAAAGGAAGAAAATTAGAGTTTGACGATATTTTGCATTATCAGAAAATCATTGTAGCACTAAGTGAAACGGATAGGTTAATGAAAGAGATTGATAAAATTGAGATTATTGAACAGAACGAAAAATGAAGCATATCAAGAAAAAGTATCAATTTGAAAGTCTAAAACTTCCCATTAAAGAAGGAGCAACTCCCTCTTTTGTAAATCGAAGTGATTCTGAAACTTTAAAAGAAATAAATAAAGATACTGTTCCCTTAATACAAACAACCGATGGTTCAAATATTTGGGGGATGCATTACAATTATAACGGAGCCCAAACCATTATCCCACTTCCTGATTTAGCTTTGGTATATTTTGATTTTGGACATATTAGCAATAGGATTCGAAAAGAATACGAAAAAAAGTTATTTGAAAAACTAACAGCACGAGAACAAGTAACGGAAGAAGCGAGTAACGAATTATACCATTATTTTGGTGCTGCTAGTTCTTGTATTATTGGGATGTATAATACTTTAGAAGCATTTGTCAATAGCATAATACCAGATGATTTTGTTTTTCAAAAGGAACTGAAACAAAAGACCGAACTTTATAATAAAGAACAGATACAACGAAATATGGGGACAATGGAAAAGATAAAAGATTTGTTGCCGCAAATTTTTAAAAATAAATTCAATTTGTCAAGTTCGTTGATTACAGATTTAAAGAATTTGAGAGATGAAATAGTTCATACAAAGTCCAAACCTGGTTTTTCTACTCAAGAAGAACTGATAAAGAAAATGTTAGACTTTAAATATGAAAAATGTATGGAAGACTTAAGAGACTTTATGAATCACTACAAACCGAACTATATTGAAAATTGTGAATGTGGACAAGATTTTTAAAACCAAAAAGCAATGCCAACGCTTCACAGCCACACACATTTGCAATTCGCACCAGCCAAAACTTGGCAAAGAGTGTCTGTCCTTAACAAATAATCTGCTGATAAATATATTACAGTCGTAAGTCTTTTGATTCTTGTTATGTCGTTGCCAAACCAGACGTCAGTATTTTATGGTTACAGACTCGTAATCGGAATTGCATTCATAACGTTTGGGGGGTTATTAACTCGTCATTTGTTGAGTTATAATAAAAAAAGCTAATGGTATAAGAAATCTTACTGAGTAGAAATGTAAACAATGACCAGACCCCTCATAATAACAAATATGGGAGTTTCTTAATAAAGCTGTTATTCCGTTTCCAGTCTTTCTTGTTCTAATTTTTCAGCCAGTCGTTTTTCGATAATGGGAGTGATTAGAGTTTTTCTGGGTTTTTGTTTTACAAACGGATAGAGCTCTAAATCGTGTTTCATTTTATCTTCTTTGTTTGGGTATTTGTTGGTTCCGAGGAGAACTTCTTTTCCTTGATCAAACAAGTTTTGCTCTTTTTCGGCTGCTTCGGTTATTTTCCGTTGTATGGTTCCTTCGATAAGTTGTGTAATAAATCCTCCGTTTTTCTCAATATCTTTGAAGAGTTCTAATGCTTTTTCGGCCAATTGCTGGGTCAGGTTTTCGATATAATAGGCTCCGTCAGCCGGATTATCGACTTTGTCAAAATAGCTTTCGTGTTTCAACACCAGTAATTGGTTTCTTGCAATGCGGTCACCAAACTCGTTTTCTTTGTGAAACAGCGTGTCATAGGCGATATTAGAAACCGCATTTGCTCCACCCAAAATCGCACTCATACATTCTGTGGTGGTGCGGAGCATATTCACATTATAATCATAAAGTGTCTTGTTTCGTTGGGTAGGTTGAGCAATAATCTGAAGCTCAATAGCATGATTATATTCTTTAGCCAAAACCTCAACAAGCATCCTTAAAGCACGGAGTTTGGCGATTTCGAAAAAGTAGTTTGTTCCTATACTTACTTCGATAGTCAGATGTTTGATGTTTGATGCTGGCTGAATTCGGTTAAAATATTCATTCAGATGAGCCAGCGTATAGGCTAGTTGTTGCACTATATTGGCGCCAGCATTTTGGTATAATTTGGCATCAATACTCAAAAAAGGAAGTTCGGTTCTTGAATGGATGCGGTTTAGCGCTGAAAAATCGGTATCTAAATTGGTGAACCAATTGCCCTCTTTGGCTAATTGAGATATAGGGTCGAGGAGTAATTGTATTTGATAATTTTTCGCTTTCGCGAAAGCGTTTGCTTTATCTGCAAAATCTTCTGACAAAAACAGCGGTTTTAGATAATAGGTTGTGTTGTGTGGAAGTTCAGAAAACAACTGATTTAAATCAATCTCTTTGTTTTCGATAGTAAAACACATACTTTCTGCTCCGCGTGTAAGCGTTTCTTTGGCTCTTTTGTTAGATTTTTCGACATCGGCAACATAGATGCGTTGTAGAATTTTAAAGTCAGAAACCTTAGTGTTTGCTGAGGTTATTGGGTCAAACTCATCGTTGTGATAAAATGGTTTTACCTTGATTCCTTCGGGAGATTCCCAAATGAGCGTTTGGTTATAATCAGCTCCTTTTAGGTCGGCCTGTATTTTTTGCTTCCATTGTTTGGAAGAAACTTTATCGAAATTTTGAAATAATTTTTGATCCATTATTTAATCGTATCGTTTTCGTATTCAATAATATAAACGTCTTCGTTTGACTTTTGCATATAATATTTTTCCCTTGCATAATACTCAATCTTCTCCATATTATTGAGTTCTTTGATTTGCTGTCTGTCTTTGTCGATTTCGTCCTGATAATATTTTTTGTTGGACTCTAATGTTTTGATTTCTTTGTTCAGAACCCTGTGCCTGATAAACGAAGCATCATCAAGAAAGACAATCCACACCCCGAAAAACAGCAAGACCACAAAATATCTATTCCCAAAAAGCTTCAGGAAAGGATATTTTTTTATGCTGTTCTTTAACGGGTTTTTCATTTTTTATGGGGTAATATCAGAAGTCCCAAAGTTAGGAAGTTTTCAGAAATAAAACAGACAAAAGCCCATATTTGTAATTTTAGTGGTCTGATGTGTGGTTGTTATTCGTCTGTTAGTTCATATCCGCAATTATAACAAAAAACACTTTGCTCTCTGTGGTCTGATTTTTCGCACCGACGGCAAGTTCGTTTACTTTTCTTACTGGTATTAACTGCGTTAGCATATTCGGCTGTTACGATCCCGGTAGGCACAGCGATGATTCCGTAACCCATAACCATAATCATCGAAGCCAAGATTTTGCCTAATGCCGTAACGGGAGTAATGTCTCCGAAACCTACAGTAGTCAGCGTTACAATCACCCAATAAATACTGTCGGGAATGCTTTCGAATCCGTTTTCGCCTTTTTCGACAATATACATTACAGCACCGAGCAAGCAACTGACAATAATTACGAAATAAATAAAAACCGTAATTTTCTTGCGGCTTGCTTTAATGGCTAATTTCAGGTGAGATTCTTGACCGGTAAAGCTGGCTAAATTCAGCACCCTGAACAGTCGAAGTAATCGTAGTACCCGCACTACCGAAAGCACTTGAGAACCCGGAATAAAAAACGATAAATACATCGGCAGTACGGCAATCAAATCGATAATGCCATAAAAGCTAAAAATATATTTCGAAGGTTTTTTGGTCGAAATGATTCTCAAAACATATTCGATAGTAAAAAAAACGGTAATAACCCATTCTGAAACATAGAGGAACGTGTGGTATTTGGCGTCAAGCGAACGGACACTCTCGAGCATTACCAAAAGCACACTCAAAAAAATCAAAAACAGTAAAATGACATCAAAGAGTTTTCCATAAAAAGTATTGACACCATAGATAATGATGTACACTTTTTGTTTGAAGAGTTCCCATTTTGATTTTTCTTCTTTCATGACTAATGAATGGGTTGGGTTGTATGGGTCAAAAGTACACTTTTATAAAACGAATTATTTTTTCTTTAACTCAAACAAATCGGTTCTTCTATCTTTGAGGTTTTTTACACTTCCGAATTCGTGCAATTCGGTAAGTAAATCAATATCCACATCAGCAATTAAAATCATTTCTGTATTGGGTGTGGCTTCTGCTTTGATTCCGTTGGTCGGGAAGGCAAAATCACAAGGCGTAAACACCATCGATTG
>CAYPCZ010000132.1:0-4379 GCA_964409345.1 uncultured Flavobacterium sp. | reverse complement strand
AAGTTTTGCTCTGGCAGGACTTGCTATTTTTATGTTTTTCTTCAGAAGAAATTTCATCAAGAAAATGGAAAAAAGGATGAAAAAATAATTTTTCATACCCTAAAAATTTAATATAAAAAAAGCTGCCTAAAAGACAGCTTTTTTTATGATTTATGCTAACATCGTAACCGGGTTCTCGATATATTGCTTAAGAGTTTGCATAAATTCTGCCCCTGTAGCTCCGTCAACTGTTCTGTGATCACAAGCCAGCGTTAGCATCATGGTGTTTCCTACTACAATTTGTCCATTCCTTACTACTGGTTTTTCAACAATTGCTCCGACCGACAAAATAGCTGAATTCGGTTGATTGATAATTGAAGTAAACGATTCGATACCAAACATTCCTAAGTTTGAAATCGTAAAGGTACTACCTTCCATTTCGCTGGGTTGTATTTTCTTACTTCTCGAACGAGTAGCCAAGTCTTTGACAGATGCTCCAATTTTCGACAGCGTTAGGCTATCGGCAAATCTTACAACTGGCACTACTAATCCGTCTTCTACAGCTACAGCCACTCCGATATTTACATGATGATGAATAAGGGTGGCGTCATCTTTCCATTGCGAATTTACTTTCGGATGTTTTTTAAGAGCCATGGCAACCGCTTTGATTACCATATCATTATACGAAACTTTTGTATCAGGAATACTATTGATAGTAGCCCTGGAAACAATTGCATTATCCATATTAACTTCAATATTCAGGTAATAATGCGGAGCCGTATATTTTGATTCTGATAAACGTTTGGCAATTACTTTTCTCATCTGAGAATTCTTCACTTCTTCAGAAGACTCCTCTCCTACAGCCACAGCGGGTTGTTGAGCAGTTGTTTTTGCTGTTTCTGACAAAGCAGTTGCCTGAGCCGGTGGGCTAAAACTCTCTACATCAGCTTTTATGATTCTTCCGTTTTCTCCTGTTCCTTTGACTTGAGAAAGATCAATACCTTTGTCTTCCGCAATTTTCTTGGCTAGTGGTGAAGCAAAAATTCTTCCACCTGTTTCGAGAGATTCAGAACTTTTATTTACTGTATTTTCTTTTTGTGATTCAGTCGGAGCTGCTTGAGATTTGGTTTCAATTTTAGTAGCTTCTTTTCCGTAATTAGCTACTACCTCCGAAACATCGGTTCCTTCTTTTCCGATAATGGCAAGAATGTTATCAACCGGTGCAGATTCTCCTTCTTGAACACCTATATATAAAAGTACCCCTGCATCAAACGCTTCGAATTCCATCGTAGCTTTATCGGTTTCGATTTCGGCTAAAATGTCTCCTTCGTTTATTGTGTCACCTACTTTTTTAATCCAGGTAGCAACAGTCCCGTCTGTCATGGTATCACTCAAGCGAGGCATGGTGATTACTTTTATTCCTTCAGGCATTACAAAATTGTCCGATGCTTTAGTAGTTTCTGATTCTGAGTCTGATTCTGATTCTATATCTTCTTCTGGTTCTTCTCCCTTAGCCGGCTTCTCTTCCTCTTCTTGTGTAGTATCACCTCCATTTAGCAAAGCAGAGATATCTTCCCCCTCTTCGCCAATAATAGCCAAAACACTATCTACCGGAGCGGTTTCTCCTTCTTGAATTCCGATGTGCAAAAGCATTCCGGAATAGAACGATTCGAATTCCATCGTTGCTTTATCGGTTTCGATTTCGGCTAGAATATCTCCTTCGTTTATCTTATCTCCTACTTTTTTAATCCAAGTAGCGACAGTTCCATCTGTCATTGTATCGCTTAAGCGAGGCATTGTGATTACTTGTGCCATTCTTATTTCAATTTATGGGGTAAAAACGGATAATCTTCTTGTGCATATACTGTGTCATACATTACATTAAGCTCCGGATATGGAGACTCTTCTGCATATTGCTCGCATTCCTGAACCAAGCTTCTCACTCTCTGATCCATTTCTTCGATCTCTTGGTCAGTGGCATATCCTTTTTCTTTGATAATATCAAGAACTTGAGTGATCGGATCGATTTTTCTGTACTCTTCTATTTCGTCTTTCGTACGATAATTTTGTGCATCAGACATTGAGTGTCCTCTATAACGGTAAGTTTTCATTTCTAAGAAAGTTGGTCCTTCGCCTCTTCGGGCTCTTTCCATAGCTTCATGCATGGCTTTTGCAACTTTTTCAGGATTCATTCCGTCTACAGGTCCTGAAGGCATTTCGTAGCCTTTTCCTAACTTCCAGATTTCTGTATGATTGGCTGTTCTTTCTACAGAAGTTCCCATAGCATATCCGTTATTTTCACAGATAAATACAACCGGGAGTTTCCATAACATAGCCATATTAAAGGCTTCGTGAAGCGATCCTTGACGAGCAGCTCCATCTCCGAAATAAGTTAGAGTCACTCCTCCTGTTTCAAAATATTTATCAGCAAAAGCAATTCCGGCTCCTACCGGAATTTGCCCCCCTACAATTCCGTGACCTCCATAAAACCCATGTTCTTTAGAGAAAATATGCATCGAGCCACCCAATCCTTGTGAGGTTCCCGTTGCTTTTCCTAAAAGTTCTGCCATTACCTTTCGTGGATCAACTCCCATCCCGATAGGCTGAACGTGGTTTCGGTAAGCAGTAATCATTTTGTCTTTGGATAAATCCATAACATGCAAAGCCCCAGCTAAAACAGCCTCTTGCCCGTTATATAAATGTAAGAATCCTCTTACTTTTTGTTGAATGTATAAAGCGGCTAATTTGTCTTCGAACTTTCTCCAAAACAACATATCCTCATACCATTTCAGATATACCTCTTTTGTGATTTCTTTCATATTTATCAGAATTAAAATCTATTAGATTAAAATTAGGTCAATCAGTACCAACTGCAAAAATACACTTTCTTATAGAGAACTAAAAATTTTTAGTTTGCATTTTTTAAGTGAGCTTATCGGGCTATAACAAATCTAAAACCCGCTCCAAAGCCATTGCCCTTGAACCTTTAATAAGAATATTTTGATTCATAACTTTTTTATCAGACAGATAAAGCTTTAAGTCTTCAAAAGAACTAAAAAACCTAATATTTGGATGCTCAACACAATGGGCGTAAAAGTCATTTCCTACCAACAAAACTTTGATATCAGGACGTTTTTCGAGTATCGAAATTATGTTTTTATGCTCTTGTAGGCTCTCGCTTCCGAGTTCAAACATATCTCCCAAAATCATCCATTTGGAATTACTGGGCAGTTTCAAAAAATTTTCGATAGCTGCCTTCATACTACTAGGGTTGGCGTTATATGCGTCTAATATGATTCGGTTAGAATTTTTTTCTAAAAGTTGTGAACGATTATTAGTCGGAATATAATTTTCGATTGCTTCTTTAATTTTTGTATTATCTATTTTGAAATATTTCCCAATAGCTATAGCCGCCGCAATATTAGGAGCGTTGTATTCTCCGATAAGACGGGTTTGTATTTGGAAACCTTCAAAGTGGACTTTCACAAACGGATTAGCTACTATCAACTCGACAAACAAATCGGCAGTTTTATTAACAAACGAAAAAGAAAAGCTCTTCAAGCCGTCAGACTTTTTGACCTGAATGATATCATCAAGGTTTATAAAGGTACTTTTAGACTGTTTGTTATTTTTATCAAGGTATTCATACAATTCACTTTTGCCTTGAATCACTCCTTCAACACCCCCGAAGCCTTCTAAGTGAGCTTTTCCAAAATTGGTTATGTATCCGAAATCCGGCTCTGCTATCAAGCATAGCAACTCAATTTCTTTTTTATGATTGGCTCCCATTTCGACAATTCCAATTTCAGTAGTAGAGTCAAAAGAAAGCAAAGTAAGCGGCACTCCGATATGATTATTCAAGTTACCTATTGTAGCTTTGGTGTTGTATTTCTGAGAAAGCACCACATTTATAAGCTCTTTGGTTGTGGTTTTTCCGTTACTTCCTGTAAGAGCAAGTATAGGTAAGTTTAGCTGCTTTCTGTGATAATTAGCCAAATGCTGCAAAAACTCAAGCGAGTTATTAACCACAACGGTTCTATCATCAACATAAAACTCAGTATTATCTATGATTACACACAATGCCCCGTCATCCAGAGCTTGCTGAGCAAATGAGTTGGCATCAAAGTTTTCACCTTTTATAGCTACAAAAAAGTCGTTTTTCTGCACCTTGCGAGAGTCAAGTACTACTCCGTTTGATGCAACAAACAACTTATACATCTGTGGTATTTTCATAAAACGGCATCGGTTTCTACCAAAAACAAAAGCCCTAAATTGGGCTTTTGCGTTTTTGGTATTTTATTTTGAAGAAGAATTATCCTCTTGCTCTTTTCTTAGTTGATTTTGGTCCTGCTTTACTCATAGCACATCTGAATCCGATATCGTCTGTAGCCATATATTGA
>CAYPCZ010000131.1:0-4530 GCA_964409345.1 uncultured Flavobacterium sp. | reverse complement strand
TGGTAGCGTAGATGTCTTTGATTTTCTGGTAGAAAAATTTCTCCGAAAGGCGTATCTCCCGAATACGCTCTTGCAGTTCGTTGAAATAGTTCATTGAGCTGCCCGACTTAAAACGGTCGTCATTGAGCGTGAAGCCTTTAATGATGTATTCTTTCAAACGCTGGGTTGCCCAAATACGGAATTGCGTGCCTTGTGCCGACTTTACACGATAACCAACCGAAATGATAACATCTAAATTATAGTGGTCAAGCTCTCGCTCCACCTCTCTATTTCCTTCGGTTTGAACTGTCCGGAATTTCCGGACAGTTGAACTTTTCTCCAATTCACCTTCGCTGAAAATATTGCTGATATGCTCACTGATGGTACGCTTGTCTTTGCCAAACAATTGCCCCATTTGCACCTGGGTAAGCCAAACGGTTTCTTCCTGTAAGCGAACATCTATTTTGATATTGCCGTCTTGGTTTTGATATATGAGGATGTCGTTGGGCATATTGTTTTATAGTTGCTGAGATACATTTTATTTGTTATTTTTTCAAATGCACTAATTGAATTTGATTCCAAAAACTAATCTGATTCCAATTTTCATTAATAACTTGCTTGACAGATACATCTGTCACATCGTTTTCTGCAAAGTCTTTAAATATTGAGTTTTTAAGTATTATAGCTACTTCACGGGGAACATTTAAATTTATTAAATGAATTGTAATAGGATTATATGCTCCCATTTCAATACAATTAACAAATTTAGACTCTAAGTTCTTGACGGTATAAAATGGTTTTAATAGAGCTGTTAATTCAAAACAAATATTTTTTTGAATCTCATCAATTGTCTTGTCAATATTGTCAGAATCATCAAAATAGTCAGAATTCAATATTTCAGACAAAAGTTGTTCTTTGGCCCATTTTGACACAGTATAAAAAAATGATTTTTGTAGTGTTCTTTTCTTAAAATGTTTTTCATAAAGTTCAGGGAAATCAGACTGAATTTTATTGACTAAATTATAAAGTTCATCTGCAAGGTTATAATCAATGCTAGATGATGGCAAATTATAATTACCGATATTTCTATAAATTTTATCAATTACTAATGGGTCAACATATCTATTTTTGAAGCATATTTCCAAGGGGACGGAAATGCTTTTGGTTAATTCATTATAAATTTGTTTTGTTTGTTCTTCGGAGTAATTTATGCCTACTGAATTAAGCCTTTTATAACTGTTTTCTTTATGTTTTAGAATTGTATTTCTGATATAAGTAATCAAAAATTGGAATTCTTCGTTTGACTCTGAACTTATAGATT
The DNA here is from genome assembly GCA_964409345.1 of uncultured Flavobacterium sp. GTDB lineage: Bacteria > Bacteroidota > Bacteroidia > Flavobacteriales > Flavobacteriaceae > Flavobacterium. The sequence continues at coordinate 3,230 of CAYPCZ010000131.1, read as the reverse complement.
TATTATTAAAAATTGATACGTTAATTTTTTGTTTATGTTTTTCGAAGATATTTCCATATCCAGATTTGAGGGGTTTATTCTCATCCTGAAACAGTGTGTGTTGCGTAGCCTCTTTTTTAAATGCATTTTCATCCAAAACATAAGTTCTGCCAATAATATCTTTTAGCAATCGACCTGCTCGACCCCTTAAATTCGAAATCTCATAATTTGTAAGTTCTGGCATTTCACCATTGATTTTCTTAGTTGAAAGATAACCATTTCGCATAACTACATTTTGTGCAGGTAGATTAACACCTTGCATTAGAGTTGTTGTGCAAACTATATTGTCAATCATTTTTTCATTTATTGAATACTCCAAAATATTTCTAATATGTAAAGGCACCTTCCCGTGGTGATACGCTATTTTATTTTTCAATGTACTAATCAAATCATATTTAGGGTGAACTGTAGCAGAAATATATTCTATTAAACTGCTTAACCTCCCTTTATCTTCAATTTGACTATCTAACCTATTAATTAGATTAACAGCTATTTTTCTAGCACTTCCGGAAGAAGGAGCAAAAATCACATTTTTATTATTTTCTCCTAAAGAATTAATAATAGAGGCTAAATAATCGAAGTAGGCTTCATTATACTGTTTGCCACCGATTTTTATAAAATCAGTATTTTCTATTTCAATAGATGATGACTGATTATAGATTTGAGTATATTGTTTAAAGTAATACTTTTTGCCTTTTTTGAAGATACTGTATGTGAAACTCGCAACAGGGGATGAATTAGTTTGGATTTCGATAGTGTTTTCTTCCTCAAAAATATCAAATCCCATATCTTTCAACCCTGATACTCGAGGTCCACTAAAGATGATTAGGTTAGGACTATAGCTAAAACTTAATTCTACTAAACTGTCAAATAGAATTTTAGCTCGTTCGTCTTTTTTGTTTTCAATTCTCTCAATATTTTGAATTTCATCTACGATAAAAGTATTTACATTCCCAAAAGGTTTGTCTTCCTCACTATATGCTGAAATGGCTCGCTCTGGTGTTAGTACATATATTTTGTTTGTTGTATTATCTTGATTGTAACTGGTTAAAATCTCATAATTATTTATCTCAAATTTTTTTAAACTTTGGTGAAAGTCTCGTGTCACCTGAGAAATAAGGCTTAAGGTTGGTACAACATAGACTACATTTCCCCCAGATTCCAAAATATTTTCGATAGCTTTTAAAATAATCACAAACGACTTTCCAGCAGATGTAGGGGCTGAAATACCTACAAAATCTGAATTTGAGCATTTATCCCAAATCTCTTTTTGAAAATCTGTTAAAAGGAAAGTGTTTCCTTTAATTATAATTTCATTTTTATATTGGAAAACTGCTGTGCTAAGTTGACTAATTAAACTATCAAATGAACTAAATTGATTGGTATCATAATTAAAATCTTCGTCAACCATTATAGCTGAGGGTGCATAACCGATACGAGAAAGGACAATGACTAAGAATTGACTAAGGCCTCCCCAATGTTCTTTTTTGTACGTATAAAGAATGGAAGATAAAACGATTACTATTTGCTTGGATTTATCATTTTCAAATCTTGAATAGTGGTCAATAACACTAATTGCTTTATAAAGTAGCGAATCGGAGATCTCTGGAATCTCTTCATTAATGAAGTTCAGTTTTCGGGCTATACATTTATGGTCGATTGCCAAAAGCTGGGTTATTATTTCATTATGAGCATTACTTTGTTCCATTTGTCCCAACTTTATTTTGAAAATCAGCTAATAATTTGTCCAATTCCCAAATAGGAAATATAATGTAATTAATACGTTTTAACAGACCCGATTCTATATTCTCAAATTTTGACTTGTCGAAATTTACACATCTGTCCTTAATTATATTTTTAATATTTTCCTTTATTGAGTCTTCACATTCTCCACTGATTTTATTTGTTTCATTATACGTTATTAGGCAAATAAGTTCGAATTGCACATTTTCTAAAACTCCCTCCTTGTATTTTTTGACAATTTCTTGCAAGTCTTGCTCTAAAAAATCATCATAGAGATATAAATCAAGTTCTTCATCAAGTTTTGTAAATGAATTAACAATACTTGTTAGAGAAATTTCGAAAGCTTTATTAAACTTATAATCACTCTTGTAGCATTTGGACTCTCCTAAGAATATAATATTTTTGTTGTCTTCATTTTTGTAATGAATGGCATCTGCACCAAATCTCTCGTGTCCCGTTGAAGTAGTAATTCTCTGTTTCCTAAGAATTGGAACGGCTTTGTAATAATGTTGAATAAGGTTAAACAATAAAAGTTCTCCAAATTGTCCTTGAGGATGCCCGGGTCTAAATTTTTTATACGCTAAATTGGTTAAAAAACTGGCGGCATTCCCAATATCTCCTGTTTCTGCAAAACGAGTATCAAGCAGTTTTTTTGATTTGTTTTTATTATAAACCCAACTCACAACAGTGTTAACCAACTCATTTAAAAAATCGGTTCTCCGTTCTTTTATGCTTGTGTAGTTAATGGAAAGCCCACGATGTTCTCTTTTTGGTTTCAAACCTAAATCTTCATAAAACCAATAGATGTGGTTTACTAATTTATCAGTATGTGTTAAGTATTGTTCTCCCATATTTCCTAATTTTCTACTTTTTCAACTTCCATCCTCTCCACAACCCCTCGCATCAGCACCGGACAAAGCGGTTTGATACTCTCCTTCAATTGCTCATTTATCCTTTTCCTAGTTTCTAAAGTGTGGTAAATGGTAACTATGGCTTCTTGTATTTTGAGATCTGGAATGGGCAGTTTGATATTGCACATATCATCCCAATTGAAAGTCTCTCTGGCACTGCCCCAAGAATGAAATCTTGCATACCTATCAATATCCTTTCTCTTGAAAAAAAGATGCAAATATTCTGGCAAAAGCTGTTTTTCATCTTTAACTCTGAATACGATGTGTATTGATGAAATGATTATTGGCTCTTCAAATTTTGATAGGCAAACAATCAAAACCTTTTCATTATTAGTTGTTTGCACATAACCAAACTCATTGTATCGAACAACTCTGTAGTTGCTCAAATTATTCATATTAACCTTAACACTTGGTGACCTGAATTCTTTTAGAACACTCATTCCTTTTACAGAAGTAAATTTGTTTTCTGAGTTTAGTTCATCAGATTGTTCAATATTATCTCCGAGTAATTTTGGTTCTTCTTTCTTAATCAAATCT
>CAYPCZ010000130.1:0-4546 GCA_964409345.1 uncultured Flavobacterium sp. | reverse complement strand
CGATTGCGTTGCAACTAAAGCTAGTTTTTGATCCATTAAAAGAATGTTTTCACTCTCACGATTAACACGTGCAACAACCTCCACCTCTTCTAGCTCAATTTCTTCTGAGAGCAATTCAAAATCAACAATTGCTTCTTTATCAATTTCTACTTCACATTTATTTGGCCTTCCTTCATCAGCAAAATAGGTGTTCAAATAAATGTTTTCATAAATTTCTGCAAAACGCTCAAAATCTTTGAGTTGTTTTGCATTACCATATTCCCAAGCTTTCATGTAAGCATTTACTTTTTCAATCGCAAAATCAATCATTTCTTCATCATCAGAAATGCCAGACCGTCTTTTTATATCTACCAATGCAGAAGCGTATTTTTCTGCGTAAACACTTGCATACTCATCACTTTTATTTTCACTTGTGGCTTTATCAAATGCAAAAGCATATTCTTTACAATATATTTCGTGGCATTTTCCATCTGCCATTAAATCAGCATAGTGATGTGCATATAATTCTGATTTGCCTTTAGCAATTTCAGCTTTGAATACCTGAGCATACTTCTTGGCGGTTACGATTCTATTATCCGGTTCTGAAAACATTTCAAATAAGCGAAGGTAATGTTTTAGAAAATCTTTATCATCACTATGAGATTTAGCATAAGTGAGCACTTCATTTTTGGCTAAATTAGGATTTGAAATACGCAATTGGTTATAGGCATAAAAAATAGCTCTTTCTCCTTCCTCGTTACTTTGTGCTAATATTTGAGACCATTCTTCTCCGTGCCCCTTTCCTATTAGTTCACAAAATAAATTCATATAATCATTTACACACCACAAAGCATTGTCATGAACCGTTTCAACTTCTTCATCGTCTTCTAACAAATCATTAAAGCATTGATTATAATAATCAATATACATTGCAAAGTACTTTTCATCAAATCCCAGTTGGCTAAAAATTACCTTTAACTCAGTTTCACTATATGGTGTTATTTTACTCATCATTTTTTATTTATAATAAGCCACTTCTTTTTCCAAAAAGAGGTTTGAGTTTATCCCAAACTTGTTGTTCAAGTGCTTCAACAACAATACTATTAATCGCATTATTTTCTGTGTCAATAATTTGATAAGTATTAATTCTAATTCTGTAATCAAGGTTATTATCCCATTTAGAAAGATGAAGTGAATAAGTTCCTAAACTATTTCTAACTCCTAAATGGTTTTTTAATCTCCCTAAATAATCTTCCATAGAACATCCCACATACAAATAATTTGAGGTGTTATTTGAAGTGTTGTCCTGTGAATGATAAATACGTTCTCCTTTTATTCTTGATTTATTAATACTACTAAACTCATTAAAAATAGCTAACAGAACTTTCTTTTTTGATTCATCAAGTAATTCTATTGTATATAAAACGGGAGTTTTACAATTTGTAAAAGGACAACTTTTATTAAAAATATCCATATCTCTAAAGTCACCAGAATGTAAAACCTGGTTTTGATAGGGTACAATTTTAATGTTTTTTAATTGTTTTTTTACTCTTACAAGTTGTTGTTGTGCACCTAGTATTATTTCTTGACTTTTAATCATTTTATTCAGTTTCATATGTTTCTTGTTCTTCCGCCACCATACCCAACTCTTCTTCTAAATCCTCATAAGTTTCTTCTTCCGATATTTCAGGCACTTCATATCCTCGCACATCAATTTTCCCCGTAACCGCTTCGGCTATCAAAGCCGTTTTGTATTCTTCGGTTAATGCCAATTCTTTTTCGATTTTGGAAATGGTTAAGAAAATTGGCTCTGTTTCTTTACCTATGAAATTTAAAATTTGTGTTTGTTCTGATTTTGGTGGAACTACTACATAAAGGTTCTCTAATACGCCCATTCCAATATTTGGCTGTGTGCCAAATGACCATTTTGTCTGAACCTGAGATTGAAAATATGGCGATTGAAGTGTTCTAAACGTATATTCACCTGAAATAAGCTCTTTTTTACTTCTTACAAGAGCCAATGGAGACCAAATATTGAAATCCAAATCAGTATTTACAAAACCAATTTTACCGGTTGTAGAACCAGACTTAACTATAAAAACATCATCTTTTTGAGGTTTACATTTCAAAGAATAAATCTGGTCTAACTCTTTCGAAATATCCGCCCTACGATTTTCGAAACTAATACTCCCATCACTGTTAACAGCTTCTGCTGAAATAAAAGGTATTCCATTTTCAACAAATTCTGGTGTTTCGTGTGGCCCATCCGTTATTTTCTTTGAAACTATAGTCTTCAACTTTCTAACCTCCCAATGCTCCGGTATTTCCCCCAACCACTCAATGCCGCTCTCTTTCATTTTGGCATTTGGGTCTAAACCTTTGGTAACGGCTTGGTTGATGATGGCGGCTTTTTGCTCGTTGAGTAGTTTTATCAGTTGCTTTTTCTTTTGGATAAAGCGGTTGATTTTAGCCAGTATGTAATCTAAAAAGCGGGCAATGGCGGTTTGTTCTTGTTTATCAGGTGAAGGAACAATAAGTGATTTTATAACATCTTGACTAATATTAGGTTGACCTCCACCATAACTCAAATTGACAATATGCTTTTTATGTCCGATAAACCAATACATCAAAAATTTATTATCAAAAACACCACCCTCGACTATGTTACAACAAGCTTGATTTGTTGTGGTTTAAAAATCAACAATACATACTTTACCAATAGTTGCACCATACATTGCAATTGATAGTGTACCCTTTGGAAATAATTTCAATGCAGAATTTTCGTCAACTGCCTTTTTCGTAACTTTTCTTTTGCAGTATTTTAAAATACTATCATTGAAATCGCCAGTATTTAACCAGTTTATTGTGCCATTTTCATAATACTCCTTGTTTCCAGAATTTGGGGTTGTTCCACTTCCTATAAAATTAGCTCCTCTTGCAATTTTCCAATTACGCCAATGCTCCGGAATCTCACCCAGCCACGGAATGCCACTATTTTTATATTTGGGGTAGGGTATATAGTTTGCCATTATTCTACGATTTCTTTTAGGAGATTTTCAGTTTCTTGTTCCAGTGTCAAAATGTCCTTAGCAATATCAGATAATGCCCTCAATGGCTCATATTGATAGAAATATTTATTGAAAGCAATTTCATAACCTACTTTCATCTTTGTCTTGTCATACCAAGCGTCAGGAGCAAAAGGCAGCACTTCTCTTTTAAAATATTCAGCAATGCTTTCTTTCATTGGCACATTTTCCGTGTCTTTTAAGCTGCTATCACTTTTAGGCTTGCCTTTGCTGTCTGTTATGATGTTGCCAATTTCGTCTCTTTCGGGTTGGTGTACTGTGATTTGGTAAAAGCCAAAATCTTCATTGTCAAAAATCTTGCTGTATTCGTTCTCCTCAATAGCAAAACACATTTCCTGTATCATTTGGATGTGCTTAGCAGTTAATTCCACTCGTTTACTACCCAAACTTTTTCGCATTTTTTGATAAAATTCTTCTGTTGAAGCATTAATCAACTGCACCTTGCCTTTTCTGCGTTCTTCTTTCACATTGGTCAATAGCCAGATGTAAGTAGTGATTCCCGTATTGTAAAACATATCATTGGGCAACTGAATAATACATTCCAATAAATCATTTTCCAATATGTATTGGCGAATACCGCTTTCGCTGCTGCCTGCATCTCCTGTAAACAAAGCCGAACCATTATGAACGGAAGCAATACGGCTACCACCGTCCTTGGGGTCTTTCATTTTAGAAAGCATATGGAGCAAAAACATCAACTGTCCGTCATTGCTTCGGGAAGTCAAGCAAGTTTCTTCCAATTCGCCTTTGAAGTTTTTGATTTTTAGGTTAAATCGTCTGTCCTTTATCTCTACTTTTTTTCCTGTGCCTACATTCAGGTTATCAATGTCCTGCTTCCAAGTGGTTCCATAAGGCGGATTGGTGAGCATAAAGTTGAACTTCAAATCAGGATCAAAACCGTATTCGCTCAAAGTAGAACCAAACTTAATTTTATCAGGGTCTTCATTTTTGAGCAACATATCCGATTTGCAAGTGGCGTACATTTCGCCAGTATTTTCTTGTCCGTACAAATGGAAAGTAGCCGTTGATTTGATTTCTCCTTCGGGGTCGGTGGCAAAAAGTTTGGATTGCGTGAGCATAGCACCGGAACCCGCACAAGGGTCATATACCAAGAAAGTTCCTTTTTGGATTTTGTCTTTTACTGGCAAATACACCAAATGCGTCATCAACTCAATGATTTCCCTTGGTGTAAAATGTCGCCCTGCGGCTGCATTGGTTTTTTCATTGAATCTGCGAATCAAATCCTCAAACATATAGCCCATTGCCATTGGTGAAATTTTCTCAGGGCTGAGTTCAACTTTAGGGTTGCAGAATTTTTCAATCAATGAAAAAGTAATGCCTGTTTCTTCAAAGGTCTTTAATTGATTTCGGAACTTGAACTTGGTTATGATGTCCTGCACATTTTCCGAAAAGCCGTTGAGATAATCCAAAAAGTTAGTATCAATGTTCTTGGGGTCAGCCAAGAGTTTTTTCATTGTAAA
>CAYPCZ010000129.1:0-4592 GCA_964409345.1 uncultured Flavobacterium sp. | reverse complement strand
TATCCGCATCAAATTTCGGGTGGTCAAAAACAACGGGTGATGATTGCTATGGCAATTGCCTGCAAACCGAATATATTGATTGCAGACGAACCCACAACTGCTCTGGATGTAACGGTTCAGAAAGAAATCATTAAACTTCTGAAAGACCTGCAACAAGAAACCGGGATGAGTGTTATTTTTATTTCGCACGATTTGGCTTTGGTTTCTGAAATTGCAGACAGAGTACTCGTGATGTATAAAGGAGAAATTGTTGAACAAGGTGAAACAACAGCCATTTTTCACCATCCGAAGCAGATGTATACCAGAGCACTGATTGCTTCTCGTCCGTCTTTGGACGAACGACTGAAAAGGCTTCCGACTATTGCGGATTTTCTGAATGATACTACTCCAACCGAAATTATAACTCCAGAAGAAAGAGCAGAAAATTTAGCGAAATTATATTCAAAACCTCCGATTTTGGAAGTGAAAAACATCGAAAAAATCTATTATTCCAGAATGGGAGTGTTGGGCAAAAAAGTTGGTTTTCAAGCCTTGCAAGATATTAGCTTTAAAGTCTATGAAGGCGAAACCAAAGGGCTCGTAGGCGAATCAGGTTCCGGAAAATCAACCATCGGAAATGCCATTTTACAATTAGATAAAGCTACAAAAGGTCAGATTTTTTATAAAGGAACCGATATTACATCTCTTTCGGATAAAGAATTCAAGAGTTTTCGGAAAGAAATTCAGATTATTTTTCAAGATCCTTATTCTTCACTCAATCCGAAAATGAAAGTCGGTGAAGCCATTATGGAACCGATGCAGGTGCATAAACTCTACAAAAACAACAAAGAACGAAAACAAAAAGCCATAGAAATCCTCGAACGTGTCGGACTTTCAGAAGAGCATTTCAATCGTTATCCACACGAATTTTCGGGCGGACAAAGACAAAGAGTCGGGATTGCCCGAACCATTGCCTTGCAACCCAAACTCATTGTGTGTGACGAATCGGTTTCGGCTTTGGACATTTCGGTTCAGGCACAGGTTTTGAATTTGCTTAACGAACTGAAAGAGAATTTTGGCTTTACGTATATTTTTATTTCGCACGATTTGGCTGTGGTAAAGTATATGTCAGACAAAATTTTGGTACTTAACAAAGGAATATTAGAAGAAGAAACCGAAGCAGACGCATTGTATCAAAATCCGAAAACAGAATATTCTCGTAAATTGATTGATGCGATTCCGAAAGGAAATAATCAGTCGGATGTCAAAAGTTTTAAAGTCGAGAGTTATCAGAAATTCTAAAATAATCTTTAAATGATGTTTTATTATTGTTTTTCGATAATTTAATTATATTTGCACTATATGATTTAATTTTTAGAAAAATGAGAAAGATATATTTTTTGAGAGCTGTTTTGGAGTTCATGCTTTATTTTTTACTACTTGGTGGAGTTGGCTTGTTGATAACCGCACCTTTTATATTGACTGATTCCGATTGGGATATTCCTATAAAAATAAATGGAGTGAATAACTCTTCCTTTGATTCCGTTTATTCCAAAATAGGACTAATTGTTTCCGTACTATCTTATTTTTTATTTGTGTATGCTATTTATCTGTTTAAAAAAACAGTAAATTTATTCGTCAAAGGAAAAGTTTTTGATAATCAAGTAATTTCGAACTTAAATAGAATAGGGAAGATATTTATAATAGTTACCCTTATCACCAATGGATTGGAGTTTATATTCAAAGTAACTACCACTCAAAAAGTAGAAATAATGATTAATTCAGGTTTTGATTCGTTTTTGTTTACGATTTCTATCGGATTGTTTTTCATTATATAAGTGAAGTTTTTAAGATTTCTAAAAGCTTAAAAGATGAGAACGAGTTAACCATTTGATTATGCCTATTATCATAAATCTTGACGTAATGCTTGCCAAACGGAAAATGCGCTCAAACGAATTAGCAGAGTTGGTAGGTATTACAACAGCCAATCTTTCGATACTAAAAACAGGAAAAGCCAAAGCGATTCGGTTTTCTACTTTAGAAGCAGTTTGCGAAATATTAGATTGCCAGCCCGGAGATATTTTGGAGTATGTGCCTAAAAAAGAATAAGGTGATTTGTTAAAACAAAGCTTAACCCTATTAAACCCCAATAGCTATGACAGCAACAAAAAAATGGATATACGTAATAGTAGGATTAGTAATATTTCTTGTGCTGGTCAATTTTGGAATACAGAGTTGGGTGAAATCAAAACTACCTGAAATTTTTCAGGACAATACTGATTATGAACTTCAATTTAAAGAAATAGATGTTTCTATTTTTCGAAATAGTTTGACGTTTGAAGATATTGCCATTCGACCTAAAAATCTATCTGAAAAGTCATCAGATTCTCTTGTTGTAATCATTCACGAACTTAAAGTTGACGGAATCAACTTGTTTAAATTACTTTTTAAAGATGATATTGTGATTTCTAATATCAAAATAAATGAGCCTGAAATTCATTATTCACAGATTTTTGAAAAAAAAAGAGATTCTGTATCAACAAAGAATGAAAAGCACAAAAATATTGCTATAAAATCGTTTGAAATTGAGGGTGGAAAACTTTATTTTTCGGATTCTAAAGAGAAAGAACCTAAAGTTTTGCAGGGAAATGATGTAAATATTACACTTGAAAACATACAATTCAACCAAGCAACTTCCTTGAATATAATTCCGTTTAGGTATGAGAATTTAGCCATAAAAATAGATTCTTTAGATTATCACCCTAACAAAGTATATCACTTACAAACTCAACAAATTGTTTTTGAAAATGATAATTTTAGTATTGAAGAATTTCGACTGACACCAAAACTTTCTCGAGCTGAATTCTTACAACAGTTAGTGGTTGAAAAAGATTTATATACATTTTCTGCCCAAACTATTTCACTTACTGATGTAGATTGGGGTTTTATCGAGAAAGATTTTTTTGTAAAAACTCCATTTGTCGAATTAAACACAGTAAATGCCGATATTTTTAGGAGTAAAGTTCCAAAAGATGATACCTCAAAAAAATTACTTTATAGTGCTCTTTTAAGAGAGCTTCCTTTTTTTATGGCAATCAATAAGGTAGTGTTGAAAGACTCTCAAATTGCTTATGAAGAAGAGGTCGTGAGAGGGCAACCCGGAAAACTTACTTTTTCAAAATTTAATGCGGATATTTTGAATGTGAACAGTGGTTACAAAAAAGCAGAATTACCTGATGTAACCCTCGATATAGACTGTATTTTTATGGCCGAATCAAAGCTAAAAGTACAATGGAGTTTTAACCCGTTAAACAAAAACGAAGAGTTCAAAATCAAAGGAAATCTTTTTGATTATGATTTACACAAAACAACTCCTTTTATAAAACCTCGGATTCTAGCTTCTGCTGAAGGAACAGCACACGAAATTGCCTTTAATTTTGCAGGAAACGATGTGGTGGGTTCAGGCAATTTTTTAATAAACTATGATAGTTTGAAAGTAACGGTGTATAAAAAAGATTTGAGTGGCAAAAGTTATTTCAAAGAGGTTTTAGCTAATATTTTGGTAAAGAAAACCTCTAAAGGAGAGCAGAAAGAAGTACAAATTAAATCGGTTTACAGAAAACAAGATCGCTCTTTTTTTAATTTCTTTTGGTCGTGCATTCAACAAGGTTTAGAGCAGACTATTATTGTGATATAATACTCCTTATAAGCTAGGCCTTTATTCAATTTTTATCACAATTTACATCTGGATTGAAGTAATTTTAAAAAGATATAGTGTTTGTTTTTCTTAACTTTTGTTACGTATTTGATTATAAGCTTTTTAACCATTTGGTTTGTTAAAGAATGTAATAAAAAGGACAACTTTTAAGGTCGTAACAATTATTTTTATAAAATCCCACTAACCATTTTTCATTTCAGAAATTCAAACATATAACTCTGAATGGTTGAAAATGACAAGGGTTAATTCATCTTAAAAAATATAAGAAATAGATAGCCATAGCAACTAATACAAAAACACCAATCTTTTGGCTTGTCTTTGACGGAGGTGACGATGGATATTTTTGAGTATATAATATTTTTAAGGCCAGAAAAAGAAAAAATAAACTAGCAAATATGATGATTATCGTATTTGCAGATACTATCTTCATTAGTTCATCAATAACATCAACAAATAAGAATCCGATTCCACATAATAATAGCATTATTACACCTAGGGACATATATGCTATTTTTATTAGTTTATAATTTAGTTTCATATTTAATTGTTTTGACAAAGTTGATATGAATCATAACAATAGGTAATATCTGATTGATCAGATAAACCAGATCCAGCCATACAAACAGGCCAAGGGGCCGCACCTACACCGCCGGTAAGGATTGCACCTCCCGTACAAAGACCTACTCTAATATTATGATCTCGCTCCGCTTTATTTTTACATAAATCATACTGTCTAAGACAACCTGAATTTGTTGAACTTGATTCAATATTGTACAGGAGTACATAAATTAAAACTTCTTCTACATATTCTACTCTTTCATCTATAGAAGAATTTATATTGTGGTCTAGCCCCCTATTAATCGGACTATTTACTTTCTTATTTGCTAATCTACAC
>CAYPCZ010000128.1:0-4655 GCA_964409345.1 uncultured Flavobacterium sp. | reverse complement strand
CTACAGGAATCACCGAAAGTCCAAAAGTGGCGATTAGGTTGCGAAGGAAGGTAGAGCGGTTCATTTTTAATATTCACCCACGCTGACAATATCTCCTAAATGATTGACTCGAACTTTTACAATATTTTCTAAGTGGGGCAAACTTTTTAATTGCTTATAAGTAATTCCACTAAGTCCTTTGCTTTCTTCAACGGACGTTTCTAAATGATGTCTGAACACAAAGTCTCTCACTGCATATTTTCCATATTCAACCTTCGATAGTTTTTGAACCCTGTATAAATTCGGGCTTATTAGTTTTTTGTTAACAGGATCTAATAAATCAATTTGTTTGGGATAAAAACCTGTTTTATCGTTTAAAAAAACAAAATATTCGTTTTGTTTCATAGTAAATAGAAACTCCCAGCCTAAACCTTGATTATAATTCTTGTTAACAATAGGTTCCCCAGCACTAGCTAATTGTACTGCATCAAAAAATGAAACTACGGTATCCTGCAGCTTGCCATGTTCATCTCGGTAAATTGCTACATGGTGATTGCTTCCAGTACTCACAAAATCCACCGGAATAGCTCTACCATCTTTATCTAAAATATTTCTACCTAAATGATCTCTTTTGTAATTCAAAGCTCCAGCGTTTTTCACTCCACTTATGGCAACTCTTTTTATAGAAATGCCTTGTTCTTTGTTGAGCCAAATTGGGTTTTTATCTAAATCGGAAAATGCCTTTTTCGAATCATTATCAAATTCATTGAACCTATTCAACAGAATCCGTCTTATACTCGCATCTATGATCTTATTAATTGCCTTCTCATCCTTAAAGTTTTCGGGGGAAATAGCTTTACGAATAGAATAATCCTCTTCTAACCAAGTCAGGTTTACTTTATCAGGAAGTATATTTGTCTTATCTTCATTTAAATATATTGGATTCTTGCTCAATGCATTCTTGCCTCCAAAGGCTTTTTTGGGATCATTATCGTTAGATTGCAATCGGTCTAATAGCATTTGCTTGAACAAAGGGTTTGATACTTTTAAGATGACATCCTCAGTGAATCTTGTTCCTATCTTTTCTTTCCTATTTGTATAATATTGATATCTACCATATATGGTTTCTTTATGTAACTGACCTCTCGGAGTTAATTCAATCTTTACTCTTTCTCCATTTTTGGTTTTGATACGATTTTTATTTTTAGTGACGACTTTATTTTTTGCTTTGTGGGAGACTAACACATTCTCCAAATGCGATTTTGCCAATTCTCGAAAATTCGGGATGGGTGTCTTAAAAACTCTTTTTCTATTTCCTTGATCATCAATGGTGATTTCGGTTTCTTTGATTTCAATTCCAATAATATTATTATGAAGCTTATGGTTCTCATTTCTCCTAGCATTCAAATAGTTCAAGTACTGAATATAACTAGGCTTCGTAAACGCAATTGTTAAAGCATCCATAGCATGGTGGCGATGATCATTTCTTTTTGTCCATTCTTTGATTACTTCTACATGTTGTCCAAATTTTCGCTCTTCCATCTCTGTCAATCCTAACAATCTGTATTTAGGCAGATTAATTTCCTTCATGATATTGACTAAGCCCCAATCTTCTCTTAGCCTATCCGTAACACTTCCTGTAGTAGGCACCACGGAACTAGTAATCTGCAGTAATATTTCTTTTGCTTTTCTAGCAATATATTGACTGTCCCGTAAATCTCTTTCAATAAAGCCGTCATCAATTTCTGACTCTCTTTTTAGCAACTTATTAAACTTGGCTTTAGAAATGCCTTCCTCTTTATTTTTTTGCCCTAAATCAAACAAGTTCTTCGATCTTGCTATGAACTCCTCCGCAATAACATCTCCATATTTGCTTTCGATATAATCGAAAGCAGTTTTATTTCCTTTGTCTATATTGTCTTTTCTGAACACAATAGTCTTATTAGAAAAGCTGTCATCAAATAACTTAGCTTGTGGAATAATATGGTCGATGTCAATTTGTTTGCTGAATAGCATTTCACGAGAAATGTAAGTATTTGTATATAAATCTTTGAAACCATTATTTTTCAATTCTTCGTACAACCGATAACGAATAATATCATTTCTTGTAGGATTTTTTACTCCAAATTCGGTTTGCAATAATTTGAAGATCTTCTCATGAGCTTGCTTCGCCGCATTAATATTAGCAGTCATCTCTGCACGTTCCTTAGCATTCTTTTTCAACTCTCGAGCCAATTCTATACGAATCTCATCAAATTTAAAATATCTAACTATTTTACCATTTTCATCTTTCTCACTATTTTTTTCAATCAGCGCATTCACCACATTTATCATTTGGTTGAGTATTTTTTCAACAACAGGATTTCGTAAGCTATTCTTTTTTAACAATTCAAGCTTGTCCTTCAATGGACGATTCGTAATTTCCTCTTTGGTTAAGGAGTGCTTTGAGTGTCTGTATCCTGCATATTCACAAGCTGTGGAGTATTGGTTTTCTTTGATAAACGGATATATCTTTCGTATCGCTTTAGTGCTTAAATTTCCGTAATCATCAGACAAAGCAATATTTGCTAAAATTTGAGCATGTTCTCTTGCGAACCCAAATTTACTTTCTAGTAACTCATATAATTTTTCATTACCGCTTTTTGAATCATCTCCTTCATAAGAATACAATAAATGCCATAACTGATAAGAGGACTGTCTTTCAAACTCTTTCCCTTCTAATTCCGCATTAAATTCCAAAATATTGACATCGATATTTAAAGTTTCAAAAACACGCTTCACCATATTCTCGATTTCGGAAGCGGGCACTTTTAAATCTCCCAACTCTACCTCATCCTTATTAGATTTTACTTTCAACAACTCTTTAACATCATAACCTTCCAAATCTAGAATTTTCAAGTAGCCTTCATACAAAACTTGATTTGTACGGTTGCCTTCTAAAGCACTATAATTTAATTCCCAATCTGTTGTCTTATATCCTAATATTTCTGTAATTCTGGATGCAGAGAGATTGCCCTTAATATTTAATTCTTGAAACAAGAGATGCTTGGTTTCTATATCGAAGCAGAACGCCTCCTTTTCTTCTTTAAATATAGATATCTGGTGAGTGTTTTTTAGAACTCGTTTCTTACTTCCCTTTTTTCTAATCAAAACATTATTTAAAACCTGCCAAATCTTAAACTCCTGAAACAGTGGAGAGGATTTTGGAGCAACTCTTAAACCTATAGTCTTCCTATTTCCATTGAAAATCTTTTCTTGCGATTCAAACTCGCAAAAACTTATTAAACCTTTCTGTGATTTCAGTTTTCGCTGATAGAAAATAACCACATCTCTGATTTCTTCTTTTAACTTATCAGTAAGCTGTGGATGGTGTTTTGACTGAACTTTCCAAATTGTTTCAAACTCATCAAGATAGTCTTGGCGGTAAAACACTTGATTTCTTAAGGATGTATGTCGGTTTTCAAGCAATTGTTTATATAAATATTGCCCCACAGTTTGCCTATTGAAGTATAGTTCTTTACTTCTATCAGAAATGGCTCCGAGATATCCACTAGAGTTATTGATGTTGTTGTTTATCTCGGTAATTACAAAAGCCATCTCTTCCTTCTCCAAAAACTTTGAAACCGCCTCACTTCGCCATTTATAAGCTTGTAATTTCTTTTGGTCACGGAGACCAAACTTAACTGTCTTTTCAGTTTTTAAGCTGTCTTCCAATCCTTTGATATCAGCTGTATTAAATTGATATTTTACCCAAAACATAGCTGAAGTAGCACGTTGTCCTTTTCCCTGAAGATCCTTATAAAATACATCTGTAAGAATTTCAGGGTGAAATTGCTTTTGAAAATCCCATACTTTATCAAATTCAGCTTGCAAATCCGACCGATAAAAATCAGGAATAGACTTTTTACCCTCTTTTAATAATTGGTAAGCCAGCTGTCCCGGAGTAAGGTTTTCTTCATACAATTTTTTAGCCACAGCCATGCCATCAATAACTTGTCCTTCGTCTTCATTCTTTGCTTTACGACTGCTTTTGTAGCCTCTTTTTTTATTGATTGTTAGAAAAACTCTGGCTAGCTGATTTAATTCAATTCTTTCTATAGCTGCTTTTGACCTTAATTGCCAAGTTTCGTGAGTCGTATTTGTACCATCTTCAGCAAGTTTCGTTTCTGAATTAATGATATCGGATTCTATTAGAATTTCAATCAAATTTTCTCTTCTCAATTGATATCGGTCCAGATTCCTTCTTGCGCCTCGTTTGAATGTCCTATCAGCATTTACAGAAACAGGCTTACCTTTTTCAAAATTGGTTTGTTCATCAGTTGTTAAGGGATTTACACGAACTCCAATTTGTTTGATGGATGAGAGTTCGATATCATTTTGAGCTTCCTTTACATGAGCCCAACCAATACTAGTAGTTCCTAAATCTAAACCGAGAATTTCCTTTGTCATGATTCTATCAAGTTATTATTCAATCTATTTAACAACCCGGCGCGCTTAGAATAAACTTCGTTCTAAAACAAACCGCCGTATTTATATAGTTTCAGTTGACATCCAAAATGCTGTAAAACAGGTTATGCTATAAATTTGACACTTTGAATTAATTTTATATATTTGTTTCGAAAGCAAATCACAATAAGGATTATTCCGTTGTGAAAACATTAAGCGCCTCGCCTTTC
>CAYPCZ010000127.1:0-4715 GCA_964409345.1 uncultured Flavobacterium sp. | reverse complement strand
AAAATAATATATTTGGCTTTTAAAAAACAGCGATACAAAGCTTCGTTTAGCCACCCAATATGGTTGCATAAGCGAAATTTTGCATCGCATATAAGTAAGTTATATGCAAGCTTTGAGCCACCGCACATTCAAGCACATTTGGTTTTCCCACCGCACAAAGCCAAAACGCAAAAACCAAAAGAGCTTGAATTTCCCCTACTGTTAAAAAATAACCTTCAAAGTATTTTTATATGTTCTAAAAATTGCCTATATGGAATCTATTTTTTACTTTTACCCAAAAAAGATAAAACAAGTTTTGGTAAAACAGAAATATGGCAAGTTTTGGAAAATTCATAAAAGCTCAACGAGAGAGAAAAGGCTGGAGTCAGACCGAATTTGGTGCATTAATTAAATGTAACACACCTCTTGTTAGCCGTATCGAAAACGACAAAAAACCTGTTGCGTTTAACAAACTAAAACTACTTTCTGAACTTTTTGAAGTAGAATATGAAAGCTTGAAAGACCTATATTTTGCAGACAAATTTGCAAAAGACGCATATCAGTACAAATGTTCTGAAAATGTTTTTTCTGTAGCAGAAGCACAAACAAAATATTTCAGAGAAATAAATACAACTCAAGGCAAACTCAAATTCTAAATAACTATGGAAATCAAAAAACTCATAAAAGTATTAGGATTTGAACCTAAAGAAAATACAACAGATATTTATATCAAGAAATATTCAGCTGTAAATAACTACGCAGTAGAAATTGATTTTGATAATAAGACAATCAATTTTGGAAACAAAATAAAAGGAGAAAGTAAGACAACTCAAAATTTCTCACAGGCAGAAAATTGGGTTGTATTAGAATGTGTTGACAGATTACTTACAAAAGGATACAAACCCGAAGATATAACATTAGAAAAAGTGTTCCCGTCAGGACACGGGCATTCTGGAAGATTAGATGTTTTCATTCAAAAAAATGGAAAAGCATTTTTAATGATAGAATGTAAAACATTTGGAAAGGAATATGAAAAAGAGCTTAAAAACATCTACAAAAATGGAGGTCAACTTTTTACATATTTCCAAAATGACACAAATACACAGTATTTAATGCTTTACACTTCTCATCTAACCGGAAACAAAATAGATGCGAATTGGGATATTGTTAAAATTGAAGACCATTACAGAGGAGCAGGAAATGTAGCTGACTTTTACGACCGTTGGAGCAAAGTTACTTACCAAAATGGTATTTTTGAAGATTGGGTTACGCCTTATGATTTTAAAAATAAACTTCTAACAAAAAAAGAATTATTACCGTTGAAAGAAACTGATAGCGAAGCTATCTTTCACGGTTTTATGTCTATATTAAGAAAGCATTCCGTATCGGACGAACCCAATGCTTTTAATAAAATTTTCAATCTTTTTCTTGCGAAAATTTATGACGAGAAAAAAAGAGATAATGACGAACTCGACTTTCAATGGAGAGAGAAAATTGATGACCCTGTTGAATTTCAAATCCGTTTGATAAACCTTTATCAAAAAGGAATGTACGAATTTCTTAGAAAAGAAGTTGAGGGTATCAGTGATAATGATTTTGTATTTAAAACAGAAGAAGAGTTACAAGAAAAAAAGAAAAAATGGTTAATGTTCAATAATGTATTTGCTATCAAAGAAGTTATTGATAGCGAATCTTTTGATGACAACCACAGAGTTTTAAAAGAAGTTGTTGAATTATTACATAAATATCAAATTCGTTATCCTCGAAGACAAGCACATTTAAGTGATTTCTTTGAGCGATTACTTACTACTGGATTAAAACAAAAAGCAGGTCAATTTTTCAGTCCACCACCAATTACACGGTTTATTGTAAAATCACTTCCAATAAAAGAAATGATTAATGAGCAATTAAAAGGCGAAACTGCGAAACTTCCTGCCGTAATTGATTACGCAGTAGGAAGCGGACACTTCATCACGGAAGTAATGGAGGAATACCAAAATATCATTGATAACAACATTGATACAACCGACTTATATCCAGATGTAATTGATGATATTGAAGTTTGGCAACGTAAAAAATATGATTGGGCAGCGAGATATGTTTACGGAATAGAGAAAGATTACCGTTTGGTAAAAGTAGCGAAAGTTGGTTGCTACTTTTATGGAGATGGTCTTGCCCAAATCATACACGGAGATGGTTTAGATAGTTTCAAAGATTCTAAAAGCTTTGTAGGAAGATTAAAGAAAATTGACGATTCTGAATTGGAAAAGTTTTCAATCGTAGTATCCAATCCGCCCTATTCTGTCCCAACTTTTAAAGGCGATTTAAAAAACAAAAATGCCGATAAAGATTTTGAGCTTTTCAATCTTTTAACAGACAAAAGTTCAGAAATTGAATGCTTATTTATTGAAAGAACCAAACAGCTTTTAAAAGAAGATGGTTTAGCTTCCATTATTTTACCAAGTTCTATTTTGACCAATACAGGCAATCTACATACAAAAACAAGAGAAATTATCTTCCAAAATTTTGATGTAATTGCCATTGCTGAATTTGGTAGTTTTACCTTTATGGCTACCAATACAAGCACGGTAACATTATTTTTGAGAAGAAAATACAAAAAAATTGATGAACTTAAAAAATCTTGTCACCAAAGTATTCATAACGCAAAAGATGTTATAATAAATGGTATTCAAAAATCATTATCAAAATATGTAAATCACGTTTGGGAAGATGTTTCTTTAGAAGATTATATTTCGTTATTAAAGAAAAAACCTAATGAAAAAATATTGGCTCACGATATTTACAAAGAATATAAAAAGAATATAAAATCTAAAAATGAGGATGAGTTTTGGAGTATATTACTTCAAAGAGAAGAAGAAAAATTATTTTATTTTGTATTGACTGCTCCACAAAAAGTTGTTGTTGTAAAGTCGGGAAGTAAAACAAAAGAAAAACAATTTTTGGGTTATGAATTCCGAAATGGAAAAGGAAGCGAAGGAATTCATCCAGTAAATGGTCGTTCAACTATTGATGATTGTACAAAAATGTACAATATCAACAATAACAATGATGCTAAAAAAGCCAGTACATACATCAACAATGCTTTTAAAGGCAAGTATTTCTCTGAAATAGATGAAACATTAAAAGAAAATGTTTTCTATACAAAATTAGAAGAAATGCTAAACTTTAGCCGTTTTGAATTTGATTTAAACGTTTCTTTGAACGTAAAAAAAAAGATAAAAATTGAAACAAAATGGCAGGAAAAACGATTTGATGAAGTCGCTGATATTATCAGAGGTGTTACATATTCAAAAGCTGACCAGACTATTGAAGATACAGAAAATATAGTTTTAACAGCTGACAATATTACACTTAACGGAGATTTTGAAATTAACAAGGAGGTATATCTTTTTGATGGTTTTAATGTCCCTGAAAACAAAAAGCTAAAGAAAGATGACATATTTATGTGTTTTTCTAGTGGAAGTAAAGAACACTTAGGGAAAGTTGCATTTATTGAAAATGATACCAATTATTTGGCAGGTGGTTTTATGGGAATCATCAGAACAAAAGATGAAGTGCAACCTAAGTATGTGTACCAACTTCTAAATTCATTATTAAGACAAAGTATCAGAGATATTGGAAGTGGTTCTAACATCAATAATCTTTCGGGACTTATTAATGAAGTAAAAATCCCAGTTCCTCCTCAAAATGTGCAAGAAAAAATAGTAAAGGAGATTGAGAAAATCCAAGAACGTGAGAAACAAATAAAAACTAAATTAGAGGGTTTAAAAAATATAATTTTTGAATTAATTAAAATTAACAATAATAAATCCACAATAGCATTAGGGAAATTACTTGAATGTATTAATCCTGACAAAAATGATTATATCAAAGAATTGGACGATGACACAATTGTGTCTTTTTTAAGTATGCCTGATGTTAGCAACGAAGGTAAAATAATAGATTTTCAAAAGAGAGCTATTAAATCCGTAAATAAAGGATTTACATTTTTCCAAACTAATGATGTGCTTTTTGCAAAAATCACTCCTTGTATGGAGAATGGAAAAGGTGCATTAATTCCTAAATTAACACCCAATATAGGTTTTGGTAGCACCGAATTTTTGGTTCTTAGACCTAATACCAATAAAATTGAACCTAAATTATTGTACTACTATATTCAATCCGAAAAATTACGTATTGAAGCCGAAAAAGTAATGACTGGTTCATCTGGACATAAAAGAGTTCCCAAATCATTTATTGAGCAATATTTAGTTCCGAACTACTCTCTTTCTGAACAAAAAAAAATTGTTTCAGAAATTGAAAAGATAGAAAAACAAATTGAGATTTTGGAGCAAGAACTTTCTGAAATTCCAAGTAAAAAAGTAGAGGTTCTTCATAAGCATCTTAACTAAAAATAAGCCAAGTGCGTTCAAGCACATTTGGCTTTTCCATTCTTCCAAAGCCAAAAGAGCTTTCACGCTCTACAAAATCAACTATCAAAGCGGACAAAAATAAAAGCCTGCATATAACAAGGGTTTGGCGAAATGGCGGGTTAAGTGCAAAATTCAACGTCTGTAATTCTATCACCGCATAAGCCATTTTTATTTCCTTTTTTTGTAATTTAGCAAATAGAAAATGGCTTATGCTACTGTTGTGCAAAATTGAAAGTTAGTGCTTCTATTTCCGCCACTGTCGCCAAGCCCCGAACCGTTAGGGCACATGCTAAAAACCCGACC
>CAYPCZ010000126.1:0-4845 GCA_964409345.1 uncultured Flavobacterium sp. | reverse complement strand
ATGCCCAGCTCATGAATCCGGATTACAAATCCGGACTAACGGAGAATTCCGATCAGATAATGTGTAGTAATCAGGATAAGGATCTGCAGAATAAATAATAGATTGGGATTAAAATCTAGTGAATATTTAACCATCAGTAAAAACACAAATCCTGCTAATCCTAAAATCGGACGAATCCTGATCAGACAATGTGCAGAGGGTTTGAGCATTGATTGATAGGCTTTTAAGACTAGAGGAGTTTGAATTAAGCCAATAAGTATCGCTCAATAATCCTCATTTATATCCAAATTTGCCAATTTTAAAATATTAATCCTATCTTAGTTAAAATTAATTTTTAACCCATCTACGGCAACACGTCTTCTGTAGATGTTATGATCTTACCTACTTATGTCTATGAAAAAGATTTACTTTGTAATGTTCATTATTTTTTGCTTTTCCTCTTGTGCCAGCGATGGGGACATTGGACCTGACGGACCTCAAGGAGAAAAGGGTGAACCTGGAAAAAACGGCGCTACCGTCCTAAACGGCACTGAGGATCCCACTCCAGACCTGGGCGATATCGGCGATTTCTATATCAATACCTCAAGCTACGTGCTGTATGGACCCAAAACGGATGCTGGTTGGGAAGACGGGCAAAGCGTTTTAGGCGCAAAAGGAGACAAGGGAGAGAAAGGTGACAAGGGAGAGGCAGAATACGTAATGCTGAGCGGGAATGCCGATCCTGATCAGGAGAGTGGAAAAACGGGAGACTTTTACTACAATACGAACACCAAGACACTTTTTTACCATGACGGCGAAGGGTGGGAATTGACGGCCAAGTTGGCCAGTACCATACAATTTACCAAAACAGGTGTCAACTTAGGGGCGAATTCACCTAACGTCATAAGGTTTAACCTTCCGTTCAATGTGTTCCAAAATAGCATGGTACATGTGTATGTGCTTCGAAGATTGACCACCAGCACTTGGCATCCGTTGCCAGGATATATGGATTCAGGAAATTCTTTTAGGATTGAATATAGTGGTGGGGCGATTTCCACCGCACTGGCGATATTCAGGGTCACAGGTTCAACTACGTTTTCAAACAGCACTATCCGTATTGTGGTAACGGAAGCAGACAGGTTTGAAACAGTGGCCAAGGTGCTTGATTTTAATGATTATGATGCCGTGAGCCGGTATTATGATTTGGAACCGCAGTCGTCTTCAGCTAATCCGGATTTGTAATCCGGATTTTCGTGCTTGGATTTCCAATCCTATTATTAAATTCTTCTCAACTTCTACAGCTATGGGGTTTAAATATACTATACAAAGCAGCGAGCTGGCATGTTGCCAAACCCGAAGATTATCTCTACAGTTCAGCGATCGGTTATTCGGGCGATAAGGGGTTGCTTGAGATTATACTATTGGAGTAAGGGGCATTGGAAATGCCCAGCTCATGATTGGCTGTTAATTGAAGTGATTGCATCAATTGCAGTCTGTGGGATTGCGAACTTTGATTGAATGCTTATTGATTTTGACATTGCTTCAATCGCTGACATAGTTAGATTTGCAAACATTTTTTGGTGTTGCATACTTTTAGCAATTTCAGCCATCATATTAACGCCACTTAAACTTTTGGTAATGCTTTCTTGGGCTTTTAACATTTCTGAAATTTGAGAACTAAGCCCTAAAGATTTCTGAATGCTTTGATGCCATTGAGCCGATTTAATTATGTCGTCAAATCCTGCCATTAATTGTTTTCAATTATTTCAATTTCTTCTTCTGACAAATCGTACAGCTGGTAGACCAATTGGTCAATCTTATTTTCTAAACTTTCTGTATTAGCGGAAATATCCACTTGTTTTAGATTCAATACTTCCTTAACTAAATTCTCGATGGTTGGAAATACTGAAGAGTTTATTTGAGGAATTGGTAAAGTTGCCAAATGCCCCCTTTTTACCTGTGCTAATGCTTCTCCTACTTCATTGTTTACTATGTTTTGATAGTACCAATTCATTAATTTGGAGTTCAAACAAGCTAAAAGGATGTATTCAGAGTAATCTTTGTTTGTGGATATTATCGTGTAAAGATTATCTCGGACCACAAATTGTTTACTGTCAATAGTTGCTATTAATGAACTACCTGTTTGTCGAATTATAATTTTTTCTGGTGCATCATAATTTGCAGAGTATCTTGGTTCAGCTAACCAATCACCTAGACTGATATAATAATCATCATTCCAAGTGATAACGTATTTGTTAATTAAGCTACCCCTTAATAAAGGTCTAAATGTTTCATTTTTTTTGAATGTTTGTACAAATGGCTTTTCTTGCATTGTTTTTTCGTCTTGCTTAGGCTTGCCTTTTCCTTTCTGAAATGGCTTAGTTCCTTGAGTGATTTTCGCAACATTATCAAGTTTTAAAAGGGTAGAAAGCTTAAAATCAATCTTTGATGCAAAGTCTGAAAGATAAATGTTAACGTGGCTTTGATAATTTTCAGAAAGCTCTTTTTTTGCAAATTGGTTTTCAATCAAATCTCCGTTTCTATCAATAATTTGAACCGTCATTGAACCCGTTATATCTTTTTTCTTTTCTGCACTTACAATTATAGTGTCAACAACAGCTTCTTCAAATACTGGAAAATCAAACGCTCTTACATTGTGTGTATTGAAGCATGAAAAAAGAAGTTTTCTAATGTTTGGTGTTTTTAGGTTAAGCAACCAAGTATTTGGAACAATGAAACATAGTTGAGAAAGGTCTTTAAGTAGATGAAATGACCGTTCAAAAAATGCCATATAAATATCAAATTGGTAATCGCAAAAATGATAATTGCCTTTAATGTATGACTTCTCTGTTTCACTGAATAGTGCTCCATATGGTGGATTGCCGATAACCACATCAAATCCCACAAAATCCCCTTCATCATTCAGCACTTCGGGAAATTCAAAACGCCATTCAAAAGCGTTTTCAAAAATCTTATTGGCTTTAATTTCTTCAATTTCAGTTTCTAACTTTTTGGTGTCTTGGGTCAGTTTAGCCACTCTTTTGTTCCAAACGTTCTTTTCCTTTTTCGACATTTCAAAAAGCTGCTGTTGTTGTGTCATTTGAAACAATTCGCCCGAAAGTTTGCGAAGCCGTTTAACTTTTGGGTCGTTCAAAGAAATTTCACTTCTGAAATCTGACTTAATGTCGGCAATCAGTTTCTCCATTTCCTTTTTTTGTTCCTTGCTTTCCGCATTTCGGTAGGTGTCAACCGCAACACGGTAGCTGTCAATCGTCCACTTGCTTTTTTTCAAAGCTTGTTTCAGGTCTGCATCAATATCAAAACGGCTCACTAAGGAATTACCGCACTTTATGTTGATGTCAATGTTCGGAAGCGTTTCGAGTTCGGTGGCGTTTTTGTAATAAGCGTTTTTCAAAAGTTCGATCCATAAACGCAAACGGCAAATTTTTACGGAGTTCGGATTGATGTCCACACCGAAAAGGCAGTTTTCAATAATGGTTTGTTTCTCGTGAAAGAGTGTTTCCTGAATACGTTGGCTTTCCTTGCTTTTGGGATTGTAGTCAAAAAGTTCTCCTTCTTCGTCAGTTACAATGAGTTCGTCATTAACCACTTCCACCTGATATTCTTTCAGGCGTTTGCCATCTCGGTCTTGCAGTATTTTTAAGTCGTTTTTAACTGCAATCATTTCATTAAGTGCCGAAACCAAAAAGTGTCCTGAGCCAACGGCAGGGTCGCAAATTTTTAGACTGTTCACAATCTCGTTGGCTTCTTTGGCATCTTCAATTTTGTTATAAAGTTCATCAAGGTCTTTGCAGTTCCAGTTCTTGGTCTCGTTGAACTTCTGAACCACTGCTTTACGAATGGTTTCACGGCACATATACATCGTAATGAAACCGGGAGTGAAAAATGAACCGTCTTTGTAGCCATTGATTTTCTCGAAAATCAAGCCGAGCACCGAAGCGCTTATCAGTGTTTTATTTTCTTCCTGAATCTCTTCTGAGCCTTCACTGCTGAAATCGTAGGCATTCAGAAACTCAAACAAGTATTCAAGTGTGGTTAAACTTCCCGTTCTTTTTTTTCCTTGCTCGTTTTTCAGCACTGTGGACGAAATGAGAGGAATGGTTTTATCATTTCTCAAGTTGCTGATAAAAATCGTGTTCTGCTCAATTTCGGTAGGCTCAAAAAGGGAAGAGTTGAGATAAGGAACTTTCTCAAAAACTTTGATTACGTCTTCGTTTCTCTCGTCATATTTCTTTGCCAATACCTGAAAAAACAAGCTGTTTAGGTCATCATAATTTTTAATCTTGTCAAGATTGAGAAACGAATACGATTTATCACCTTTGTGATAGGTGATAAGTTGAGCTTCCATCAATTTCAAAAACAAGATTCTGTTAATCCAAGTGATGGATAATTCAAGTCCTACATTAAAAAGCTTTTCCTGTTGCGTGTTTCCAAATTGGCTTGGTCGTTCCAATCGGCTGATTTTATCCAAACTATCCAACTGAATGATGGCATCTTCAAGGATGGTTCCTGTGTGTCTTTCGCCTGGTTTGTTTCGCTCAATCAGTTTTTTGCTTCCTTCTTTGGTTTCCGTTAAGCCGATAATATGCAACAACTCGCTGTAAAATCGTTTGTCAAGGCTGTTGCTATCGTTGGTAAATGGAAGTTTTAAAAGATGTTCCGGAGAGAGCAACTTGAAAAGTGCAATAAGCTTATTATCGTCTGCCTTATCATCATTCCGCAGTGGCTTTTGATAATCCTGTATATTGAAATACGTAAATTCAATTTCAGTTTTGATATCTGCGATAAAAGGCTCGGCAATTTGTTTGTAGAAAAAGTCGGTTTTGGTTTCTGCCAAACGTCCAC
>CAYPCZ010000125.1:0-4940 GCA_964409345.1 uncultured Flavobacterium sp. | reverse complement strand
CCTGGCCCCGCTGGGGGCTCATCGGATCGGACGCCCTTCGGCGACCTTGTCCCGGCCCACCTGGGCGCTGACCTGCTTGGCCAGGCTGCGCCTGGTCTCCAGCGCCTTGGGGTGCCGCAGCTGGACGGTGGCACCCGTGGTCCCCGGCGGGGCGATCTGCTCGTAGCGGTCGGTGACCAGGTAGGCGTTGGACATCTCGACCACCCGGGCCACCCCGCCGACGACCTCGACCTCCTTGCGCAGCCCGGTCAGCACCTGGACCACCTGCTGCAGGGCATCGTCCACGCTGTCCACCCGGTGCTCCAGCGAGGCCAGCTCCGGGGAGAGCGCTGCGAAGGCCCGCACCGCCTGCTCGGTGTGCCCGTCGCTGCCCGGCAGGGCCACGCCCAGCCGGGCGCAGATGAACGCGGTGACCAGCGCCGGCGCCGAGATCTTCTGCGCGAACTCCGCACCGAAGGGCATCAGCTGGCCGCGCAGGACGTCGATGAGCTGCTGGGGCAGCTTGCGCAGCTGCACGGCCTCGCCGTCGAAGGAGAAGCCCTTGCTGGCCTCGGCCTGCGACCACTCCAGCGGCTGGGCGCCCTCGGGCATCTCCTGCACCGGCACGGTGACCGTCGGCAGCGTGGGGACCGGCTCGTCGAGCTCGTCCTGGTCGACCTCGGGCTCAGGCGCGACGTGCTCCGGCTCCTGCGCCTCGGCGCCCTGCCCATCCTCCTCGGCGCTCTGCTCGGCCTCGACCTCGACCGGCGTCTCCTCCTCGGGGGCGCTGCGTGCGTGCTCGCCCTCGTCGGGCTCGTCCCGCTGCGGCATCGCCTCGGGCGCACTTGCCACACCGGCGCCAGCAGCCTGGGCGTCGGCGTTGCCGCCGGACCCGCCGCGCTCACCGGTCGCCTCGCGCTCGGCCTCGACGGCCGAGGTAGCGACCTCGTGCTGCTCGGTGTGCAGCTCCTGCTCCTGCTCACGCTGGCGCTGCTCCTCGCGCTGGCGCGCCAGCGAGGGCAGCTCCATCTCCTCGGCGTAGTCCGGCGACAGCCCGGAGTACCCCGCGGTGAGCTCCTCGAACCTCGATGACATCGTGCTTCCTCTCCTGGTGCCCGCCGTGCTGAGCCGATGGCTCAGGCTCCGGTGAGCTCCCCGTCCTCTTCGTCGAACAGGTAGTTCTCGCCCTTGGCCAGGCCGATGATCGACTCGCTCATGGTGATGACCACCGACTCCAGCGAGCCTACGTTGGTCGAGACCGCCCGGACCTCGTCCACCAGCTGGTTCAGCCGCTGGATCTCCAGGGTGGGCAGGTCGTAGTCGCCGTTGGCCCGGGCGATGGCGCCCTCGACGGCATTGGCGATCCACTCGTTGATCGAGACGTCGTCCTTGTCCGCCCAGTAGCGCACGCGCTCGTAGACGTCTGGGTGCAGGCGCAGCGGGACCCGCTTGCGCTCTGCACTGGTGCCACTTTGTGTCATGGAAGTTCCTCCTGCTGGTCAGGAGTAACACTATACTGTGAAGTGAGCGTGGCACCATATCCCCCGGGTGCCTGCCGCCCGGTGGGCGTGCAGGCTACATGGCGAAGCCATGCCCGGGAGGTGGGATGAGAGGTATCAGCGATCCCTCCCGCCTGCGGTTCGTGGGTGGGTTGGGGCGGCACCTGCGGTGCCGGCAAGGCACACGACGGCTCTGCGAGCCGCCAGAGACCGAAGATCTACACCAGAGGTAGGAAAGCGAGTCGCCATCATGGCCACCATCAAGGACCTGGAGCACGCGCACGACGTGCTCATCCGGCGGGTCGCGCAGCGCGTCGACGCCCTGGCCGACCAGGGCCGCAGCTACCGCCAGGTCGTCAGCGACCTGGACGACACGCTGGGCCAGGGGCGCTGGATGTACCTGGTCGTCCTGGACCCCTCGGTCACCGTCGGCGAGCTCGTCGCCATGGCCAGCGTCCTCGACACCAGCTCGACCTGGCTGCTGACCGGCCGCGAGCCGGCGCTGGCAGCAGCAGACTGATCCCATACCCGCACACCCACACGCACCCCCAGGAGCACCGAACATGACCACCTTCGACAACGACCGGCTCTACGCCGCCGAGCACGGCTACCCCGAGGTCAGCCAGACCGAGCACATCGAGGCCCTGGCCGCCAGCGAGCCTCCCGAGGACACCGACACCCTGCACGAGGTGCTGGACACCCTGACCGACGACGAGCACGAGGTCTCGATGCAGCTGTCCCAGGAGCAGCTGACCCGCTGCCCCGGCTGCAACGGGCAGGGTGACTGCGAGATCGCCGAGCGCGACCCGGTGACCGGCGACATGGTCCGCCACTACCTCGGCGAGTGCACCTTCTGCGGTGGCTCCGGCCACCTGCCGCTGGGCGACGTCGTGGGCACCGACGGAAGCGTGGTCACGCCATGAGCCGGCTCTGCACCTGCGACCCGGCTCCGCCCGAGATCGGCGGGGCCACCCACCGGCCCGGCTGCGGCGTCGACGGCTGGGACGTCCCCGTACCCGAGACCGACGCCCTGCGGGTGATGGTCACCGGCTCACGGGACTACGCCGACGGGCAGACCATGCACCGCGCGCTGGAGCTGGTCGCCGACCTGCGCGACCCCACCCGGAGCCTGCCCCGGGTGCTGGTCCACGGCACCGCCCGCGGGGCCGACACCCTGGCCGCACAGGCAGCCCGCGACCTGGGCTGGACGATCGACCCCCGCCCCGCCCAGTGGAACACCCACACCAACGCCTGCCCGGCCTGGCACCAGGGTCTGCTGACCTGCAAGATGGCCGGCCACCGGCGCAACGAGGAGATGCTGGACTCGGATCCTCATGTGGTGCTGGGCGCTCCCATGCACCCCAAGACGCTGCCGCCGGGGACCGACACCAAGAACACCTCGCGCGGCACCTGGTCGACCATCGACAAGGCGGTCGCCCGGCCGCTGCCCACGCTCATCGCCTGGAACGGCGTCCTGTGGTCCGCCGACGACCTGTCGGCCCGGCTGGTCCGTTCCTACCAGGCTCGGGAAGGCCTGATCCCCCAGGTTCACGCGACCTACCCGCACCTCCTGCTGTTCACCTGACCCTCGACCTCTACCCCAGGTCGAGACTTCTCGCCCAACCCCACCACCAAGGAGCCCTCCCGTGATCGCTCGACTCCTGCGCGCCCTGACGGGCCGCCACCACACCGTCACCGTGTCCGTGCCCGAGAGCACGCAGCGCCCGACCAAGATGACGCCTGCCGACCGGCAGCGCGCCGAGGACGACGCCAACATGTTCGGCAACCGGGTCCACCGCGGCCTGACCGAGCTCGGCTACGCCCCCGGCATGGTCTCGGTCAGCAGCCGCCTCTTCCGGGTGCACGTCTCGATGCCGGTACGCCTGGGCCAGCACTCCCCCGAGCAGCTGGTCACCGACCTGACCGGGTGGCTGGACACCCACGACGTCATGGTCCAGGTGCACGACGAGAGGCCGGTCGCGTGATCTCCTGGGAGGACGGCGACCACACGCAGCGCCCCCGGCACCGCAGGAGGTCCGAGCACGGGCCTGTCTACGCCGGCATCATCCTGGCCACGGTGTTCCTGCTGACCGGGTGCACGGTGTCCCAGTGGGCCACCGGCAGCTGGTCGACGAGCTTCGACGGATCCGCGGTGACGCTGGACGAGGAGGCTGCGCGGGAGACGAGCGTCGAGACCCGGGTGGCGGTCATCGCCGACGTGATCGACGGACATACCGTCAGCGTGCGTGCCTCCGAGCACTTCCCTGCCGACCAGGTCTGCGACGAGGGCTCCTGCACCGAGCACACGATCTCGTTGCTGGGCATCCAGAGCCCGGAGCTGTCCAGCCAGGCCGACCGCCCCGAGGCGGCCGACTGCGGCGGCCACGACGCCGCAGGACATCTGCGCAACTGGGTGCTGTCCCAGGGCGCCGACGTCGAGGTGGTGGTGACCCAGCTGGCCGATGCGGACCCGACCGAGCCCACGAGCGCCTACGTCCAGGTCGACACCCCGGCCGGGCTGCAGGACCTGGGCCTGATGCAGGCCACCTACGGCTACGCCACGGTGCCCAGGCCCGAGAACGCCACCTGGCACCCCAACCAGCACGCCTACAGCCAGGCCCAGAGCCTGGCCCAGCAGCAGGGTCTTGGCCTGCACTCCACCTGCCCGGGTTTCGGGCGTCCCTGACCACCACGAGAGGTAACACCATGCCCGTCGACCCATCCGTGCACGAGTTCCAGCCAGGCAGCGGCCCGCTGCCGGACAGCGACCCCCAGGCCTGCGACGCCTGCGGCGAGCGCGAGGACCACTGGAGACACCACATCCCGGACCCCTCGCTGGACTGACCGACCCCCTACCCACCAGAGCACCAGAAAGGTCGACGACGACCATGAACAGCACCCGGACCACACCTGTCACCTCGGGCGTCGGCACGCTGCACACCGACACCTACTTCGAGCGGATGCGCTCCTCGGTCGGCGACAAGGCCCGCCTGCTGGAGCACCTGGTGCCCGGCAGCGTCCTGGACGTGGGCGCCGGCGACGGAGCCCTGGTCGACCTCGCCCGGGTCGGTGGCCGGGAAGCGATCGGCATCGACGCCTCGCCGGAGGCCGTCGCCCGCAGCCACGGGACCGTGGTGCTGGGCAGCGCGCCCGGCCTGGCCGCCGTGCTGGGGCCCCGCCAGCGCTTCGACAACGTCATCGCCTGCTCGGTCCTGCACGAGATCCACTCCTACGCCGGGCAGCGCTCGCTGATCACCGCCGTGGCGGAGATGGCCGACCTGCTGAAGCCCGGTGGCCGCCTGGTCATCCGGGACGGCGTGGGTCCGGTGGACAACCTGCGACCGACCTCGCTGGCCGCCAAGGACCCTGCCTACGAGCACGACTTCCTGGACCGCTGGCACGAGCTGTCAGCAGTCCTGGGGCCGGACCGGGCCTCGGGCCAGCTGCACAAGAACGCCGCGG
>CAYPCZ010000124.1:0-4993 GCA_964409345.1 uncultured Flavobacterium sp. | reverse complement strand
TATAATGCACTCGAAGCTATGGCAAAAGGCAAAGTAGTTTTTACCGGAGCCGAAAAAGAATTTTTAGAATATTACGGATTGAAAGAAGACGAAGTAGCCGTAAACACGCTTCCCGATGTGGATTATCTTGTAGAAAAATTATCGTATCTGATAGAAAATACCGATACGATTAAAACAATTTCAAAAAATGCCCAAGCCTTTATAAACAAAGAGCACAATCATAAATTGATAGCACAAAAATATATTGATGCCTGGAATAAAAACTAAAAATTGCATTATCTTTGCCATAGACATAACAAACGATTAGGATTATGAAAACAAAAACTTATGTATTAGGGCTATTTTTAATTATTGGATCAATTTTATTTGCACAAGAGCCTATACAAACTCAAGAAAAAACATCTGTTCTTCAAGCAGAGCTTACAAAAGAGCAAAGAAAAGAAATCGCAAAACAAAAAATAAACTTCGACAAAGAAGTTGAAAAACAAAAAGAATTAGAACGGAAAAATGTAGAAAAACTTCAAGCTGAAAAACTAAAACAAGAAGCCAAACTGGCAAAAACAAAACAAAAACAAGCTCAAAAAGAAATCAGACAAGCTCAAAGACAAGCCAAAGCAGAGGCAAAAGCTTTAAAAAGAGCAGACAAACAAGCTAAAGCGCAGCAGAAAGCCCAAAAAGCCTATACAAAAGCTTCTGATCGATATCATAAAGCTCAAATAAAATTAGAAAAGGCTAAAAATAAATTTGAGAAAAAGCAACTCAGAGGAAAAATGTCTCCACTGGATATTCAAAAACAAGAAATCAAACTAAAAGACAGAGAACTTAAATTAAGAGAATTGGAGCTTAAAATGCAGCAAGCAGAAAGAAATATAAATTAAGAGTTTCACTTCTTTTATTTTAAACCGTTTCGTATATTATGAGGCGGTTTTTTATTTTTAGGAAACTTAGTCGATTTGTTGTATTTTCGCAACCTTAAATTATTATCTATAATTTTATTTTTTAAAATGGCAAAACAAGAGGATTTATTCAAAAACGTAATTTCGCACGCAAAAGAGTACGGATATATTTTTCCTTCAAGTGAAATTTATGACGGCTTAAGTGCGGTATATGATTATGCCCAAAACGGAGTAGAACTCAAAAAAAACATCAGAGAATATTGGTGGAAAGCAATGGTGCAACTCCACCAAAACATTATCGGGATTGATTCGGCCATACTGATGCATCCCACCACCTGGAAGGCTTCCGGACACATAGACGCCTTTAACGATCCTCTTATCGACAACAAAGATTCTAAAAAACGATACAGAGCCGATGTGCTTATCGAAGATTATGTCGAAAAAATCAATCAAAAAACACAAAAAGAAATCGAAAAAGCACGAAAACGCTTCGGAGAATCTTTTGACCAAGAACAATATAAACTCACCAATGACCGAGTAGTGGGCTATATCAAGCAACAGAAAGAAATTATGGAGCGTATGGCTCATGGGCTTGATAGCGGAGATTTGGCAGACGTAAAAACACTTATAGAAGAGCTTGGTATCGCAGACCCTGAAACCGGCTCCAAAAACTGGACTGAAGTACGTCAATTTAATTTGATGTTTGGCACCAAACTCGGAGCCTCATCAGACACTGCAATGGATCTTTATCTTAGACCCGAAACCGCTCAAGGTATTTTTGTCAACTTCCAGAACGTACAGAAAACAGGACGAATGAAAATTCCGTTTGGAATTGCCCAAACCGGAAAAGCATTTCGTAACGAAATCGTAGCACGACAGTTTATTTTTAGAATGCGAGAATTCGAGCAAATGGAAATGCAATATTTCGTAAAGCCGGGAGAAGAAATGAAATGGTATGAATACTGGAAAGAAAAACGATTAAACTGGCACTTATCACTTGGTTTAGGAAAAGAAAACTATCGTTATCACGACCACGAAAAGTTAGCTCACTATGCCAATGCAGCTACCGATATTGAGTTTAATTTCCCGTTTGGATTCAAAGAATTAGAAGGAATCCATTCTCGTACAGATTTTGACCTTAAGGCACACGAGGAGTATTCAGGTAAAAAATTACAATATTTTGATACCGAAGAAAACAAAAATTATGTACCCTATGTAGTGGAAACCTCTGTTGGCTTAGACCGCCTTTTCTTAGCTGTTTTTTCGAATGCACTACAAGAAGAAACTTTAGAAGATGGCTCAAACCGCACAGTATTAAAGCTCCCTGCTATATTAGCTCCGACCAAAGTAGCTGTATTACCACTCCTTAAAAAAGACGGATTACCTGAGGTTGCTCATAAGATTATTCAAGATTTACGCTGGGATTTTAATGTAATATATGACGAAAAAGATGCTGTGGGCAGACGTTATAGAAGACAAGACGCTTTGGGAACTCCTTTTTGTGTAACGGTAGACCACCAAACCCTCGAAGATCAAACCGTAACCATTCGTCATAGAGATACGATGCAACAAGAAAGAGTAAGTATTTCAGATCTAAAGACGATAGTCGATAAAGAAGTTAATTTCAAGAATTGGTTAAGTAAAATATAAGCTTACCCCCTATGATATAAATAAAATCCCCGTTCAAATATTTTGAACGGGGATTTTTAAATTAAGTTGGTTTGAATCATTCTTTATTCAAACTCATCCCAAAATAGTTTTTCGAAATCTACAACTTGATTGTTTTTTACTTTGACTCCTTCGCTTTCCAAAAGTTGTTGCATCAGGTTTGTTCCTTCAAAATGATGTTTTCCTGTCAATAATCCTACCCGATTAACTACTCGATGAGCCGGAACATCTAATCCATGAGAAGCGTTCATCGCCCAGCCCACCATTCTGGCAGAACGAGCCATTCCGAGGTGTTTGGCAATGGCACCATAAGTAGAAACTCTTCCATAAGGAATCTGTCTTGCCAAGCCGTGTGCTTGATCAAAAAAAGACTTACTCATGTAGTTAGGTTGTAAAGTTATATTCCCATTTCAATCTGGAAGCGTACATACCAATTATTTTTTGTGCTTCCGTCTAAATAACTATACTCATCAAAAGTAAGCTCAGCTTGCATTTTGAAGGCATGTTCCCAAAAATATTTAGTAAGCCCTATGCTGTATTGGTTTTGGTTCGGAGTGAGAGCTTCAATATCTCTATCCATTTTTTGATACGAATACCTACCCAAAAGCTCATAATTATTAAGAAAAAGATAACTCAACTGATAATCCATTCCGCTACCTACATATACAAACGAAACATCGGTATTATCATCAGGATTATAGGTTATCGGGTTGTCAGTCATACGGCTCATATAAGCGGTTTGAAACGACCAACCGTTGTATTTAATCATAGCATCCAAAAACAGCGAATTGATATCACGTTTTTGGAATAAACGATCACCTAACTGCCCTTGCGTTTTTGAAGCTTTGTTATTGAATGAATACGCACCCGAGAGTAATAATTTTGGTTTTTCTTCTCTGGCTATATCTCCTTCAAAAAAGCTTCCGTTATTTTTGAACGAACCAAACGGAAATAATTCTACTTTTCCTGTATAAGCTAAACCTGTGTCAGAATTATTGGTATCGTTTCGACCTTCTCCTGTGCTGATGGCTCCTTTAAAATTATACGAAAATTTATCTTTAAACTCATTGGTGTTGTGTACTTGAAACCCAAAATCTCTATCAATAGTAAACTTGGCATTGTTGATGGTGCGGTCCGTAAATTGCAAAGCTCCCGAAGAGTTCATCCGTTGACGGTTACCCGGGAGTTTGGTTTGCCCGAAACCGAGTGTCCAATTTTTATTAGGCTGATAAAAAACAACTGCATCTCTGATGATTTGCATGTTTTCGCCTTCTTCGATTCCTCCACCTGTATCGCCTGGAGCAAACGAAAGCTGAATGGCATACGTAAATTTAGGATTCCCTACATATCCGTCAAAACGTAAACGTAACCTCCGCACCTCTGCACTGATTTGATCTTCTTCTGCATCTTCTACGTTTAGATAAGTAGCCCTGTTTTGCATTCTAAAGCGAATATTGAGCTGAAAAATACTATCTGGCGAAGTGAGCCCTAATCCTTTTCCGAAGTTGTAATAAGGCAGCACAGACATACGTAAATCCTGATCAGAATCTACATTATTTTCTTTTTGTGCAATGGCTTGAAAGCTTACCAAAAAGAAAAACAAAAAAGCAGTTATTTTTTTCATAAGTGTATATTAAATAATTGTGCAAACTTATATAAAAAACCCGAAAAAAATTAGGCGTAATATTTCGGGCGTGTATTAAAAAATTATATCAATATTATGAAAGAATTATTTAAATCTGTTTTTTTATAGATTTTAAACAGATTACAAACTTTAAATGGATTTTTATAACTTACTTTTTAAAATTGTTATAATTTCATTTTTTTCTTCCAGTATTTTAAGACACATCTTATCTTTTTCTGCAAGCATCTTTTCGTAGAGTCCAGTTATGGTTTTGATGTTTTCTTCACTTGATGTATTGTGTTGATTTTCGATAATATAGCCACTTTGATTGTCAGGCTTATGAATATAAAATACTTTATTCCCAAAAGGAACTAAATCAGAGATTTCTATATCCAGAGTTTCCGAAAGAACAGGAATTTTATCCCAATCAAGAAGCGTTTTGTCGCTTTCAAAACGGTGATATTTTGACTGTGATATTCCTAATATATCAGCCATTTTTTCCTGTGAGTAGCCTTTTTCTTCACGTGCTTTCTTAACTTTTGTCCCGATTTCCATAAAAGAATAATTTTCATCAAATGTAAATAATTCATTTTTGAATTAAAAATATTCAGATGTGAATAATAACAAGAAGTTAAAATCTTAAAATTTGTACTATAAAAAATCTCGAGAATTTTTTGAATTATTAAATTATTTTTTAACTTTAAACCATTAATGTCCGATAAAAAATAAAACAGGATGATTTTATTTTTTATCTATTTGATTATAAGCACTTTAGTTTCCATCCTTCTTGTTTTTATAAAAACAG
>CAYPCZ010000123.1:0-5082 GCA_964409345.1 uncultured Flavobacterium sp. | reverse complement strand
TGAAGTTTGTACCAAAATATTACGAAGGTAAATTCAATCTACACCAAAGAGCTTATGCTTTAAAAGATTTTAATTGTAGTGGACAGTTTGTTTATTATTCACTGTTTCACAGAAGTAACCTGATATCTCAAAAAGCTGTTCAATCTACAGTTCTTTCATTAAGGCTTCCAATACTTCAAAACTTCCCAATTGAAATTCCTTCTAATCCCCAAGAACAACAAAAAATCGCATCCTGTCTTTCTTCTTTAGATGAAGTGATAGCTGCCCACAGCCAAAAGTTGGAGCTACTCAAAGACCACAAAAAAGGCTTGATGCAAAACCTTTTTCCGCAAGAGGGTGAGAATGTGCCAAAGGTTCGATTTAAGGAGTTTGAGAAAGATGGGGAGTGGGTGGAGAAGAAGTTGGGGGAGGTTTGTAAAATGCAAGCAGGAAAATTTGTGAGTGCTTCTG
The DNA here is from genome assembly GCA_964409345.1 of uncultured Flavobacterium sp. Classification (GTDB taxonomy): domain Bacteria; phylum Bacteroidota; class Bacteroidia; order Flavobacteriales; family Flavobacteriaceae; genus Flavobacterium. The sequence continues at coordinate 4,632 of CAYPCZ010000123.1, read as the reverse complement.
AAATAGAAGAAATATCTGATAATGATTTATTTCCTTGTTACGGAGGAAACGGATTGCGTGGATTCACAAAATCATTTACACACTCAGGCACATATTCCTTAATAGGAAGACAAGGCGCATTATGTGGAAATGTAACTTTAGCTGAAGGTGATTTTCACGCTACAGAACACGCTGTTGTTGTAACACCTGAAACAAATGTTGAGACAATCTGGCTTTATTATATTCTTGAACTGTTGAATTTGAATCAGTATGCAACAGGTCAAGCTCAACCAGGGTTATCCATTGGTAATTTAGAACAAGTTGAACTTTACATGCCAATGAATTCAAAAGAACAACAAAAAATCGCATCCTGTCTTTCGTCCTTAGATGCCCTTATCACGGCACAGGCAGAAAAAATAGAACAATTGCAATTGCATAAAAAGGGGTTGATGCAGGGATTGTTTCCTAAAATGATAGAACGCAGATGACACGGATGCACAGCAACACGGATTTGAAATCAGCGTTGAAAATCAGCGTTATCCGCGTTCCAACAAAATAGAATACAAAAAGCACAAAAAATGGAGTTACTACACAAAGACTTAACAGACCAAATCATAAAAACATTTTATGATGTTTATAACGAATTAGGCTATGGCTTTTTGGAAAAAGTGTATCAAAACTCCTTGTATATCGAGTTGAAAAACAGAGGCTTCCAAGTAAAAGCACAAAAGCAAATAAAAGTGTATTACAAAAATGTAGCAGTAGGTGAGTATTACGCAGATTTAATAGTGAATAACCTGATAATACTGGAATTAAAAGCTACAGAATTTATGGTAAAAGAGTTCGAATTTCAATTAATCAACTATCTGCGAGCAACAGAAATAGAAGTAGGCCTTTTATTGAATTTTGGGGTAAAACCCGAATTTAAAAGAAAAGTATTTACGAATGAAAGAAAAAATATAACACACGGATAAATCAGTGTTATCCGTGTTCCAAAATATAAAATATGACACAAAAAAACCAACAACAATTAGGTAAAACCCTTTGGGCTATAGCAGACAACCTGCGAGGCGCAATGAATGCAGATGATTTCCGTGATTATATGCTTTCGTTTCTATTCCTGCGATATTTATCTGCCAACTACGAAGAATCTTCTGAGAAAGAATTAGGTTCAGACTATCCTAATTTGCCCGAAAAAGATAATCGTACGCCTTTATCGGTTTGGTATGAAGCCAACGAAGCAGATATAGCCGAGTTTGAAAAACAGATGCGTAGAAAAGTGCATTATGTCATCAAACCCGATTACTTGTGGAGCAACATCAGCGAAATGGCCCGTACTCAAAATCCAGATTTGTTGGTTACTCTGGAAAAAGGTTTTAAATACATACAGGATGAATCTTTTGACAGTGCTTTTCAAGGTTTGTTTTCTGAAATCAATTTAAATTCTGAAAAACTCGGCAAAACCAATACCGAACGAAACAAAAAGCTTTGCACCATTATTCAAAAAATTGCCGAAGGCATTGCCGACTTTTCAACTGATAGCGATACTCTAGGAGATGCGTATGAATATTTGATCGGTCAGTTTGCCGCAGGTTCAGGCAAAAAAGCGGGTGAGTTTTATACACCACAACAAATCTCTACCATCCTTTCAGAAATTGTCACCTTAGACAGTCAAGACCCCACAAGTGGCAAAAAGAACAAGCTGAACAAAGTGCTTGATTTCGCCTGTGGTTCAGGTTCGTTGTTGCTGAATGTACGGAAGCGAATCAAAGATAGTGGCGGAAGCGTGGGCAAGATTTATGGACAAGAAAAAAACATCACCACCTACAACCTTGCCCGAATGAATATGCTTTTGCACGGGATGAAAGACACTGAATTTGAGATATTTCACGGAGATACGTTAGAGAATCAATGGCACATTCTCAACGAAATGAATCCAAGCAAAAAGATAGAGTTCGATGCCATAGTAGCCAATCCACCTTTTAGTCTGCGTTGGGAACCTAACGATATCTTAGCAGAAGATTTTCGTTTCAAGAATTATGGTTTAGCACCCAAATCAGCTGCGGACTTTGCTTTTCTATTGCACGGTTTTCACTTCTTGGGAAAAGAAGGTACAATGGCCATCATTTTACCACACGGGGTTTTGTTTCGTGGAGGTGCAGAAGAACGAATCAGAACTAAACTGTTAAAGGACAATCACATTGACACGGTAATTGGTTTGCCTTCCAACTTGTTCTACTCTACCGGTATTCCTGTCTGTATTTTGGTGCTGAAAAAATGTAAGAAAGAAGATGATGTATTGTTCATCAATGCCAGTGAGCATTATGAGAAAGGAAAACGACAAAACACGTTAAGAGAAGGCGAAGAAGATGAACCAAACGACATTCAGAAAATTGTAGAAACCTACAAACACCGACCCGAGAACATTGAGCGTTATGCTCGTAGGGTTTCAATGGACGAAATCGAAAAAAATGGCTACAACCTTAATATATCAAGATATGTAAGCACTGCAGAGGATGAAGTGCAAATAGATCTGAAAGAAGTAAACGAAAAGCTGATTTCAATAAATGAAACCATAAAAACCAACACAGATAAACACAATGAGTATTTGAAAGAGTTAGGATTGAAACCGATATAGAAAATGCGACTCTGAGGTTATAGGGGAAAAATGCTCCTCTCCCTTAGAATCCCTTTTTCAAGGAACTCTGAGGATATAAAGCACACCTTTCGGTCATTCAAGAATTTTCGAAATTTTTCACAGAGTAAATATCTGGAATCTCCTTTGTGACCTTTGTGGTAAAAACAAAATTGAAATTACGTAACAAATCATTAAATTTGTACGTAAAGCTAAATCTTATGGATAAGAAACTCACATTAAGTTTAGATAAAACTATTATCGAAAGTGCAAAAGAGTACGCAAAAGCGAATAATATCAGTTTGTCAAAACTGATAGAATCATATTTGAAAACGTTAACTAAAAGAAAGAAAAATCCATCAGATATAACACCTCTGGTGAAAAGCCTAAGTGGCGTAATATCTCTCAATGAGGATTTTGATGCAAAAGACGCTTATACTGATTATCTAATTGAGAAATACAAATGAGCAGATTACTAGTTGACACGAATATTGTCATAGATCTACTCGCAAAAAGAGAAAGATTTTATGATGAGGCTGCTGATCTTTTTTCCCGTGCAGATAAAAAAGAATTGCAATTAGCAATTTCATCTCTGACCTTTGCCAACACCAACTACATTCTTTCAAAATTAAAGTCTGCAAAAGAAGCGAGAGAAATATTAAGAAAATTTAAGGTACTTGTTGAATTATTGAGTTTGGATGATAAAATAACAGAATTAGCTTTGAGTGATGATAATTTTCCAGATTTTGAGGACGGTCTTCAGTATTACTCGGCAATTGAAAATCAAATAGATGTAATTATCACTCGGAATAAAAAGGATTTTAAAAATTCAATAATTCCAGTGTTAACAGCAAAGGAATTTTTAGCTCGGGAATAAAACCATTATCCAAACGTGTAGCCAGCCATTTGTTTTTAGACATTAGACTTTAGATTTGAGACATTAGATTTTAGAAATTAGACTTTAGACTTTAGAAATTGGAAAGAGCCTTCTTTTTTCAGGGACTCTGACCTTTTCGTCATTCCAGAATTTACGGAGTTTCTCACGGAGTAAATATCTGGAATCTCCTTATGACCTTTGTGGTTAAATAAAAAGTGCTATTGATCCTAATTATTACATTCGAAAAAATGTTTCGTGAAGACACGAACCATGGCTAAGATTAAATGAAATCCCATCTTTTTGTCATGAAGAAAAGATCTAATAATAAAAACCTTTGTGAACTTTGTGGTTAAATAAAAAGGGCATTAATCCTACTTCCCGCTTCCCGATTCCTTAATCTTCATCTGCCCTACCGATATACCCATTTCCCTTGCACGACGTCTTTCTTGGCTGGCCTCATAGGCTGACAAACTTTGTAGTTCTGACAAATAATCTAAGTGCCCAGGTGAAGTGACCACCATGATATCGTCAGCCGTTATCTCATCCGGACTGTCATAGCCACAAGACTCTGCCAGCATTTGGGTCTCTTTGTATAGCTGTTGGGCATAGTTGGCAACACGCTCGGCAGCAGCTTCGATATCCAGGCCTCTTTGCAGCCGAGGATTTTGAGTAGCTATTCCTGCTGGGCAATTGTTGGTATGGCATTCTAAAGCTTGGATACACCCAAGCGATAACATAAAACCCCTAGCAATATATACAGCTTCTGCCCCCAGCGCCATGGCTACAGCAATTTCTATAGGCGTAGCTATTTTACCCGCAGCGAAAAGCACTACTTTGTCTCTCACTTTATATTCTCGCAATGCCATATCTGCCACGGCAATGGCCTGTTTTATGGGTAGGCCTACGTAAGAACTCAAAACTAAAGGCGCTGCGCCTGTCCCTCCTTCTCCCCCATCGATGGATATATAGTCTGGTCCTCTTCCTGGTTCACTTTGCATTTTACTGGCAATAGATTCAATTTCCGATGCATGGCCAATCACCATTTTTATGCCTACTGGCTTTTGAGCTATTCCTCTAACATGGTCGATAAAATCAAAAAGCCCATCTACGTCATTGAATTCGGCATGGCGTGCGGGGGAAT
>CAYPCZ010000122.1:0-5099 GCA_964409345.1 uncultured Flavobacterium sp. | reverse complement strand
TTCATTTGAAGAAGCCATCTTTTTGGCTTCTTTTTTTATCGGACAACAATGATTTTTATTAATTAAAATAGAAGTAAGATGTTCGTGCAAGCGGGTTTTAGTGATATTTATATTTTTTGAGCTAATATAAATCAGGTAACCTATCTATTTTAAAATAAATAAACCGCTTGTTGTTATTAGAGACTTTTGTATTTTCGTGGTTTATGAAAAAGCTACTCCACAAAGACATACAAAACTTTATCACCCGCAATCTCACTATCCCGATTCAGGAATTGGACTTGCGTAAAAATCCGTTTGTAGAGGTTGATTACAAGCAAATCCTCAACCAGATAGAGGCCAAAGCAAGGGCTAAAGACAAGCTGCCTACTTGGTTTGAGACGGAAAATATAATTTATCCGCCTAAGCTATCGATTGAACAAACTTCGTCTGAAACGACTGCACAACATAAGTCAAACCTTATTAAAGGTAATCTACTCATTGACCTCACGGGCGGTTTTGGTATTGACACCTATTACTTTTCGAAATCGTTTCAAGAAGTGATTCATTGCGAAATAAACCCGGAGTTATCTCAAATCGTAGCACACAATTTCGAGCAGCTACAAGCAAACAACATCAGGTGTTTGGCTCAAGACGGGCTTGAGGTTTTAAAAAAATTAAACCAAACTTTTGATTGGGTTTATATTGACCCATCCAGACGTAACGACAGCAAAGGAAAAGTAGTACTGCTCAAAGATTGCCTTCCTGATGTAACTTCACTTTTAGACGAATACTTGAACTTTACCGATAACATTTTAATAAAAACTTCGCCACTTTATGACATTTCCATAGGGCTTTCAGAGCTTAAATTTGTTAAAACTATTCATATCATTGCTCTCGAAAATGAGGTCAAAGAATTACTTTTCGAAATTCAAAAAACTCATCTATCAGAAGCTCATCCCATCACCATACAAACAGTTAATCTCACTAAAAACCACATCGATAAATTTAATTTCGCTTTAAGCGAAAAAACGTCTGCTGCCTATTCACTGCCTCAAAAGTACCTGTACGAGCCAAATGCCGCCATCATGAAGTCACAAGGTTTTGACCACATCAGTACAGCATTTGGCATCAATAAGTTGCACAAGCATTCCCATTTATACACGACCGATAAGCTAATAGATTTCCCCGGACGGATATTCGAAATCAAACAAACCATTGCATACAAAAAACAAGAAATGAAATCGGTATTGCAAAACACAAAAGCCAACATCACTACCCGCAACTTTCCACAAACAGTAGCCCAAATCAGACAAAAATGGAAGATTAGCGAAGGAGGAAATCTCTATTGTTTTTTTACAACAGATATAAAAAATGAGAAAATTGTAGTAATTTGCGAGAAATTAAAACCCTAATCTTGTGAGACTAATTATAATTTTTTCTTTGTTCACTGTTTTTGCCTCGGCTCAAGCCCCATGTGAATTTGATTTTGAATTAAAAAATGACAGTATTGACTTTAGAGAAACCAAAAAACACCTGATTTATGAACGAGAATTTGGCAAAAAATCAGATTATATGTTCATTTCGTTTGTAAGCGACGGAGGATTCCCGATACTCAACATACAACGGGTTCAAAAAAGCGACAACTTTATAGAAACCGAATGTCTGGACAAAGACAGCCGTATATTTTTACAACTGACCAACGGAAAAATATTTACGCTTTTTCACTTGGATAGAGATGTTTGTTCTGCCCGCTACCCCGATATAGACAACAAACACAACATCAGGGTGCTCAACTCTTCGTTCTTTTTTATGAAAGATGATTACCAGGAACTCAAAAACCATCCGATATCTATTTTTCAGATTCGCTACGGAACCGGAGACCTAACCAATATCGTCATGGAAAAAGAGCTAATTTCGAAAACCCTAAACGTAAGCTCTACTCCTGCTACTGTTTTTATGGATAATTATAATTGTATCGAATAAGTATGGAAAACCTCATCCGATTATCAGAAGACAAGCTACATCAAATCACAGGGTTTAGAAAAGGCGAAATAAAGTTTGGAGAGCGTATTCAGACTGTTCCTCCAGAATTATCGGTGATGGAGTTTTTGCAAAAATCAGACGCAAAATTTGTCCTGCTTGGTATTCCGGAAGATGTAGGCGTAAAAGCCAATTTTGGCCGACCCGGTACTGCATCGGCTTTTGAGAATACCCTGCAATCGCTTACTAATATTCAGCACAACCGTTTTGCCAAAGGTTACGATTTACTGATATTAGGACATATCGATACCTCATTATGGTTGCAAAAAGCCCAAAGTTTAAACCCTAAGAATAAAGAAGAGCTCAAAGAACTCTATAAAATCGTAGAGCAAATCGACAAAGAAGTAACTCATTTGATTTCGCTTATCGTAAAAAATAATAAAATTCCGATTATAATCGGTGGCGGACACAACAACGCCTACGGAATTATCAAAGGAACTACGTTAGGCAAAGCCCAACCGATTAATTGTATTAACTTCGATGCCCATACAGATTTTAGAGCCTTAGAAGGCCGACATTCCGGTAACGGATTTTCGTATGCTTTTGAAGAAGGTTTTTTAAACAAATACTTCATTTTCGGGATTCACGAAAACTATACTTCCAAAACAGTCTTTCAGCGTATTAAAGAAAATCAAACCCGAATACAGTTTAATACCTACGAACAAATAGCTATCCGCAAAGAAAAGTCTTTTTCGAACGAGTTAAAGCTAGCTATGGAATTTATTGGTCCTACTCATTATGGCATTGAGATTGACCTGGATTCGGTCGAAAATCTACCCAGTAGTGCGATGAGTCTTAGCGGCTTTTCGATTGATAAAATGCGTAGGTTTTTACATTTTTTCGCCTCCCATCCCAATGCTTCTTACCTGCATATTTGCGAAGGAGCCCCCGATTTGGCCGACCCAAAAAACCCAAACCTGATAGGCAAACTCATTACTTATCTTATTACTGATTTTATCAAAGCAAAACGGCTTGTTAAGACCGAAAATCGCCTTTAAAACCTTCTGTCGAGTTCGTCCAGATTGATGGTAATAAAAGTGGTTTTTCCGTGGGGAGACACATCGGGTTCTTTGCAAGCAAAAAGAGCATCTACGATATTTACTTGCTCCTTTTGCGTAAGCAATGTTCCGGTTTTAATAGCCAAGCTTTTGGCAATTGACTTGGCAATACTGTCGTTTTGCGAATAACTGCTCTGCGGGATTCCTTCTTTCAGATCAAACACCAATTGCTCTAATACTTGACTGGCTTGGTTTTCGCCAATAGTGGTGGGTAATCCGCAGAGTGAAACCTTGTCGTTCTGAATAGCATCAAACTCAAACCCCAAGTGTTCGAGCGTAGGTTGTAATTCTTTTAACAAAGCAATTTCATATTGAGAATAACTCAACTCTATCGGGAACAATAGTTTTTGCGTAAAGGCTTGTGCCGTTGTAATATTTTTGAGCAGCTCTTCATATAAAATTCGTTCATGTGCCCGTTGCTGATAAATCATTACGATTCCTGATTTTATAGGGCTTACGATATACTTTCTGTGAATCTGATAGGTCTTGGTCCAAGATTGTTCTTCTGTATTTTCGTCTTGAAATATCGACCCCAGTACTTGCTCACTCTCCCAAGTGGTTTGACCCTCCGAAACATCCTCTTTGAGCCCTACATACAAGCTTTCCCATTGGCTTTGATTTGATACTGGTTTTTTGTAGTCACTTCCGGAAAACGAAGAAGACGAAAATTTAGGCTTTAGGGTTTCTTCTTTAAACGGATTAAAGTCTGGTCGTACCTCAATGGTCGGGAAATCAGAGGTTTTATCTTTGAATTCATAAGGTACCTCAAGGGTAGCATCTTTGTCAAAGTCTAATACCGGAGCTACATTAAACTGCCCTAAACTATGCTTGATAGTCGAGCGCAGAATAGCATATAACGACTGTTCGTCATCAAATTTAACTTCTGTTTTGGTCGGGTGGATATTGATATCCAACGTGTTTGGAGGCACATCAAGATAAATAAAGTACGAAGGCTGAACACCTTCTTTCAGCAGCCCTTCATAAGCATTCATAACCGCATGGTGCAAATAGCCGTTTTTGATAAAGCGGTCGTTTACGAAAAAAAACTGTTCGCCTCTATTCTTCTTTCCGAATTCAGGTTTGCCTACAAACCCGGTGATGTTTACGATTTCTGTATTTTCGTATATAGGAACTAATTTTTCGTTAGTTTTTCCTCCGAAAACAGTAACAATACGTTGCCTTAGATTAGAAGCCGAGAGGTTAAACAATTCTCCTCCATCTGAATATAACGAAAAAGAAATATGCGGATGTGCCAAGGCTACTCTGTGAAATTCATCAATAATATGACGCATTTCTACTTTATCTGATTTTAAAAAATTTCTTCGAGCAGGAATATTAAAAAATAGATTTTTTACTAAAAACGAAGTGCCTTTTGGAGTTACTACTGCCTCTTGCGATATTACTTTGCTACCCTCTATAATCAAGTGTGTGCCCAACTCGTCTTGCTCTTGTCTGGTTTTCAACTCAACGTGAGCAATTGCCGCAATCGAAGCTAGCGCTTCACCTCTAAAGCCTTTGGTGTGTAGGGCAAATAAATCTTCGGCCTGCTTAATTTTTGAAGTCGCATGACGCTCAAAGCAAAATCTTGCATCAGTTACGCTCATTCCCATCCCATTGTCAATTACTTGAACAAGCGACTTCCCTCCGTCTTTGACCAGCAGTTTTATATCTGTACTTTTGGCATCGATGGCATTTTCTAAGAGTTCTTTTACTACAGAAGCAGGGCGCTGAACCACCTCTCCTGCTGCAATTTGGTTGGCAACGTGATCAGGAAGTAAGTGAATGATACTTGACATGTATGGCTTATTTTTTTAGAAAAGCAAAGTTAGTCAATTTCGAGTAGGATTTCAGAGTTTAAGAATTATGATTTTTTAAAAGTTTTTGCTTGGCAACCCATACTTCAGCTGGGTAACATTACAACACAAAAAAAGTATTTACTTCGAAAGTATTTTACCCAAATTGATTTACAAATCATTGTTGTCCGATAAAAAAAGAAGCCAAAAAGATGGCTTCTTCAAATGA
>CAYPCZ010000121.1:0-5160 GCA_964409345.1 uncultured Flavobacterium sp. | reverse complement strand
ACCCTATTGGAAAGCGGGTGATGGGATTGAACCTCAGATGCCTGAAGCAAAAACTCGCGAATGCGCTTTCCAAAATATATTCCCGGCAAAAAAAACACAACAATGATCATTTGATTAATTTCCAATGCACATATACCCATACTTTCTACAAATACGTGAATAAGGGTGAGAAGAAAGAAGAACTGGAACTTAGGGTAAGTGGTGGATTGAAGAGTGCTAGCCATCCGACCCATTCGTACGTAAATTTTCAACAATTGAAGACATAGCAAAACGGTAAAAAGCCCACCCACAATGCCTGTTTCGCCTAACACATGTGCAATATAAAAGTCACCCGTATAGGTAGAGCTACCCTGAACAAAACCCCAGGTACTGTCTAGGCCATAATACCCATAATAAGGGCTATAAAAGATGCTTGAAGCGAACCCACCCCAAGATGAAAGTCCAGCGCCAAAGAGCAAGTTTATCGTAGACTCAGACAAAATTGAATATGCGCCCACCGACAGTAAAAGCCTAGAATTGGTGTTACTCAGACCATCCCCAGTGTATTCAGTTGCCATCCGAGAAAAAGCATCAAAAAAAACAAATACGAACAACGCAACGCCAAAAGCGGCGACAACATAATTTAATATCACATATGAAACGCCTAGATTCTTAACTTTATTTTTTTGAATCATTCCTAAGCACAACAGAAGCGCAAACACCGATTTTTTTACGTATGTAAAGTATAAAAAGAATAGAAAAAACAAGAAAAAAACACGCGAAAACGCACTCCTCCTCCAAACCACAGCTGCATAGATAGCACAAACAACCAAGAGCCAACTTGTTCGCCCGGCATTCGTAAAAGGACCCGTCAGACGATTTTCCCCAGAAAACTCTTGAGCAGGCACATATGAATGCCAAATTTTCGGAAACAAAAAATTGAAGGCGCAAGAAAATACAACAAATACAATTAAAAGATAAAAGAAACCCGATAAAGAGCCATCAAACCGGCCATTTTTCACAAAAAATCCGATAAAGACACCAGATAAAAAAAGAAATATAAACTTGAAATAATAGACATAACCCACTATTACACTAAAAAAAGATAACTCATCACTTATAAAACCTCTTGATAGAGTAACCACAGAAAAAATAAACGCCATTAAAACCAGACGGGAGACACCCAACCACCTCATCACAGGTAACCTAATCAAGAATGCAGAGCCAAACAAGCCAACAAGGAAGAACACAAGCACAAAAGCATGGTCAACCAAATTTATGAATGGCAAGACAAATGCCAACTCAAAAAAGTCATTAAAGATCACAAAGAAGCTGAGAGTAAAAACAAAAAGCTCGAAGATCACTGACGCCGATTTCCGCTTAATCTAAATAAGTCATCTATCCAATACTTGAAAATACCCAAGCTTTTTACGAGCCGTCTGAAACGAAAAAGCTTCGGCTCTTTTACAAAACGGTAGACCCCTTCCAAACACGCTTTCTGGATAAAAATCGGCGCTCTATCGATCTCACCCGACACGAAATCGAACGTGCCGCCAACGCCAACAACAAACTTAACGCCTAACTGCGATAGAAACTCATAGTTATCGTCAATCCAGTACTCCTGCTTAACGGCACCAAACCCGACCATAACTATATCGGGTTGAAACTTTGTAAGAGCCGCACTTATATCGCTTGAATTTTTCTGCGAAAATGGATAGTCCTCAAAAGGCGGAGAGTAGCCCGAAGCAACCACATTAAGCTTCTTCCGAACATAATCAACAGCCCCCTCATTTGAAGCATTCCTTCCACCCAATAAAAAAATCTTCAAAGAATATGCATTCGCGTAACGACACAAGTCGTAGAAAAAATCAGACCCGCTAATCTTTTCGACACGCACCTTCGGGTGAATTACTCTTCCTAGCAGATAGGGAACCTGTCCATCAAAGGTCGCCGTGTGAGCATTTATAATTTTTTTTAATCTTGGCTGATCCGTGTTGGCCCTAACGATAAACTCGGAATTAACCGTGACTATAAATTTCATTCCCCCAGAAGCCTCCAGCAGAGACTCTTTGGTAAGCCCTCGAAATATCAAACCGAAACATTTAATCATGAAGGAGACCCGAAAGAGTATTTTTTCATCCTCAACCAATTGACAAACAACATCAATCCTCTACGAAGCGGTCTTTCAGCATAAATCTTACGATATACGTAACCATGCGAAACATACATCACCCTTCTGACAGAAGGATTGTTCCAATTACTCTTCCAGCCAACATAGTGAACCACTCTCCCGACATCAAGCTTTTCCACCACAAAACCAAACCTACCAGCTCGCCAGCAAAACTCCTCATCTTCCGCATACAAAAAAATTTCTTCATCAAAACCTACAACTTTATCTATTACCTCGCGAGAAATCATCATGCAGCACCCACTTATCCAGTCGACGGACTTCCGACAGGCCGCAACCGCATATTGGCGAGTAGTAAAATTCGAAGTAAGCCGCTTTATACCCAGTTCATACGCAACAATCCTGGTCGGAGTAGTAAAGCAATATGAGTTCTTTTGCAAGGCACCATCCGAGCTATAAACATTAGGAGCAGCGATATCAATTGGACCAAAAGACAAAAGGTCATCAACAACTCGGCTTTCAATCCTACAATCTGGATTTAAAAGAAGGTAATAATTCGCTGAAGAAAAAGCGCGAAAAACCTTATTATGCCCCGCCCCAAAACCTACATTGTCGCCTTCGATTATGTGAATAGAGCATCGCGTCAAAGATTTGAGATAATCAACGGTGCCATCTGTTGAACCGTTGTCAACAAACACAATGTTGACCCTCTCCGAAGAAACATACTGCTCTAGATCTGAAACAAGGTTTTCAAGATAAGCCAGAGAGTTGTACGTCACGATAGAGACTACAATTTCCATAATCGCCTTATACTTTCCGATTTGAATTTGTTAGACGCATTTGCAAGCATGTTTCCCAATTCACGTATCTTGCGGACCTCCACAAGATGCATTTCGATAAAAGACTTGACGCCCTGCACATAATTCTCTTCCGTAAAGAGCAGGCAAGGAAATTTTTTGCCGAGTATTTCTTGGGGGCCAACATGATCCGTGCATAACGGAATACACCCTCTCTGCATTGCCTCAATAATCACTAGTCCGAACAGCTCTTGCCAAGTTTTGGTTCGCTTTGATGGTAATAGAAGGAAGCTGCACCGATCATACATATCCGCCAAATCGCGCTCCCCTCTTATGTATCCCAAATAGATAACATTGGGAAGCGCCGGGATTTTCAGATTTCCACGAATCTCACCAGCTAGGTAAAACTTCATATTAGATAGGATTTGGGCCAACAAAAATACTCTATCAACGCCCTTTCCTTCCTCAATTCTGCCAACGAACAAGCAGGCCTCCTCCCTCGGGAAACGCACATCCATAGCTACAAAAGCACGTGCTATTGCGTGATTTACCACCCAAACACGCTCATGATCAATTCCACAGAAACATTGAATTTGCTGCTTGGTTTCATTACTTACGCAAGCCAACCCTCTGCAGCCCAAGAGAAATTTCTTCCACAGCCCTTTAACAAGCGGAGCTAGAAGTCTTTTCGGATAAAAATTGGTATTCCATTCAGGCCAGGACGAATGATAAATTATATCATTTCGCCGTGTTAGCCATAAAAAAAAGACGACTCTGTAGTCGAAAGGAGCCATACCTAGAACTACAACTCTGTCTTTTAGGAATGGCAATCTGATCAAGAAGAGGAGATTGCTAACCTGTTTAAGGAAAAGCTTTAGATTTTTGGTATAAATCGACTTAACCACTAGTTTAGCGATGGCAAACTCATAAAACTCTACTACTAGTGCGCTATCATCAACGAGCGCCCGATAGTGAGATCTGGCACCACTTTCATGAAGCACTATGATTTTTTTCAATATATCCTCCAATCGACTTCTTATCCAAATCTAAGCCCTGTGATCTCGCTTTCTATCGAACTCAGACACTTTAGAAAAAACAAGCGCGATAAAAAGAATCTGACTTATCGCGCCAGAGATACCAACAACTGAAACCAGAAAATCCGGCTCTTTAAGAATGACAACAACTGCCAACATAAGTAAAAGACGTACAAACGTCGTGGCAAAGGTAAATTTAAGATGGAACTGCTGAGCATTGACAAAAGGCACTATTTTAATTGACGGATTAGATATCAGCTTAAAATACATCCATACCGAAAGCCATCTCGCATACGAACCTGCCTCTTCCCACCCTCCACCAAAAACCAGTTCAAAAAGAGGTGGTCCAAACAGAATAAGGATCAAAAATGGAAAAGAGGCTACAACAGACAAACCGAGGGTTGTTCTTATGAACAAGTGTCTGAGAGGGCTTGATACATGCGCCGCCCTCGCGATTCTAGAAAGAAATACATCGCCAACTGAGTTTCCAATCAAGTTAGTCGGAACACCTATTACAGATTGTGACAAAGAATAAAATCCCGCAAAAACTGGCCCAGCGTAGGTAGCAAGCAGTAGAATCGGCAAACTTTCACTCAGCGCGTTTATAAACATCTGCGGCGCTCGGTATACAGGGAAATCCGAATATCGACTAGCCACTGCGCGAAGCCTTTTCCAATCCATGTAGCGTTTAGTCGCCTCACTAGCTCTCCATAATTGACTGGCGACCGGAAGCACTAGCAAAAAAGAATGAACGACGGTTGCCAAAATAACCGCTATTACAAGAATCTCACCGGATGGGAAGACAACTCCTGCCGCCACTTTAAACAGGCCAACGATAGCCGCCTGGAGCGCCGCAGCACGAGCGACGTGAGAAAAATAACAGTTTCTTATTAGACCTTGCTGCGCCACCTGTAAAACAGCACCAGTGAAGACAGCAAGAGGAATCAGCAGAAAAAAGTTTTCTTTATTTCCATAGCCCAAAAACCTCCATATGTAGTCTCCAAAACTGAGAAAGCATATAAACAACAGCAAGGAGAATACAAAGGCGGAAAAAAAAGAAACCACAGCGACAAGAACTGCCTGATCATTTCGCCTAGGGACAACTATCGCTCCGGGATAACATCCAGCTGCGATGGGGGTCAGCAGTGCAATTACGGCAATAAATGCACCGAGGACACCAAAAGCGTCTGGCCCATAAAGCCTAGTCAAGACAGGTGACAAC
>CAYPCZ010000120.1:0-5199 GCA_964409345.1 uncultured Flavobacterium sp. | reverse complement strand
TAACTCTATGGTAGATGCTTTGAATTTTTTGTCAGACCATGGCTTTGAATTTATTAATGCCTATGCTTATGCATTAAATAATCAAAGTGTTTATCACTATTTAATGAAAAAGAAAAGGGAATAGAGTAAATACATTTAGAATGAAGACCACCAATGCCCAAAACTTCTAACCTAGACGCTATCCTAAAGAAGGGCTCTACCGTTAACCCCGAACCCTAATACTCATTTATCCGCTCAATGATATTTTCCAATGCTTCAATAGCTTTTTCTTTATCCCTTTCTTCGGCCACATATGATTTGCTGCGCACGGAATCGTAGGAAAGGTTTTCTTTATGAGGGGTGGAAAGGTGGGGTACTATTGTTTTGAACATTGCATTCAAAGAACGGGACTTTAAGACACGCAATTCGGTGGCTGCACGAAGGATTAATGCCGTTTGGTCTGTGGAGAGGGTGCATAATACCTTATGATTCTCTTCTTCAATAGTTCTCACGGTTTCAAGATTCCCCTTTTCTGCTTCTAACGGCATGGATGCATGCTGGTTCTTTTTCTCTAAATACAAAATTTCCTGTCTGAACCAGTTTCCTATTTCTTCCTTTAGGCCATTTTCCTGTGGGTTCAAAGCAACGCCTGATTTCTGGCACATCTGATTAAACTCTTTAGAATAGAACAAAAGTGTATCCATTTTTTCAGAAGTGTTTTCCACAGAACTAATTTTCTCTTCGATCACTTTCGTGAAATAATTGATGTAGTCTTTACAATTAAAGTTTAGGTAAATAAGCAGGTCATCTAATGTAGAATATACATGGTCCGTTTGAGTAGGGTCTTCCAGCAATTCTATTGCTCTCAATAATTCATTAAGGTAAGTAACTTCTTGAAAGGTAACAGAAGTAGCTGCTGGGGGATGATCTATAAAAGAATAAAAGGTTTTTAAAATGATGCTTCTAATCTCATTATCGACGTTCTTTTCAATAAACATGTCTTCAAGTTTTTTCAGGCGAGGTTTTACTTCCTCCCTTTTTATAGCATGGTAGGTAATAGGTATCCTTTCATTCGCACACAAGTAATTCGAAAAACGGACTTCAATAAAAGACAGCAATTCGTTGACACAGGCAATAAGTTCGTGGGCAACCGATTTGATCGCAGGCCTATTGTCTGGAGCATTTTCAAGGTTTTCCATAGCTTGATCAAGCAGGACAACTAATGCCGAATGGTACTGCTTAAGTAACAATTCAATTTGCTTTTCTTTGGTCAACCCGAATACGTAGTTGACCAATAATGACTTCTGTTTGCTTTTCTCTTCACCAAGCCTGGGTATGATCGAATTTATTTCCTGATCGGATATTGCTGCAACATCCGTGATTGCAGGATTAAGCGAAACGGTGATCAAAGAATCCAACCACTCCAATGTATATCTTCCACGCATAATTCTTTAGTTGAATTAGACAAATATTTTCCATGATTAAATTTGGTGGTTTGTCTTCAATAAAAGAATACGGTTTTTATACTATTTTAATACGTAATTTATAATAGATATTAGGCTTTAATTGAGATTATAGAGGAGATATACTTAAATTTATGAGTTTAATTTATGGATAAATTCAACTTTATTGGATACATCCACTTTCACAAAAATATTTTGGATGTGTTTGGCTACTGTTTTTTCGGAAATAAAAAGGCTTTTTGCAATCTCCTTATATTGGACGCCTTTCATAATATATTTTGAAATTTCCACCTCCCGGTTGGTAAGTTGGTAAAGTTTGAGTTTTTGTTCAGTTCTCGTTGAAATACTAGCGTTATCAGGTCTTATATCAGAATTAATTACGGCCTTAAGGTTTGAAATTGAATTTTTAAGGATTGCATTCCTTTGTTTCTCAATATTGCCCAATACTGTTTCCACCTTTTGGTTCAATACTTCAAACGAAAATGGCTTCTGAATAAAATCAATTGCTCCTAAACGTAAACCTTTCAGTTTGTCCGAAGGAGTTGATTTGGCAGTTAAAAATATGATAGGGATGTGGTTATAGGCATTTTGTTCCGTAATTGCTTTCGCAAAAGCATATCCATCCATTTTATCCATCATAATATCAGAAAGTATAAGGTCTGGTATAATGGGTAGCTGATCAATTTTCTTCAAAGCATCTATTCCATTAAGAGTACAATAGACATTGTATTTGACTGTTAATTTTTTAGTAAGGTAGTTCAGCATAGCCTTATTATCCTCTATCAGGAGAATTGAGCGTTTGTTGTGATCATGTTTTGGGTCATCCATAATAAAGGTGTCCATATTATAAATTAAAGAAATACCCTTTGTAGAACTGAGTGGCACGTCACTTTCCTGTAAGCCATACTTCTGAAAGACTATATTTATTTTTGTACCCGGGGTCTCAAGAGGTACGCTCTCCAGATGCAATTCAGCATCTAGACTCTCTGTCACTTGTTTCACAATCGGCAATCCAAGACCCATTCCTTGTAGCCCTGTTTTTTTATGGTTTATTTGATAGTAGGGTTCAAATATGCTCTTTTGATATTCATTGGGGATGCCTATGCCAGTATCTTTTACTGTAAAATGAATTTTATCTCCTATAGTTTTTAAGTTGATTTCAATATTTCCTCCTGGCTCTGAAAATTTTATGGCATTTTCAAGAAGATTATTTACAATCCGTTCTATAGCGTATGGGTCTGCTTTTATGTATGCCTTGTCTTCTATTTGCTGCTTGCAGGAAATGGCTTGCTTTTGGCAATAGTGCTCAAACAGCACACAGCTTCTTCTGAGAATTTCAGTGAAATTGGAGACTTGATTGTGATTATACACATTGATACCTTTTGAAAACCTTTCTATATCGAACAAACGGGTTACATCTTGGGTAAGCTTGTCGATAGCCCCTTTAATTGTGTCTAACTCTTCAACTGAGCCATATTTAGCAATATATTCTTCTAAGTAATTATTTATAATGGTTAAAGGTGTTTTGGTTTCATGAACCAGATTTATAAAATTATGAGCCCTTTGCTCGTTTATCTGCTGTAGTTTTTTAGTCCTTTTATCTACTTCTTTCTGTAGTGTGTTGTTCCAATTTTTTAGGCGAAGCTCTGATTCGATCAATCTTTGATGTTCTTCTTTGGTTTGTTTTACATGTCCATTTACTTGAAACGCAAATAATAGTAGAAATCCCCCATTTGTAAGGGCTACTTCTGCCGTTTGCCCCAGATTAAAATAATCAACAATAGGAAGTCCGATCCATGAAGACATACTTAATAACAGTATGGTTAATTCGATTTTAGATCCCTTATAACTGAAATCATTTTGATATTTATACTTGATGGCTTTCTTTAATGAATAAAAAACCCAAAACGAATATAGCAACGGTAGAATAAGAACCTGTTGCGCTACTTCTAAATTTTCAGATTGGGATAAAACCAGCACAAATAGAAGATAGGGTAGAACCAAGAACAAGTAAACTCCTCTGTAGGCATGGAATTTCATTTTCTTTAATCCGAATGCTTTGTAGACATAAAAAGGAAAGTAGCATGGAGTGATAAACCCCATACCATAGGCAATCGAAGCTTGTAAGAATAAAGAACCTGGTAGGTCAGGATCTGGAAATAAACCTCCTGCAATATTATAGCCTATCAATAAGAATATTAATGCTATGTTTAGAGGGATGGATTTGTCATCAGGCCTTGCAAACCTATAGATCACCAGATAAAAAAGAATCACTGTTTCTATACATACAAAAATGAAAGTAACAATGTGCATTTCAGTTCCGAATACCAACATCAGGATTGCATTTTGTTTAGTTCCTTATTTAAAAAGAATAAGCGGTAGCCTAAATCCAATTCGTGATACACCTTGAAGCCTTGACTTTTATACCATGGTAAGTTTTTGAGTGTAGATGTCTCTAAATAGATGGGTCTATTTTGAATTTGACTATCATTAATGACTTCTTTAAGAAGCCCTGTGCCGATTCCGGTATTTTGGTATTCAGGGTTGACACCTATGAACCATAAGTAGTACATCCTATCCTTAACCTGGACTTGTTTTATTTTGGTTTCTCTATCAAGTGTTCTCCTTATGTTTTTAACTCCTACACAAGAAATTATTAGTTTGGCGTCCAATAATATTGAACGAAAGGTTGTTTTCTTCTTATCGGGATATAATACCAATGCACACGCCTTCTCATCATTGGATAAAAATACGTCCCCAAACATGTAGCAAACCTCAAATGAATAGTCCATCAGTGCACTGATCCGCTTTATCCTTTTTTCATCCTGTTTTACTATATAATTGACACTTTGATTGGCATTGAATGATCTGGTAAGGATGTCCACAACCAAATCCTTGTCGGTGTATCTGGCTTTCTTCATAGCTTTGTTTTTAGGGAAGGAATACGAAAACAACTTAATTTTTAAGAAGGTGTTTTTATATTTTCAACCTATGGATTGCGCCATATACGGCAGTGTTACAATATTTTACTGTTTATCAATCACTTTATTTTTTTGGGTTTTCAAACTATCTTTCACAAAAGTTGGTAAAAAACCAACTTTCTTATTTAACTTTATGGTGTGAATATTATCAGGGAACAAACGATCAGAGATTTTTATTTAAAAACATCCTGATGCCAAAGACTGGCTGATCACCTGGCTGGCAGTAACCAAGAAAGCTGCATGGCGTAGTCCTCATGAAGTGCAGAAGGATTACCCAAGTGCAGATCAGGTAGGGGATCAGAGAATGGTTTTTAATGTAAAGGGGAACAAATATAGGCTAATAGTGAGGTTTAGCTTTCAATACAAGCATGCCTTGATAAAATGGTTTGGCCCGCATGCTGAATATGATAAAATTGATGTCTTAAAAGTATAGGTGGAATGGAAAATTTACATATTATATCATCTGAAAAAGATTATGAGAATGCCTTACAGCGCATAGAGGAAATATTTGATGCACCGCAGGATTCCCCTGAATCCCACGAGTTGCAAATTTTGGTGTTGCTGGTGAAAAAGTATGAATCAGAAAATTTCGAGGAAATCCCTCTTCCCGATCCGATAGATGCCATTAAGGTCCGTATGGAAGATTTGGGTCTTAAACCCAAAGACCTTGTCCCTACTATTGGTGATAAAGGAACTGTTTCAAAAGTACTGAACCGAAAGATTCCTCTCTCGCTCCGGATGATCCGTAACTTAAATAAAATGCTCAACTTGCCAGC
>CAYPCZ010000119.1:0-5386 GCA_964409345.1 uncultured Flavobacterium sp. | reverse complement strand
GAAAATGATATTAGAAAAGAATTTAAAGCACATTTCTCACTAAAGAGATAACATAAATAAAAAGAAAAAGCCATCCCGAAAAGGATGGCTTTTCTTGTTAAATACTTAATTATCGGAAGTTCAATTACGGTCAAAACATCCACTTTTTAGTCACCCAAAAAAATCACAATACTACCAAAAAGGGTAAAATAAATTAGTAGTAATTTTAAATAAAAAACAAGATTTTGCAAAGAGGAATTAATTAGTGCTGCCGATGATATATTTTTCTTGATTCTAAAGCTGAAAAGGCTAACTTTGTGGTATAATTCATATTTCTTTTAAATTCTATGGATAGCTTTGATTTAAGAAACTCAGAACGATTACGGCCTATAAAAGATCTTTACTCTTACCTTCAAAATCTGGTTCAGACAAGACTATGGCTTAAGGTTCTAATCGGAATGATAACCGGAGTGCTTCTGGGGGCTTATTTTGCTACACAGCCCGAATGGATAAAAGAGACCACACTTGACTCGGTTATCAACTGGATTGCTTTTCCGGGTAATTTATTCATCAGGGTGGTGCAGATGATTATGATTCCGCTTATGTTCACTTCGATTGTTCAGGGTATAGCCGGCGGAAGTAGCACCGAATACTTAAAAAAATCAGGACCGAGATTGTTACTGTATTACGGGATGACTACTACTACGGTTTTAATTCTGGCCGTTATTTTGGCAAGTATTATTCAGCCGGGAAATTATATGGATGCCTCGAGTTTAATTACAGCAGATATGGCTATTAACACAGAAGCTATTTCAGAATCAGGTGCATTATTGAGTTTTGGTAGTATTCCGGAAGTTATTGTAAGTCTTTTGCCTGCAAATCCGCTACAAGCATTGGTGTCGGGAGATATGCTGAGTATAGTGATTTTTGCCATTATCGTTGGGGTATCATTAGCCAATATTCCTTCTGATACGGCAGTTCCGTTACTTAAAGTCATGTATTCAGTACAAGAAATCACTATGGCAATTACTCGTTGGGCTATGAAATTGGCTCCAATTGCAGTCTTTGGCTTGATGTGTCAGGTAACTTCAAAGGTAGGAATCGAAACCATTATGGGGCTTTCGATGTTTATGCTTACTGTTGTGATTGGGTTGCTTTTGGTAGTGGTGGTTTATAGTATGATATTATTGTTTGTAGCAAAAACGAATCTGAAAAATTTCTTTTCGGATGCCAAAGATGTTCTACTATTAGCTTTTTCTACGGCTAGCTCGGCTGCTGTTATGCCAATGACCCTTAAAACTGCCGAAGAGAAGATGAAAATAGCCCCATCTGTCAGTCGGTTTATAATTCCGATAGGTGTGTCTATAAATATGGATGGAACGGCTGTTTTTCAGACTATTGCTACTCTGTTTTTGGCTCAGGTCTATGGATTAGAGCTTGATATGCCCACTATTCTTGTGGTAATTATCACAACTATTTTGGCCTCTATCGGTACGCCATCTGCTCCGGGAGCTGGGGTTATAGTACTAGGCTCAGTGCTTGCAACCATAGGGATTCCGGTAACAGCTATTGCTTTGATTATTGGTGTAGATAGGTTGTTGGGGATGTTTAGGACTTCGATTAACGTAATGGGCGATTTGGTTACTTGCCAAGTGTTTAATCGATTTTACTTAAAAGAAGAAAAACAAAAACGTCTTGATGAACAGATATAAGACTTTATAAAAAGCAATAGCGTTAGAAGATGCCATTGTTGTGTATTTGTTTTGGCTAATAAATGTTTAGTTCGACGGTATAGAAAAGATAACGAATTTGTTTGGTCTTTATAGGCGGGGTTACCCTAAAATCAAAAAAGCCCCCCGATTTAACGGAAAGCTTTTCATTGGTCTAACTACTAAACCTATCTCGTCTTTCAACGAGACAAAACAACACAACTAATCGTAAATGTTTTTCGCAAAAAAAAGTTTCCGTTTCCGAAAACTTTTTATCTTGCTAATTTTAGCGGTCTGGACGGGACTCGAACCCGCGACCCCATGCGTGACAGGCATGTATTCTAACCAACTGAACTACCAAACCGTTTGCTAATGCGAGTGCAAATATACAATACTTTTTTATACCTGCAAGTCTTTTTTTAAAAAATGTATAGATTAACCGAACTTTGGTTTTTCGGTTAAGTACGTAAGCATGACTTTGTGGAAGCTATCTTCCACAGCTACAGGGATATATTTGATTCTGTATTGCGAACAGATAAGTGAAACTTTTTCAAAATATTTTTTTACTGCCTGGCTGTATTGTTCTTGAATATTGTCTGCAAAAAGATTTATTTCTTCTCCGCTCTCTAAATCAACGAACTTTTTAGGGGTATTACTAAATTCGAAATTTAGTTCGTGTTGCTTGCTGTGCACATGAAAGACAATTACTTTATGCTTGTTGTGCTTTAAGTGTGGTAAAGCTCTAAAAAGCTCGTCTTCGTCCTGATTCTGGAACATATCAGTAAACAAAACAATCATTGAGCGCCGGTGTATTTTTTCGGCAATTTGATGCAAAAAATCGACCGTATTGGTTTTTTTGTTTTGAGTAGGAGAAGAAGATATATTCTCTAAAGTATTCAAAAGCATTCTGTGGTGTCTTTCGCTGCCTTTCTCAGAAGCATAATATTCGTAGGTGTCGGAATAAATACTTAGCCCTACAGCATCTCGTTGCTTTTTAAGAAGGTTCATCAATACAGCGGATGCCAATACCGAAAATCCGATTTTGCTTTTGTAAAAAGGCTCGTCTTGCTCTAACTTCGGATAGTGCATCGACGAGGAGTTATCTATAATAAGATGACACCTCAAATTGGTTTCTTCTTCAAACCGCTTGGTATAAAGCCTATCGGTGCGTGCGAAAAGCTTCCAGTCAATATGTTTGGTGCTTTCTCCAGAATTATAAATCTTGTGCTCGGCAAACTCAGCCGAAAACCCGTGAAACGGACTCTTGTGCATTCCCGAAATAAAGCCCTCAACGACCTGATTGGCCAAAAGCTCCAAGTTCTGGAAAGAAGCGACCTTATCAAAATGTTGTTCTATTTTCATAAACCCAAAGATAACAATTTAGCAGAAAGTTTTACACTAAATGTTCATAGTCTAAATTATAACGTTTAGCAATTTTCTCTCCGTTAACTTTTCGCATATCAGCATCAGGGTTGTCCACGAATTTCGGAATAGGAGAGAGGTTTAGTTTTTGAGCTTCTTGCGTATAAAATTCTCTACGATTTAAACCAATAGGAGCTACAATATTAAAAATTTCGTTCGGAATTGGTTGCTCAACTATTTTCTCTAAAAAACGAATAATATCATTTCTGTGAGTCATATTTACCGGATTGTTGGCCTCTTCGATAACTTCTCTTTTTACGATGAATCTTACCGGATGACGGTCTTCTCCGATAAGGCCACCTAATCTTAAAATGGTAGCGTTGAAGTTCGGGTTGTTGAGTAGTAAATTCTCGATTTCAAAGATTTGTTTGTCCATTTCCGAAATCGGAACAATCGGAGTTTCTTCTGTTACTTCGCCTTGTAACGAAAGATAAACCGTTGTGGAACTCGTATAAATCACCTCTTTAATATGATGTTTTTCGATAAACGGAATAATAGATTTTATCTTTTCGACGTAGTTGCTTTCTACGTTTTGCGTTCTTCCGGGCGGAATAGTAATGATTAAAATATCAGTATCCGAAAAAAGTTGGTCTATATTTTCGTTATCAGAATCCGAACTTACGTTAATCAGATAACCCTCGATATGATGTTCCTGAAAAAAAGAAATTTTCTCTGGACTTGTAGTTGAAACTTTTAAATGATTTCCGTTTTCTTTTAGCTGTAAAGCAAGTGGTGAACCCAGCCATCCTGCTCCGAGTAGGCTTATTTTTTTCATAATTAATTTTGTTTTTAAAACTTTTCCAAAGTTCAAAACTTTGGAAAAGTTCTTTAAATAAAAAAGGGAAATTAAGACAGTTTTAATTTCCCTTGTTAAAAATAATATCTAATTACTCTTGTATATTTATTGCAATCTGAAGCTCATCTAATTGCAGGTTATCAATCGGAGCAGGTGCATCAATCATTACATCTCTACCTGAATTGTTTTTAGGAAAAGCAATAAAATCACGAATTGTTTCTTGTCCTCCTAAAATCGCAACCAATCTATCTAATCCGAAAGCCAATCCTCCGTGTGGTGGAGCTCCGTATTGGAAAGCATCCATCAAAAATCCGAATTGTGCTTTGGCTTGTTCGTCAGTAAATCCGAGTAAACTAAACATTCTCGCTTGCGTTGCTTTATCGTGAATTCTGATGGATCCTCCACCAATTTCGTTTCCGTTCAATACCATGTCATAAGCATTAGCTCTTACTTTCCCTGGGTCGGTTTCCAATAAATGCATATCTTCTGGTTTTGGAGAAGTAAACGGATGGTGCATCGCATGATAACGAGCTGATTCTTCGTCCCATTCCAAAAGCGGAAAATCTACTACCCAAAGCGGGGCAAATTCGTCTGGTTTACGAAGTCCTAAACGGTTTCCGAGTTCCATACGTAAAGCAGACAATTGACTTCTTGTTTTATTAGCAGGACCTGAAAGCACGAAAATAATATCTCCTTTTTGAGCTCCTGTAACTTCTGCCCATTTGGATAAATCGTCTTGGTCATAGAATTTATCAACTGAAGATTTATAACTTCCGTCTTGTTCAACTTTACAGTAAACCATTCCTGAAGCTCCAATTTGCGGACGTTTTACCCAATCAATCAGTGCATCGATTTCCTTTCTGGTATAACTTGCTCCATTGGGAACAGCAATTCCGACAACTAGTTCAGCCGAATTGAAAACTCCGAACTCTTTGTGTTGAGCAACAGCGTTGAGTTCTCCGAATTCCATTCCGAAACGGATATCCGGTTTATCGTTACCGTATTTACGAATTGCTTCATCAAAAGTCATTCTCGGGAATTTCTCTACGTCTAATCCATGAATTTCTTTAAGCAAATGTCTGGTCAATCCTTCGAACGTAGCTAAAATATCTTCCTGATCTACAAAAGCCATTTCGCAGTCAATTTGCGTAAATTCAGGTTGTCTGTCCGCTCTTAAATCTTCGTCTCTAAAACATTTTACGATTTGGAAATACTTGTCCATTCCACCCACCATAAGTAGCTGTTTAAAAGTTTGAGGCGATTGTGGAAGTGCATAAAATTCTCCCGGATTCATACGGCTTGGTACCACGAAATCTCTTGCTCCTTCTGGAGTTGATTTGATTAAATACGGAGTTTCTACCTCACAAAATCCTTCTTCAGAAAGATAATTGCGTACTTCTTGAGCTACTTTATGTCTGAACAATAAACTGTTTTTAACCGGATTTCTTCGGATGTCTAAATAACGGTATTTCATTCGGAT
>CAYPCZ010000118.1:0-5390 GCA_964409345.1 uncultured Flavobacterium sp. | reverse complement strand
AATCGAAGGTCTGTGCTTCTAAGAAACTTTGTGCTAAACGGACAGGAAAGTGCTTATAATCCGCTACTGCACATACACGCAAAACGTTATCTGCAACCCCTATCGAGCGACCGTACAACTTTCAACTGACAGAAAAAAATAAATTGTCCAACGCTCATTCAAGCACATTTGGTTTTTCAACCGCACAAAGCCAACGCACAAAAACCAAAAGAGCTTGAATTTTACCAACGCATCCAAGCCCACCCACCACCCGAAATATTTTACTAAAAAAATTGGCAAGACAGAATATAAATTCCTATTTTTGTCAAAATCGTCAAGATTAAAACATCAAGACAATGGAAACAAACTTTGGAGAATATATTAGAAAACTGAGAACTCAAAACGGTTTAACACTTACTCAATTAGGTGCAAAACTTGGCATCGACTCTGGTGCGTTGAGCAAAATTGAAACAGGTAAAAAGGAATTTGACGAAGCTTGTTTACCTAAACTTGCAATAGCGTTTAACCTTGATTTGGAAACTTTGAAATCTGAATTGATAAGCGAAAAAATTGCTTATACACTTTATGAAAACAAGTGTAATGAAAATGTATTGACACTTGCAGAGGAAAAAGTAAAATATATCAGAGAGAAGAACACCAAACAAACAACATTAAAGCTTTGAACATTATGTACAACCAAACAGAATTAGAAACAATTTCAACTGTGGAAGAACCGCAAATGTTTATTGACTTTAAACCCAATAAGCAAAAAAAATCCACACACAAAAACAAAACTTTCAAAATCGTATCGCTATTTAGCGGTTGCGGAGGTTTAGATTTGGGTTTTTCAGGAAACTTTGATTTCAGAGACAGGCACTTTGATAAAACAAAATTCAAAATTGAATATTCAAACGACATCGACCCTGCGGCTGAACACGTTTACAATGCCAATACTTCTTTTTTTAACAATCACGAATTACATCGTGAAGACATAAAAGATGTTGATTTCAAAAATATTCCTGATTTTGATTTTTTGCTTGCTGGTTTTCCTTGTCAACCATTTTCAAACGCAGGTTTAAGAAAAGGCATCAATGATGAAAGAGGGAACCTTTTTGAAGAATGCGAAAAATTACTTAAAGTTGGTTTAAAAAGAGAGAAAAAACCTATCGGTTTTGTTTTTGAAAATGTAAAAGGTATTATGTCTTCTAAAATGGAAGACGGTACAAGTATTCCCGATGAAATCGTAAAACGAACTGAAAAATTGGGATTTAAAACTTGCTACAAACTTTTAAAAACAAGTAATTACGGAGTTCCGTCTAATCGTCAGCGATTAATTATTGTTGGCATTAGAAAAGACTTTGATTATTTTGATTTCAGTTTGTTAGACCAAATTGTGGCAGAATATAATTTACCAAACGAAACGGATAATCCTTACGATTTATACCTTGGTTCTGCATTGTGCGACATACCCAAAAATGCACCACAAGCAAATGATTTCTGGAAATATTCCCCAGGAGGACAATATATGGTGGATAAAATTGGACCTTGTGAAGATGGTAAAGAAGCGTTAGCAAAGTTTAAAAAGAAAACGCCATTAAATAAAATCAGTCAAACAATTTCTAAAGGTAAATCTTGGAAAAGTATGAACCCTGATGATATGTCGGAACGTTTCCGTAAAATTTGGGATAATCCGAAAAAATATCACGCACCTAATTTTTACCGAAGATTTGCATTGGGCGAAATCAATGGTACAATTACGGCTTCGGCTCAACCCGAAAACTGTGGTATTACCCACCCTTTTGAAAACAGAAGATTTACAATTAGAGAGATTGCAAGAATACAATCTTTTCCAGATAATTTTGAATTTCCATACAAAACCATTGCGAATGCTTACAAAGTAATTGGTAATGCTGTTCCGCCAGTTTTTGCTTGGGTTATTGCCAAAGCGCTAGAAAAGCATTTAGAAAATGGAGAAAATTAATCATATTAAAGCATACATACTTGGGTTATTAGTTGGAAGTGGAAAGATAGACGAAAACACATTTGTAATTGACCTTCCATTCAAAAAATGGGGAATGGAACCCAAACGTATGAATATTATAGCGACAGATATTCTGACGAAGATTTGCCAATACTTTAATTCATCTTACAACTTCAATGTAACGTACGAAATTGGTAATGGTAAATGGTTAATTATGCCTATTGACAATTCGGATATTTCGAGCCTGAAAAACGATTTGCAATATTTAGGATTGCCGATTGGTGGTTTTTTGCTTTCTTCCGTTGATTTAACAACCGCCAAAACAAAATTAACTGGTATAAATACAGCAAGTTTCTTGTCAGGTATTTTCGATACAAGAGCAAGTTTGACATTATCACACAGAAGATTTACAGATGATGCACCTGTAGTTTCTGTTGAAATTCCGGGAAGTACACGCAATTTTAATTTTGTTGTCCAGCTTTGTGCGTGGCTTACAGATTTAGGCTCAACAACCGACCAAATTTTGTACAACCATCCAAACCAACATTCGGCATCAGACCCTGATTACAAAGGTTGGAAAAAAGGATTTAAGATTAGGTTCTTGGTTCGTTCATTTCTTACTCAATATTCATTTGCATTACAAGCCAAATCTATTGATGTAACAAAAATTGAAAAGCATCAAAAGAAAGAGGAACAAATACCTTGTATTTTACGAAAATTAAGAACACCAAGCCCTGTTTCAGTTCATACAGACCAAAATTCTGACGAACTACCAATTGAAGTGAGAAACAAATTGTTTTTCCACTATCATCATTTTTGTGCTGTTTTGGAATGTCCACACGCACCTGTTGAGGAAATCGAGAAATTAGTAAAGAACAAAAACAAGTACATCAACTTCTTTCCAAGATTATCAAAAGGAACGAAAAAAGAACTATTGAAAAAGCTGAAAGAAATTCAAGCAGAATATTTTCCCGAACTGGAACTATCAACACACAAGGCCAAAGTTTCAAGACTTATAGAACACGAAGATTTTGAAAGTTTTACAGGAATTGACCAAGGTATTGCCTATCTTTTTGCGGAAACTTTAAACGGTAAAAGACATACAGGTTCAATGGAGGAAATTATCAATAAACATACAACTGAAATATTGACATTAAAAACAATCGGAAATACTTTTGATAGTCCATTATTAGTCATTAACCCAACAAATGATAGGGCTTTTATTTGTTCGGCTGTAAGCAATAGTTTGAACCAACAACTCATAAAAACAAAAATTAAAGTAGATAACCTAACCGTAAATTTGAAGTAGTGATACAGAACGAAATAAGCTATTATGAAGAATTTTCAAAGAAATTCAGCCAATATCTAAATACATATCTTGGGGAAAATTACAGCGTTTTCTATTCTTGCAATAAAACCTTAGACTTTATTGTTTCTGATTTAGAAAACCAGTCGGGAATTACTATAAAAGAAGAAGGAACTTACATTCCTAAACTGAAGGTCGACATAGTATTTTCTATCATCAATCCCGACAAAAAAGTACGATTGATATTGATTGAAGCAAAGTATTTAAACCAATTGAGTTTAAAGGACTATTCGCAATTAGTTGGGTATTTACAGGTCGCCAAAACCATAGATTTAGGATTGTTACTTCTTATTCAAAAAGGAATGTCGCCTAATAAATTATCAAACGACTTTCAGGAAATCGTTCGACTGAAAAAACTTCCTATGGATTGGTTTATTGATATGAAAAAAATTAACGAACAATACAATTTCAAAACGGGTATTATCAACTATTTACCAGCAGGAGGAATTGACTGGATTGATACAACGGACATTAACGGAATTTCATCATTCGAAGAACTTGCGGAAATATTGAAAATGTAATGAATAAGCCAGCACACAAGCACACACATTTGCAAGCCACACAATGCCAACGCACAAACCAAAACTTGCAAAAGAGTGTGCTTTTTCCAACGCTCAATGACCGACAATAAACAAAACCGAAAAAGGGGCAGCAGATAACATCGGTTTTGCAAAAGAGCGGGTTAAGTGCAAAATTCAACTACAGTAATTCTATTACCGCCTAATCCATTTTTATTTCCTTTTTTGTAATTTAGCAAATAGAAAATGGCTTATGCTACGGTAGTACTAAACTGAACTTTTGTGCTTCCTTTTCCGCTCCTTCGCAAAGCCGTGAGCCGTTATGTGCAATAATACCAAGACACCTTGATAGTAACAGAGAAATATAAAGCCGAACTTGACTTAGTCCGACAGAACCCAAAACTGTTGGACAATTATCGCTTTGACAAAGACGCCATAAATTCAAAACACTTTGACCGATTAAGACTAAATATTGCAATTTACAATGACCTTAAACAGTCGGACTATGAAATTGTGAAATTCCTCTTTACGGAAGAAAAGGAATGGAGAAAATATGGGAAAGATGGTGAAGTTGATAATTTATACTTCTGTGCCTTCATTCTGACACTTTTCAATTCACCTGAAATCATTTGGTCGTTTTTTGAAACTAAAAATATTGATTTTGACAGCGGAATTGGATTTGATGGAGAATACTTGGTTTCGGCAGGCATTAAAGAAACCTACCAATATTTAAAAACAGTGGACAATCCAATAAAAACTGAACTGTTAAAGTATATTGGAGAGACAGAAGAAAATTGTAATTATTTGCAAGCTGACATAGACGATTGGAAAGAAAATAAAAAATCCTATTTCAGAAGTTACAAATTTCCAATTCAAGACGAATTGTATTTTCTCTATTCGACAAATGAAAGAGAACTATTTTTATCAAAATTACCTGTATGGATAAATCAGCAAAGAGCCTGGACATACGAAGAACTTGGTTTATATAGGACATACACAAAATACACTGCCGACAAAGCTTTAGAGATTGAAGCCTTTAAATTGACAATTGAAAAAAATGATAAGAATTTTCTAACAGATATCTACAACCGACAATTGGCAGAGTTATATGTTGAGACTGGCGAAAATGATAAAGCCTTTGAAATCCTTGAAAGAGTAATAAAAGGAACGGACAATAATAATATTGTAAGAGATTGTGTTGAGCAACTTTGCAGAATAATTATTAAGACAAACAGCTCATCAGACGAGACATCTAAGAAATCATATAATCTTATTATCGTTCAACAGAAAAAGTATAGAAACTTTTCACCAATGGTGGACGGTTTAATTAAGGACGTAACAGAAATAATGAAGGAGGAGAAAATTACTGCACATAACAGCACCTTGCCAAAAGCGGGGCGTTCGTGGTGGCAGAAACTTTTCGGCTCCGAATAAACATTAGTGGTAGCTTGACAGATGGTGCTTCGAAAGCCCCGCCTTCGGCAAGCTGCAAAACGTTACCACCAATTATAAAAGACGACAACGAAACAAATAAACGAACAGACAA
>CAYPCZ010000117.1:0-5572 GCA_964409345.1 uncultured Flavobacterium sp. | reverse complement strand
GTCAAAAAATAATTATTACATTCATGAATGTTCATGGTATTATTGCGTTTAATGTTCATTCTGCGTACATCAAAAGGATTTATACTGATAGCTCCGTCAAAGCCCCAATAGTTGTACTTGCGCATATTCCCGTTATATTCCAACTGGGTGGAGCCATAATGCACCCCGGTCACGGCCATATCGATAGGTCCTAAGTTCAGGGAGATATTAAGCGGGATAAACCCGTTACCTCCTACAATTTCTATCGTACCGTTATCATAAACCCGTAGCCGTGGTATTTCAATGATTTGATCGCCGATTAGTTTTGCCATCACCTGATTTTCAAACCAAATCTGGCAACTCGTACCGATATAGAATTTATCGTTTTCACGACCCAGTCCCAACGTAAGGAAATTGAACGTGACAAAATTGAACAAGGTGAGCTCTATACCCCCAGGGGTGGAGGCAGTTAAGTTAAAATCACCAACTTCATTAAGATGCCCTACTATATCTATTACTGCTTCACTATTATCAGGCTTTTTTAATTTAGGGATTGTCAACCTCCCGGCTATATTGGACTCTTGAATGACATTTTGTTTAAATGTCATGTTAAAATAATTAAAGCCAATTTTCCAATTGCCAATTTTAAGATCCATATAAGCCGCCCCGTTGTTGGGTTGGCCACCTACGGTTTCTAGAGAGATAGTTCCCGTTACTCCTCCTGTTCCAACTAATAAATTCCTTCCTGCAATTTGTAAGGTAGTATTATCAACATTATTAAACTATTTTTTGGGGAGGGTAATAGCTGTATAATCTGTATAGACTCCCATAAATTCAGGAGAAAGCCCCTGCATATCAGCCTCTACAAAATTTTGGGTAGAACTTAAATCTATTTTCAGGTTTTGAATATCAATAATTAAACCAGTGTTACCTATTTGTGCCGGAACATTGGTATTAAGTATTATATCCATATTGTATCCGAGACCTTGCTCTGTATCAGCGTAGAATAAAGCTTCTCCAAATCTTAAAACAACTTTGGGGTATCCGGTACTTCCGTCTTCTGGAATTACATCATATGGGACTCCTGTAGAAGTGGGATCATAGGGATTATTACCGTTAGCATCATAAACAGGCTTTAGTATATTCCTTGGAAATTCCAGACCGGCTGAAAGCTCAAGTGTTGCCCTGATTTTTGGGAAAATTATCTCTTTAATAAAGGAGGGTATATCTTCAGGCACAAATGCTGAAAAAAAAGCGTTTAGTCTATCTTCTTGCTCCTGTAAAGGTCCGATTGCTATATATAAAGTGAATATGGCTTGATAAGCACTTACATTGGCTTGTTGATGAATTTCCCATACAATTTCTTCAATTTCTGTTTCCGGGTCTGTCGGTACAGCTATAGTTATATTATAGAAAGTGTTTAAATCTTCAACCAATTGTTCTATTCTGTATGTCGTCGGATTACTTGGTATAACAAATCTCCTTAAGGCAAAATCAACAACATCGGACTCACTCACTTCCAGAATATCCACTAATAAGTAAAAATAATCCCCTACTGAAAAAGAAAAGTTATTGATATTAAAAAAACGTTTATGCCTCAATATTTTCCAGTCCCAAGACACTGTAATAGGAAAAGAAGATATACTAAAATTCTGATGATCGGGGTTAAGTACCAGAAAAATGCCTGTTCCCGGTAATTCAATAGCTAACTTTTTAGCACTCACAATATCAAGACTGTAAAATGCAATATCCCCGTTTACGCTTTTAGAAAGTTGAAGGTTCTTATAAAAAACATCACTAAAAAGTTCTTGAATCCCGTCTTTTAAAAAACCGAGAATATCCGGTAAATCTTCAATTTTAGTAATATCACTTAATGCCGGATAATATGGATTTGTATTAGGCATAATTTTAAATTTTTAATTCAAAAACGCGTTAGTTTATGTTTTGAAGAAAATATCTTTTTTTATCTTCTGAGTTTTGCATAGTCTCCATAAATGATTTCACCGGATATACCATCAATATAAACTATCTGAAAGTGATATCCGGGCTTATCGGAAACTGTACGAATTACCCACCTATTTTTAACAATACCATTGTGGTTTTTTGTTTCCCTGTTTATTGCAATTCGATTTTGTATTAGTGTGATATTTTTTTCATTAATTATTCTTTTTACATCAGAAAGGGATATTTCAAAATTTCTTTCATAATTAATTTCATTAATTATTTTACCTTGTTTATCGTACTCCGTCCATTTACCAATGTTAAAAATCTCTCTCCTGCGGTCCTTTTCATTTTTTTGATTTAACTCTCCAACATATTGGTACCCGCTTTTCTTTAATTCGCCCGTAGGATAGAACTCGTCATAGTTTTGTATATCATTATCCGCATATCTTCTTGTTCTTCTAAACCCGATATCTTCATTTCCCCCTATAGTTTCAGTTAAACCATCGTACAAGTTTATTCTCTCATAGACAAAAAGTTCTTGTCCTGAAACTTTTTTCCATGTAGTATGCGTTATCACAGAGTCACTGATTGAGCTCTTTTCTTTGTACAAACTTTGAATATTTAATTTTTCCATACCTTTATTTTTTTTAAGGTTTGATTCATCTATTTTTACACCACAACTACTTAAAGTTATAGCAACAATATACAACAAAACTATTTTTATGCTTTTAATCATTATGCTTCATTGGTAATTAATCGATGTTTCCATACTTCTTCCCATTGCCACTTCCAAGTACTTATAATATTAATTGGTGGTATTGTTGTTGCTAAATCAGAATAATCCATAATATTATCTGTAATTTCTTTTGTAAACGTTAACAAATTAAAATTATTAAAGGTATGCCACAGACCAATTGCATGTAGTACCTCATGTGTAGCAGTGTTATCTAATAAACCTTCTGAATAAACATTGGCAATTCTAGCAGGGAAACCTATATATTCAGAATTTCCTAATATCCCTGTATTGTCTCCTTCATCAATAAAGAATAGAATCAAATAATCTTTATACTTGCTTGCAAATGTAGGGTCTGATGCCTCTAATGATGATAATAGATCACGATGAATAGGGCCTAAATCTGGATTAAAGTCCCCAGTTATTGGATCTGTATAATCTGTATTAAAACTAGAGCCACTTGCTGAAGTAACATTAAGATTTTCTTTTGCTAAATTTTTTATATCAAGCATAGATTGATTAAAAGCAAGAGTTATTTTATCCTCTATGTCTTCGTCTAATGATGAATTAATAAAATCCATCCCTTCTTTTACTGTACCTGTTATATCAGTAATTACATTTACAAATAGTAAATTACACTCTTTTCTAGATGCTTTATCGTTAGAAATAAACCATAATTCTCCAGCTAATTTTTCATTTCCACCTTCAGTTGCAATAATTTCTAATCTTTTATTGCTGGTAAATTCTTTAAGTGCTTTAATTTTTACTTCCAAATTTCTAGGGCTACTGCCTGTTGTTGTTTTATCATTAATTTCTAAGTAGCTATATGTTCTTCCTGTTATAGGGTCAGTAGAGTCTGGTAGAACAGTCGTCTCTGATGAAATAACTGAATTTATTTCAAAACAATCCTTTTCATATTTTAATTTTAAACTAGTAGGTACGGAAAGAATCATTATTTTAAGGTCTAAATTAGCTTCAATTAAGCATTTATTACTGCCTCCTAATGTGAGTTTTGGGAAACCACTACTTCCACCAGATGCATCAAGAGAGGGGAATAAAGACATCCAAGGAGAAAAATATTTAGAATAAATACCGTTGCTTTTAGCATAAGACACATATGATGTTTTTAATAAATGCCATTCTTGTTTTTCTTTTAAGAAATTTATTGGGAGAACAAGCTCCTCTGTTGCCGGATCATCTGGACCAACTTTTACATCTGGATATGTATCATCATAATAATGCCCAATATTTTTAAACGAGGTTCTGTCTGGATTTGGAGGAGTTGAATCTCCAGGTAATCCTGTATCTCCAATTCTAATCCAATCAAACCCATATTCACCATTCCACGTTGATTTAGGTCTAAAATGAACTTCACTATTTGCAAATGAATTGTAAAAAACTTGACATTCTGAAAAATCTTTGGAGAAAAAGAAAAATCCATCAATTGTATATATCTCAACTTTATTTGAGGTAGAAGGGAACTTCGTATCAATTAGACCTGATCCATTTTCAAATTTTAGACCTAAATTAAATTTTCTAAAATCACTATCTGATGATATTGATAGATCTTCCTCTAGATGTAAATAAATGTTTGTTGCATCAGTTGGAATATGAGGTGGAGAAGGAAGAGGATTAGGAATGACAGAATTATCATATAATATTTTATTGTATTCATCTTCTAAAATTCCTAACTGAAAAAAAGAGTGTTTTGAATGGCTATTTTCTTTATGAGATAGAGATAAAGAAGAAATTGTTGTGCCTGAATCATTAAAATCTCCTTTAAAAATTTCAAAATTTGGATTGCCATATAAACTATTAATGTAACTAGAACTTGTTGTTGTTTTTTCAAATCCTGAATTTATTGTACTAACAGCAAGATCATTCTTATTTGCGTATAAGTCATTGATGATTGCCATAAATAAAATTCTATTTTTACTAAATCCAGATAAGTTTTTTCCTATATCAAAGAAAACCTTATTTGTCATCAAGACATCACTTATTCCTATAATTGGCTTTAAATCTTTTAAGTTTCTTTTTTCATAATTTATCCAATAGCAAAAGTCTTCAGACACATTTGAGACATCAAATAAGCTTTTAAGATTAGGCTTCCATAAATCGTCAAAATAATTTGTATTTTTTTTCTGTATTCCTCTAAATTGAAAAAAATAAAAATTAGAACTAGTAAAGGAATCAGAATTGCTGGTCGAAATAAAATTATTTAGAGGAAAAAATGAGATTAATCTTGATTGACCAACCAAGTTCTCTTCCAAAATCATACTTTTATAAATTCTTATATCTCTTAAAAAATTGTCCTGAATAAAGTTATCTGTTGTCCACTTAGGGATATTTAAGTATTTAGAGATGTTTCTGTCATTATGATATATACTGTATATATCATTAGAAATAAATGGAGGTGTTGCAGAGATAAGAGTATTTATATCATATATTTTAGTAGTATCTATTTCAAAATTTATACTAAACTGTAGAGTGTCAATAAATGGAGAGTTTGTTTGTATAAATTCTTTTACTATAATGGGCCAATCATGATTTTCATAAGATTCAAAAGAAGGGGCACTACCAATGGGTTGTCTTAAATCAAAATTGATTAGCCCATCAGGATATTCATTATAAAAATTATAGGATCGTCCTCTTTCCGCTTGTATATAAAGGTATAACTTGTTAGCCGTTTGATATTTGCTTACTAAAGAGGGATATATATGTTCTACTTTTGTTATAGGAGAAGCATTATATAATGAAATCTCTCCACAATCTATATGTGAACCCCAAAAAGCCGCCGCATCAATAAACTGATGTATATATTCCCTATATCTTTTTTGTTTGACAGCACCGGTTATGGCAGTAACATCAAAAACGTGTTCGGGTTTGCGGGCATACCCTAAATCCAGTTTGAATAAT
>CAYPCZ010000116.1:0-5576 GCA_964409345.1 uncultured Flavobacterium sp. | reverse complement strand
AATCAGGTGGTTTTGAAATATAATCAAAAGCTCCTAATCGCATCGAATTAACAGCCGTTTCCAAATCACCATGCCCTGAAATCATTAAAAAAGGCATTTCTGGTTTAATCTTTTTAGTAGCTTCTAACACCTCAATCCCGTCAAATTTAGGCATCTTAATATCACATATTACCAAATCGTAATCGTCTTTTTTTATCTTTTCTAATCCTTCGAGCCCATCTTGTGCTTCCTCAATTTGGTATTCTTGGTTTTCTTCTAAAAGGATTTTGGACAATACCCTGCGAATTGCTGCTTCGTCCTCGATAATAAGTATTTTAGACATAGTTGAAATCTATTAATAAATAAAAAAACCTCTTAAATTAAGAGGCTTTAAAGATAGTTATTTTCTTTTGAAAACCGCAATGGTTATCACTGGAAGTCCATGTTCGTCGCTTTCATATTGACCCCTTACTTTTAAGGTATTAGAATTTAAGGTTTGAATAACAGCAATAAAAGTTTCTCCTTCTGTGGTAATGTTTAAAGAGTTAGCCGAAACACTATAAACACTTTCATAAATATCTTCTTCGCAACCGCTGCCATAATTATAGTAGGTGTAGTCTAACATCTTTCCGTTGTTAGTGAATTCAGTAAAGTCACGATTGCATCCTTCTTGGTGCTCATAATCCTCAAGGACTTCCTCTCCCTCTATCAGCACTCCTGTTTTGGTGATTTCCCATTTTCCTACAATTAGAGAACTGTTATTACCTCCTTGCCCGTTGTCGTCACTATTGCATGAAATACTCATGGAGGTTGTCAAAACAACAGCTAAAAATAAATAGATTGTTTTTTTCATTATACTTTAGTTAAATATTAGAGGACAAATATAATGAATATTCCATTTATTAAATGAAGGTTATAAAAAAAGCATCTTTATTTTGATATTATAAAGATGCTTTTTAATTGTTTATTGAATGGCGCTACCTTACTTCTCGATTCAAAATCAAATCAATATACAGGTTAATTTTGTTTTTAAGGTCTTTTCTATGCGTAATAAAATCTAAGAAACCGTGCTCTAACACAAACTCCGCCGTTTGAAAGCCTTCAGGGAGTTCTTTTCCGGTGGTATCTTTAACTACACGAGGCCCTGCAAAACCGATTAGTGCTCCGGGTTCAGAAATATTAATATCCCCGAGCATGGCATAGGATGCGGTTGTTCCTCCGGTTGTAGGATCTGTAGAAAGCGAAATATACGGAATCTGAACTTCTGCTAATTGAGCCAGCTTAACCGAAGTTTTAGCCATTTGCATCAGCGAATAAGCAGCCTCCATCATCCTTGCCCCTCCTGATTTAGAAATCATCACAAAAGGAACTTTATTCTGAATAGAATATTCGATAGCTCTCGAGATTTTCTCTCCTACTACCGAGCCCATAGAACCTCCGATAAACGCAAAGTCCATACAGGCCACCACCAAGTCGTTTCCTTTTGACTTTCCGACTGCCACACGAACGGCGTCTTTGAGCTGGGTTTTTGACATGGTGTCTTTTAGACGATCAGAATACTTTTTGGTATCCACAAATTTCAATGGGTCTTTGGATGTCATTTTGGCATCTAACTCAGTGAATTTGTTGTCGTCAAATAACACCTCGAAATATTCTTTACTGCCAATTCTTACGTGATAATCATCTTCTGGGCTCACATAAAAGTTTTGTGCTAATTGCTCAGCATCCACAATTTTTCCGGTTGGTGATTTATACCACAAACCTTTAGGAACATCTCTTTTCTCTTCTGTTGGGGTTTGAATCCCTTTTTCTGTTCTTTTAAACCAAGATGACATATTTTCTTTTTGTTTGAGTTCGGAAGTTTAAGGTTTCCGGATTACAATCCATCTTAAACTTTAAATTTATAATATATTAACGTTATTCAAATCAACAAAAGCTTGTTCTAGTCTTTGGTTGAATGTAAGCTCGCCTTCTCTTATCCATTTTCTTGGGTCATAATATTTTTTATTGGGCACATCGTCTCCTTCTGGATTCCCGATTTGGGTTTTGAGATAATCTATTTTAGAAGTCATATAATCTCTGATTCCTTCGGTAAAAGCAAATTGCAAATCAGTGTCTATGTTCATTTTAATCACTCCGTAGGATATTGCTTCTCTGATTTCCTCAAGAGAAGATCCTGAGCCTCCGTGAAACACAAAATCAATCGGGTTAGGCTCGGTTGAGAATTTTTGCTGAACATACTCTTGGGAGTTTTTCAAGATTATCGGGGTTAGTTTAACATTCCCCGGTTTATATACTCCGTGCACATTACCAAACGCTGCAGCGATGATAAATTGATCTGAGACTTTTTTTAACTCTTGGTAGGCATAAGCTACTTCGTCAGGCTGTGTGTATAATTTAGAGCTATCTACCCCGGTGTTATCTACTCCGTCTTCTTCACCTCCGGTGATACCAAGCTCTATTTCGAGGGTCATACCCATTTTGGTCATTCTCTCTAAATATCGTTTAGATATTTCGATGTTTTCTTCGATTGATTCTTCAGACAAATCCAACATATGTGAGCTATATAACGACTTACCTGTTTGCTTATAAAACTCTTCTCCTGCATCAAGTAATCCGTCTATCCAAGGAAGTAAGTTTTTGGCACAATGGTCGGTATGTAAAATTACGGTTGCTCCGTATGTTTCAGCTAACGTATGGATGTGTTTTGCACCGGCTACTGCTCCTGCAATGGCCGCTTTTTGGTTTTCGTTCGAAAGCCCTTTTCCGGCATTAAAAGCAGCACCTCCGTTTGAAAACTGAATAATTACCGGAGCCTTTAGTTTTGCAGCTGTTTCCAAAACTCCGTTAATAGAACTTGATCCTACTACGTTTACTGCAGGAAGTGCAAACCCTTTTTCTTTAGCATATCTAAAAATCTTTTGAACTTCTTTGCCTGTAGCTACTCCTGGTTTTATATTATGGCCCATTGTTTATTTATTTTTAAAATTAAACATAAAGCAAAAGTAAGAAATAATTTTGAGTTTTCATTCGTTGAGATAAAAGTAAAAGTCTTAGCAAGACCACCTTAAAATAGTGTTATTTTTTATTTATTTGCTTCTGTGATCGTGCTAAAGGAACCTAACTATGGGGTATAAAAAAAGCCAGTATTATAAATACTGGCTTTCAAAGGTATGTATAAATTATAGAATTAACCTAAAGTAACTCTTTTGAAGTCAACAATCTCTACATCTCCAAAAGTCTTCACATAATCTGCTACTTTCTTACTTTCATCTTTGATGAAGTTTTGATCCAGTAGTGCTTTTTCTTGGTCTAATGTAGTGTTATCGCTGATAAAACGTTGAATTTTACCCGGGATAATTTTGTCCCAGATTTGTTCTGGTTTTCCTTCTGCTTTAAGTTCAGCCTTAGCGTCTTCTTCTGCTTGCTTAAGCACTTGGTCTGTAAGTTGAGCATAAGAAATATATTTCGGAACATTTTTTAAAGTTTTTCCTAAACGAACTAATTCTTCGTTTTCTTTTTCGATAACAGCAATACGAGCTTCTGTTTCGCTTGTGATAAAGGCAGGATCAAAATCTTTGTATGAAAGTGTTTCTGCACCCATCGAAGCTACTTGCATCGAAATATCTTTTGCCAATTCTTCTGCTTTATCAAAGTTTTTAGATAATGCCGTTACAGCAGCAATTCTATTTCCGTGGATATAGGCTCCTACAAACGCTCCTTCGATTACTTCAAAAGACCCTATCTCGATTTTTTCTCCGATAACCCCTGTTTGCTCAATAAGTTTTTCAGCAACGGTCATCTCATTGTTATATTGAGAAGCTAAGAAAGCATCTTTGTTATCAAAATTAATTGCTTTTTCTGCCAGTTCTTTGGCTAAAGCCACGAATCCTTCGTTTTTACCCACAAAATCTGTTTCACAGTTTAGAGTGATTACAGCTCCTTTAGTGCTATCTGCGTTTATGAAAGCGATAGCTACTCCTTCAGAAGAATCTCTGTCTGAGCGGTTAGCTGCAACTTTTTGTCCTTTTTTACGAAGAATCTCAATTGCTTTGTCAAAGTCTCCTTCAGCTTCAACAAGAGCTTTTTTACAGTCCATCATTCCGGCACCTGTAATTTGTCTTAATTTATTTACGTCTGCAGCAGTGATATTTGCCATTTTCTTTGATTTTTAATGATTAAAAATTAAAAAAATCGTTGTGTGATTTCGGTATAAAAATAACCATAAATCAGCACAACGACTTTATGATAAAGTTATTTTTATTCTTCTGTAGTGTTCTCTTCTTGAGCAACTACTACAGTTTCTTCTTTTACTTTTTCTTCTGCTTCATTAGCGTTTCCTTTTTCAGAAACTCCTTCGATAATTGCAGAAGTTACAATTGACAAAATCTTATCAATAGATTTAGAAGCGTCATCATTTGCAGGGATTACATAATCTACCTCACGTGGGTCAGAGTTTGTATCTACCATTGCAAAAATTGGAATGTTTAATTTTTGAGCTTCTTTTATTGCGATGCGTTCTGCCATTATATCTACTACAAAAAGAGCAGCCGGAAGTCTTGTCATATCAGCGATAGAACCTAAGTTCTTTTCTAATTTTGCACGAAGACGATCAACCTGAAGTTTCTCTTTTTTAGAAAGTGTATCAAAAGTACCATCTTTTTTCATTCTATCGATAGAAGCCATTTTTTTAACCGCTTTTCTGATAGTAACGAAGTTAGTAAGCATACCACCTGGCCATCTTTCAGTGATGTAGGGTTGGTTAGCTGCTTTTGCTTTTTCAGCAACAATGTCTTTTGCTTGTTTTTTGGTAGCTACGAAAAGTATTTTTCTACCTGATGCAGCGATTTTTTTGAGAGCCTCATTAGCCTCTTCGATTTTTGCTGCAGTTTTATAAAGGTTGATAATGTGAATTCCGTTACGTTCCATATAAACATAAGGAGCCATATTCGGGTTCCATTTTCTGGTCATGTGCCCGAAGTGAACACCTGCCTCTAATAATTCTTTTACTTCAATTTTGTTTGCCATTTTTTCTAAATAGTTTACGTTCTGTTGTACTAGCAATGATTAAGTAGCTTTTCTGTTGTTTCAAGAAAACGGTCTTAATCATTTAGATGCTAAACCAGCCCCCAACGCATCGGGGAGCAACAAAAACTTGATTTTAATTTCAATAATAAATGAACTTTGCGAATATTCGCTAAGGGATTAACGTTTAGAGAACTGGAATTTCTTACGTGCTTTCTTCTGTCCGAATTTCTTACGCTCTACCATTCTTGGATCTCTAGTTAATAGTCCTTCTGGCTTTACGATAGATCTGTTTTCTTCGTTTACTTCACACATAGCACGTGCAATAGCCATACGAACAGCCTCGGCTTGTCCTGTAATTCCTCCTCCGTATACATTTACTTTTACGTCAAAGTTTTCTTCGTTTCCTGTAAGGGAAAGCGCTTGTTTTACTTTGTACTGCAGAGTAGCTGTAGTGAAGTAGTCTTTTAATTCTCTTTTGTTGACCGTAATATTTCCTGATCCTTCAGAAAGATATATACGAGCAACTGCGGTTTTTCTTCTACCAATTTTGTGGATAACTGCCATTACTT
>CAYPCZ010000115.1:0-5716 GCA_964409345.1 uncultured Flavobacterium sp. | reverse complement strand
AGATTATAAACACTAAAAACCCATTCCGATTGCCAACCTTTTGTCTTTTCTGGTTTTGGCGTATAAGTAGCTGAAATATCCAAATGATGATAAGCCGGAAGTCGGTTTTCGTTACGCAAAGAATAACTCGGAACGTGGACTCCTTGGTACTCATAATATCCGTTCGGATACGTAACCGGACGACCCGATTGCAAAGAAAAAATAGCTCCGAAGTTCCATTTCGGACTTAATTCATACGAAGCGGTAATCGACAAATCGTGTACTTTATCATAAGGCGTTTTGTACCATTCTCCATTGTTTATTCCGGTTTCAAACTCGGTTCTTCCGGGAGTTTGTTGTTCAGAACGAGACAACGTATAAGCTATAAA
This sequence comes from uncultured Flavobacterium sp., assembly GCA_964409345.1. Classification (GTDB taxonomy): domain Bacteria; phylum Bacteroidota; class Bacteroidia; order Flavobacteriales; family Flavobacteriaceae; genus Flavobacterium. The sequence continues at coordinate 5,348 of CAYPCZ010000115.1, read as the reverse complement.
TCCGGATAATTTTCCTGTGTTTTTTCGCAATAAAACTTCCCAACCATAGGCTCTTGATTTTCCATTCAGAATCACTTGTTCGATAGCATTATTTCCGATTAAATCAGCTCCGTCAATATAATCGATTCGGTTTTGAACGTCTTTATAAAAAACTTCGGTTTCTAACGAATATTCTTTGTTTTTGAAATTTCGGAAATAGCCAATCGCATACTGGTCGAGCAATTGCGGTTTGATGTACTTTCCGCTCGGAGCCCAGACATCAAGCGGAGTAGCAGATGAAGTATTAGAAATCAAATGGATGTATTGCGACATTCGGTTATAACTCGCTTTGATAGATTGATCGTCATCAAGCGTATAAGCTATAGCAAAACGAGGTTCAAAATTATCAAAACTGGCTATTTTTTTATTGCTTCCGAAATATTCTGTACCAATAGGAGCGGCTTTTTCGTAAATCTGTAATTCTTGATTAAACAAAACCGGGTTGTCATCGGTATAAAGATTTAAATTCTGGCTTCCCAAACGATAAAACATACTGTATCGGATTCCGTAATTAACCGAAATATCCTCTGTAATCTTCTGTTCTGCATCAACATAAAACGAAGGTTCAAAAGCATATTTTCGATCCAATTGCTGCGGATTAATTCCCGAAGTTTCGTCAATTGGAGTGATTTTGCCTGGGTTAAAATCATAATAAATCAGATTGGCTCCGTAATTCAGTTGCAAATCATTCGAAAGATAATGCTTAAAATCGTATTTGAAATTATAGTTTTCGATACCCGAATCCCAATTAAATCCGACAAAATCAAGTGTTAATCCGTAGTAATAATCACTATAAATCATCGACATATTCGTAAACAAATTATCTGAAATAATATGATTCCAACGAAGGTTTAGAAGTGAATTTCCGAACGAATTTTTAAGTGCATTCTGAATATCAAATACATCTCGACCAAAATATCCCGAAAGATATAAGCTGTTGTTTTCGTTGATTTTATAATTGATTTTGGTGTTTAAATCATAAAAATAGGCTGAATTTTGATTGTCGGTTAATTTCAAAAATAAATGGGCATACGAAGCTCTACCCGCTACCAAAAACGAAACTTTGTCCTTGACAATCGGCCCCTCGAGCATCAATCTTGAAGATATCAAACCGATTCCTCCTGTTCCGTGAAATTCCTTGCTATTTCCTTCTTTTTGATAAATATCTAAAACTGATGAAACACGACCTCCGAAGCGAGACGGAATTCCGCCTTTATACAATTTCAAATCCTTAATTGCATCAGAATTAAAAACGGAGAAAAATCCGAAAAGGTGCGAAGAACTATACATAGTAGCCTCGTCTAACAAAATCAGATTTTGGTCAGAGGCTCCACCTCTTACGTTAAATCCTGAAGCTCCTTCACCTGCATTGGTCACTCCCGGAAGTGTCAAAATGGACTTCAAAATATCAACTTCACCCAGTACAACAGGCATTTTTTTGATTTCCTCAACCGTGAGTTTATTGACACTCATTTCTGGCTTTCGGATGTTGGTTGCTCTACTGTTTCCGGTGATTTCGACACCTTCAATCATTACTCCCGAAAATTCTAGCGAAACGTTTTTTCGGGTATTTGTATTCACCAAAACACTTTCAGAAAAAACTGCGTAACCGATATAACTCACTTCTAAAGTATAAGTTCCTTCGGGAACAGCAACCGAATAAAAACCGTATTCGTTGGTTATAGTGTTGATGTTGGCTTCTTTGACCGAAACTGCAACTCCAATAAGGGTTTCGTTGGTGTTTTGGTCGGTAATGGTTCCGCTTAATGTATATCGGTTTTGAGCAAAATTTATTGAAGAAATCAATAAAAAGAAGAATAATACAATCTTAAATTTAAAATCCATAAATTAAAAAGGGTTTCTTATTTAACGCTTAAAGTTTGTTTTTGTTACAGTTATGGAGCTTTAATTTTTGAAATTTAACAATTATTTAAGGCGCTAAACGTTCGATTTTCCACAAAAAATCATCTTGAAGTGTATAGCGAATTCGGTCGTGTAAACGATTCGGACGACCTTGCCAAAACTCCACACTTATAGGTCGAACCAAAAATCCTCCCCAATTTTCAGGCCTTGAGATTTCTTTTCCTTCGATTTGTTTTTCTAAATCCGTAAGTTTTTCCGCTAAAAATTCTCTTGACGGAATCACTTCACTTTGAGGTGAAACCACAGCACCTAATTTACTTCCGTCTGGTCGTGAAGCAAAATAATTATCCGAGATATTCGAAAGTGTTTTTTCTGCTTTTCCTTTGATAATCACTTGTCGTTCCATTGAATGCCAAAAGAACGAAAGACAAATATTTGGGTTGTTCAGAATGGCTTTTCCCTTTTCGGAATCGTAATTGGTATAAAAAATAAAACCTTCTTCGTAGAATTTTTTGAGCAAAACTACTCGAGCTTTCGGAAATCCGTCCAACCCGATAGTCGAAACTGTCATTGCATTGACTTCATCAACTCCTCCGAAATCTTCCACTTCATGAAACCAACGGTTAAACAAGTTAATGGGATCTTCCGGAATTTGACTCTCTAAAAGTTCACTTTTTTCGTATGATTTTCTGTAATCGCTTAAGTCGTTCATTGGTTATTTTTTGTCTATTTGTTTTTTCTGTGCTTCGGGTAAATAATTTGTTGATGAAACAACTTTTTCCTCTGTTTTACTTTCCAGTTCTCTTCTTGCATTACCTGCTACTGTACCTCCTTGTTTTGCAACCTTTTTGTTTTCTATAAATCCTTCAGGATTTTGAGTTTTCACAATAGCTGTCGTAGAAGCTTCGCCTAACATCGAGAAAATCAATTCGAGGTCGGTCATGTGGTCTCGCAAGTTTTGACTTTTCAGCCCTTTTACCTGTTTATATTCTGATGGGGTTATTCCGAAAGTTGCTTTTGAGATTTCAGCAGTCAGAATTGCATACTCTTTCTGCTGTTTTACTCCTCTGTTTTTCCATTCGTCTGTAAGTTCTTCACGAATGGCTATGCTTCGCATACGCTTTTCTATCCAATCATCAGAATAGCCTTTGAGCTTATATAATTCTCTTGTTCGTTGTGTGGCAAGTTCGGGATTTTCTATTTCGTCTAACCTGTCAGAACCTACTTGTGCCAACCAAAGTTTAAACGGTTCTGCTTTTGGTGAAGGAATGGATTGAATGATGCGTAAAAGTCCTTTTGTATCAGCTGATTGAATTTTACGTTTTTTCCCGTCTGCTGCTATCATTTCAACCAGGGGACAAATTGTCCCCCAGTTGGCATTCAACTGAGGATCACGTTTTCTCATTTTTTTTATATAATCTTTAGCATCAACTGTTTCGGTTAATACCTCAACCACATCCTGAACAGAAAAGTACCATTTCTGCTCTTCTTCGTTCCAAACCGAACGGATTTGTTTGCTTTCAAATAGTTTGATATTGCTCATAAGTGTAGAAGTATTTGGTCTTTTATGCCGTTTTGAGAGAAGATTTTTATTTCAATAATTCTTTTACTCTCGGAACAATCTGGTCCGCATAAATTTTAATAGAATTCATCATATCTTGATGTGCCGGACTTCCGACATCCATGTGAGCAGAGAATCGGGTGAGTCCAAATTCTTTGATAATCGTTGCTATTTTTTGAGCGGATTCTTCTGCTCCTCCAACCAATAAATGTCCGTTTTCTGAACGTCCGTAATCAAAATTTGGTCGTTGATACGGAGGCCAATTTCGACTGCTCCCGATACGATCCATTTGGGCAGAGTAAACTGGATAATATTGGTCTGCAACTTCCTGTGAATTTTCTCCAAAAAAACTGTGCATATGCACTCCAACTTGGAACTTTTCTGGGTCGTGACCGTTATCTATATAAGCTTGTTTGTAATATTCAAAAAGCGGTTTAAAGTTCCTCCAATCTCCACCTATAATCGCAAACATCACAGGCAATCCTAATTTTCCTGCTCTGATAACCGAAGCCGGAGTTCCTCCAACAGCCACCCAAATAGGTAATTGCACTTGCTGAGGTCTCGGAAAGATTTCTTGTTTGTATAAAGGTTTTCTGAATTCTCCGCTCCACGTAATAGTTTTTTCTTGGTTTAGCTGTACTAACAATCGTAACTTTTCGTCAAACAACGCATCATAATCTTTCATATCTAATCCGAAAAGTGGAAAGGATTCGATAAACGAACCACGTCCTGCCATAATTTCGGCTCTACCTTTTGAGAGCAAATCAACGGTTGCGAAGTCTTGAAATAATTTTACCGGGTCAGTCGAGCTGATTACCGAAACCGCACTGCCTAATTTTATGTTTTGGGTAACGGTAGATAAGGATGCCAAAAATATTTCGGGCGAAGCTACTGCATAGTCTTCTCTGTGGTGTTCACCAATTCCGAAGAAATCCAGTCCTAATTTATCCATTAGTTTTACTTCTTCAACAATTTCTCCTAATCGCTCCTGAGTAGGCTGAATATATCCTGTTTTTTCGTCTATTTGGACATCGCCAAACATCCCGATTCCGAATTCTACCATCATTTTAATTTTAAGTGTCTTACAAAGATAATTCTTAAATTTGAGTTTTAAACACTAGAATGACAACTAATACACCTCTACTTCAAATCCAAAATCTTGTAATATCTTTTTCAGAAAAAATATAAAAAATCCTTAACTTGCATAAAATTAGTTAGCAATGAATTCTTTAGCAGAACATAAAAACAGGATTGTCAGACGTATATTGGATATTACAGATGAAAATATACTTCGAGATATTGAGGCTATTCTGGGTGATGAATCAACAATAACCACTACTTCAGGTAAAAAGCTCTCTGAAAAGGAATATGTCGAACACGTTGAATCTATCAGCAATGCAATAAAAAACGGAGCAAAAACCTACTCAAGCCAAGAAATACGAGCATCTATTTTAAACAGAAAATAATGAAAGTGATTTGGTCGTCACAGGTGATGAACTCTTTGACTTCTATTTATGATTATATTTATGAAAGAAGTCCGCAAAACGCATTAACTGTTCTTGGTAAACTGCTTGAATTAGGTGATTCTTTAGCTCATGACTTTGTTTCATATTCTATCGGTCCTATTACTAATAAAGATAATTTCAGGCATATAACTGTATGGTCATTCAAATTGATTTATGAAATTCAAGGCGAGAAAGTAATTATTCTTGAAGTTTTTGACGGACAACAAAACCCTGATAAATTAGATTCATTTTAATACAATGCCAAACCAAACACCTCTACTTCAAGTCCAAAACCTTGTAATTTCTTTTTCGAGAGAAAATACGTGGAATGATGTGATTAAAAATATTTCTTTTGACTTATATAAAAACGAAATTTTAGG
>CAYPCZ010000114.1:0-5751 GCA_964409345.1 uncultured Flavobacterium sp. | reverse complement strand
AAGGATGGAAACTAAAGTGCTTATAATCAAATAGATGAAAAATAAAATCATCCTGCTTTATTTTTTATCGGACATTAATGATATTTATATAGAATATAGAAATAAAAAGTGGGCTAAAGAGGAAGGGATTTCTGTAGAAGAATATACCGAAAAATACGGAACAATAAAAGTTATTTTGGATTCTTTAGAGGAATATTATCTACACGGAACAAAAGTTACTTTTCCCGAAGGAAAAGGAAATTATCAACTCTTGATGATAATGACAGGTCTTTCAGTACTTATTTTGGTTTTGTCTTTAGTAAATTATATCAATTTTGCTACGGCTAATACCATCCGAAGAGCAAAAGAAGTCGGAGTTCGTAAAATCATTGGAGCTACAAAAAGTAAAATTGTCAATCAGTTTATCTTTGAAACAGCTATTATCACATTTATTTCTATTCTTTTATCTCTTGCTATTGTAGAATTGTTGCTTCCGTACTACAATGATTTTGTAAACCGAAGTCTGGAAATGCAAGGAAGTCAGTTTTTTATTCAGATTGTGGTAATTTTTATTACTGTGGTAATTTTAGCAGGGATTTTTCCTGCTTTGTATGTCGCAAACTTTGAAGCTCTAAAAGTTTTGAAAGGAAACTTTTCACGAAGTAAAAGCGGAGTTTGGTTACGAAACGGAATGTTAGTTATTCAGTTTGCTATTGCAACTTTGTTTATTGTCGGTTCATACGTAGTGTATCAGCAGGTAAACTATATGTCGAACAAAGATTTAGGATTTAACGGAGAGCAGGTGTTGGAAATAACGTATAGGAATCAGGGGAATGATAATCTGTTCGGGAAATATTTAACCGTAAAAAACGAGCTTTTAAAAATAAACGGAGTTGAACAGGTTTCAGGTTCTGCATTCGCCTTTGGCTGGGGAGCAAATTCATCGACTAATTTCAATTACGAAAGCAAAAGCGTACAGGCACAAAATATGGCTGTCGATTTTGAAATGCTGGATTTGATGAACATCAAAATTCTTGAAGGAAGAAACCTCTCTGAAAAATTAGCTTCGGATACGCTTACAACAATGCTTGTAAACAAGAAATTTGTTGATGAAATGATGTTAGAAAACCCTTTGGGAACAATTATACAATCAGGCTGGAGTGATGATATAAAGCTCGAAATAGTTGGAATAGTCGATGATTTTAACCTTTACGGACTGCAATCGGAAATTCCTCCTATGGTTTTTGTCCACTTTAGAACGGTAAGCTGGATGATATACAATATGAATGATGTTTATGCAAAAATTTCTTCTGAAAATATGGAACAAACTATTTCGGATATTGAGAAGTTCTGGCAGAAAAACGTGGATAAAGAATATCCTTTTGAATATGATTTTGTGGATAAATCCTTTGCAAGAACCTATCAGGAATACGTAAAACAAAAGAATCTGTTTTTTGTATTGAATGCAGTTGTTATTTTAATTGCACTTTTCGGGTTGTTTGCATTGGCTTCGTATTCGATTCAGAGGAGAATGAAAGAAATTGCTATCAAAAAAGCATTGGGAGCAGAAACCAAAACGCTTTTAAAATCATTGACGAAACAGTATGTAATTTTATGTATTATCGGTTTTTTGATTGCTCTTTTCCCAACTTATCTGTTGCTTGAAAAATGGCTTTCGAACTTTGCTTTTAGAGTTGATGTTTCGTTTGTGCCTTTCATAATCGGGTTTGTGGTCTTGCTGATTTTAACTTTGATAATCGTCTTGTCAAAAGCATATCAGGCAACCAAAGTTGATGTGTTGAAGTATTTGAAATATGAATAAGTCCATAAAGTCGAAAGCCTTAAAGTCATAACAGACGTTACAAACTTTAAGACTTTCGACATTGGACTTTATGACATTAAGACTTCAAGGTGCTTGGACAAACAAAATCCGTTTTTGGTAAGTCTGTCTTTGCAATAGCTCCATATCCACCTGCAATTTCGGTAAAGTTTCGGATTCCTCGTGAGTTGAGAATACTTCCTGCCATCATACTTCGGTAACCTCCTGCACAATGAATGTAAAAATGCTCCGAATCATCAATATCGTTAATCCAATCGTTGATATAAGCAAGTGGTAAACTTTCTGCCATTTCAAGGTGTTCTGCTTCAAACTCTCCTTCTTTACGAACATCGAGAACCTTATTGTTATTTTGTTTTAATTCATTTTCGAATTCTTCAGCTGAAATACGTCTTATTACATCAATTTCTTTATCTTTATTTTTCCAAGACTCAAAACCACCTTCTAAATATCCCAAAATATTGTCATAACCAACTCTCGAAAGTCGAGTAATAACTTCTTCTTCTCTTCCCAAATCTGTAATCAGCAAAATCGGTTGTTTGATATCCAAAATAAGGGTTCCTACCCAAGGAGCAAAACCTCCATCCACTCCGATATTAATAGCATTAGGTATAAATCCTTCAGAAAAGTTTTGTGCATTTCGCGTGTCAAGAATAAGAGCTCCTTCTTGGTTGGCCACTTCTTCGAATTGTTCAGGCGAAAGTGCTTTCATTCCCCTATCCATCACTACATCCAAACTTTCGTAACCTTTAATATTCATCATTACGTTTTCGGGGAAATAGGCAGGAGGAGGTAAAAGTCCGTCCGTTACTTCTTTGATGAATTGTTCTTGGGTCATTTCCTGAAGCGCATAGTTGGTTTTCTTCTGATTCCCTAAAGTATCAAAGGTTTCTTTGCTCATGTTTTTACCACAAGCCGAACCTGCTCCGTGAGCCGGATATACGATAATATCATCTTTCAAAGGCATTATTTTTTCACGAAGCGAATGATATAAATAACCAGCTAATTTTTCTTGTGTCAAATCAGCTGAAACTTTTTGAGCCAAATCAGGCCTACCGACATCTCCGATAAAAAGGGTATCTCCCGTAAAAATAGCTTTGTTTTTTCCGTTTTCGTCTTTCAGTAAATAACAGGTGCTTTCCATCGTATGCCCGGGAGTATGGATTGCGGTAATTGTGATATTTCCGACCTTAAGTACTTCTCCGTCTTTTGCTATATGAGCCTCGAAACTTGGTTTTGCTGTAGGGCCATAAACAATAGTTCCACCCGATTTTTGAGCCAAATCTAAATGACCAGATACAAAATCAGCATGAAAATGTGTTTCTAAAATGTATCTAATTTTAGCTCCACTTTTAGCCGCTCTATCCAAATATGGTTGCACTTCACGAAGCGGGTCAATTACTACCGCCTCACCTTCACTCTCGATATAGTAAGCTCCTTGAGCCAAACATCCTGTATAAATTTGTTCTATCTTCATTTTTGTTGTATAATGTATTATTGTATATTGTATCTCTGTGTTCCGTTTTTCTATGCTCTAAAAATCAACTCTTTAATTAAAATATAAATCCCCATGATCAGGATAAACCATCCGAAACCTGATTTTAGTCTTTGTCCGTCTATTTTTTTCGATAAAGCATTCCCGATAAACATCCCGGTGACAGAAAGAAGCGTAATTAGCCATAAAAACGGCCAATCAAGATCAACTCCGCTCATCATATCTCCTGAAAAACCAATCAGCGATTTGACAGCTATAATAAGTAACGAAGTGCCAATGGCTTTTTTCATAGGAAGCTTGCCAAACAAAATCAGAATCGGAATAATGATAAACCCACCGCCTGCGCCTACAAGCCCTGTTAATATTCCCTCTAAAAAACCTTGTAAAGATATGAAAAACGGTTTTATCGAGGTGTTAACACTTTCTGAAACAGCTCTTTGTTTTGAGTTTCTTATTATAGAAAAAGCAGCAAGTATCATTATAACTGCAAAAAGTATCATTAAAAACAAGGCTTTCGAAACTGCAAAATCTCCTATTTTAAATACGTAATAAGGAAGTTGAGGTAAAATAGTTTTACGAGTTAAAAAGACCGAGATTACAGATGGAATACCAAAAATAAGAGCGGTTTTTAAACTGATGTTTTTTTGAAAGTATTTAGGAACTACTCCTACAAGACTAGTAGTGCCCACTACAAAAAGTGAATAGGCAGTAGCTAGAATAGGATTGACCGCAAAAAGATAAACCAAAATCGGAACAGTAAGGATACTTCCTCCGGCTCCTATGAGACCTATGCTGATTCCGGCTATAATAACGGCTAAATATCCTAAAATTTCCACGTTGATTGGGGGAGTAAGAACTACAAAGTTATAAAATTACTTGTCTTTTGACAATTCATCATAAATTACTTGTCGGCACTGGTTTTTTAGGTTTCTTTTGTCGGCTTGTGTTTTTCCGTATGTATCGATAAACCGATGTACTTTCGCTCGCATTTTTCCCGGACTTCCGCTAAAAAACTCATACGAAAAACGCTTTTTGTTATCATAGAAACTCATCGGAATAATTGGGATTTGATGGTCAATAGCCAATCGGAAAGCCCCGTCTTTAAATTCATCTAAAATCAATGATTTATCTGCAGGTACTCCTCCTTCGGGGAAAATACAGATACTCAAGCCTTGGTTGAGTCGTTGTTGAGCTTGATCAAAAACTTCTTTTCTGCTCTTCGAATTTTTGCGATCTACCAAAATACAGGTTCGTTTATAAAAAAAACCAAAAATCGGAATTTTAGCCAATTCTTTTTTCCCGACAAAAACAAACGGATTGTCTTTTACGATATAGAGCATGAGCATTATGTCAGTCATTGAAGTGTGATTCGAAACGAGCATATAGCTTTTTCCTTTTTCGAATTCTTGTTCTTTTTTGATCCGAACAACAAAACCCATCCCTAACAAAATAATCTTTGCCCAAATTCGAGCCAACTTAAAAAAGAACGGATACCACTTTTCTTTGGAAATCGAAATGAGTAGCAACGGAAACAGCACCAATATAGGCACAGCAACCAATGTATAAAACCAAATTCTGTAAAGTAGCTGAAAAGGTGCTTTTAAAAATTTCATAGCTTCAAAAGTAGTGATTATCTACGCAAAATAAATTAAATTTGCACGAATTTGAATTATTTAAAATGGCAAAAGTATTAACTGGAGTTCAAAGCACAGGAACGCCACATTTAGGAAACTTGTTGGGAGCCATACTTCCGGCAATCAAAATGGCAAATAATCCGGATAACGAATCGTTTTTGTTTATTGCAAACTTGCATTCGGCTACGCAAATCAAAAATGCAGAGCTTTTAAAACAAAATACATTAAGCGTTGCCTCGACTTGGCTTGCTTGTGGGTTAGATGTAAATAGTGTTACATTTTATCGCCAAAGTGATGTGCCTCAAACCTGTGAGCTTTCGTGGTACTTGAGTTGTTTCTTTCCTTTTCAGCGATTAACCTTGGCTCACTCTTTCAAAGACAAACAAGATTATCTCGAAGACGTAAATGCCGGGTTGTTTACCTATCCAATGCTTATGGCAGCTGATATTTTGCTCTATGATGCAGATGTTGTACCTGTCGGGAAAGATCAATTGCAACATTTAGAAATCACTCGTGATGTCGCTTCGAGGTTTAATCATCAGATGGGAGAGACTTTTGTATTACCTCAGGCAAAAATCGAAGAAAACGTGATGATCGTTCCCGGCACAGATGGAGAAAAAATGAGTAAATCAAGAAATAATTATATTGATATTTTCTTGGATGATAAAAAGCTGCGTAAACAAATAATGAGTATTGACACAGACAGTACACCGCTTGAAGACCCAAAAAATCCATATACTTGTAATGTTTTCGCCTTGTATCGCTTTTTAGCTTCGGGAGATCAAATTGATATCATGACACAATAC
>CAYPCZ010000113.1:0-5810 GCA_964409345.1 uncultured Flavobacterium sp. | reverse complement strand
AATTGCAATACTGACTTGGGATGTGGATGGTAAAACAATTGAATTTGGCCCGCTCGATTACCAGGCTAAAGAAGAATTAAAACAACAACTTAAATTCATCTCGAATATTGAAATTGAAGAACGGATATTAGTTTGGGAATAGGTCTTTTAGAGATTAGACTCTTAGACAATAGAAGTTAGACAGTCTTTTGTCTTTCATATAACACATCCATAGTATTCGAAGCGTGTTGTTTTTTAAACACATAGGCACATAGAAGGAATCCTATTGTGCCTATGTGTTTTAAAAAAACTGAGATGTAAAGTCTTGACTTTTGTTTAACTTCTACTAAAACTTATCTATTTAATCTAAGGAAATTTCGGAAATTTAGAAAAATCAGGTTCTCTCTTTTCCAAAAAGGCATTTTTACCTTCGTGTGCTTCGTCCATTAAGTAATACATCAATGTCGCATCACCAGCAAACTCCATTAGTCCTCGTTGACCGTCTAGTTCTGCATTTAAACCACGTTTAATCATACGTAAAGCCAAAGGACTGCGCTTCATGATTGTTTTACACCAATGTACGGTTACGTCCTCTAATTCTGCCAACGGAACGACTTTATTCACCATTCCCATTCGCTCTGCTTCTTCAGCAGTATATTGTTCACATAAAAACCAAATTTCACGTGCTTTCTTTTGACCAACGTGGCGAGCAAGATAAGACGAACCAAATCCTGCATCAAAAGACCCAACCTTGGGTCCAGTTTGGCCAAAGCGTGCATTCTCTGAAGCGATTGTTAAATCACAAACAACGTGCAGTACATGCCCTCCGCCGATAGCATAACCATTTACCATTGCAATAACAGGTTTAGGCATCGAGCGAATTGCTTTATGCAAATCCAACACATTCAAACGTGGCACACCATTCTCCGAAATATAGCCACCTACACCTTTCACGTTTTGATCTCCTCCCGAACAAAATGCTTTATCTCCTGCTCCTGTAAGAACAATAACACCAATATCGTTATTCTCGCGACAAATATTCATCGCATCCAACATTTCCATATTGGTTTCAGGTCGAAAAGCGTTGTATACTTTCGGTCGATTAATTGTGATTTTCCCTATTCCTTCGAAAAACTCGAATTTAATATCTGTGTACTCTTTTATTGTCTGCCAATTTCTTGAAGCCATAATTATTTCAATTTGACTCCAAAAATAACAAAAGGTTTGGAAAATGTGCGTTCTTGAATGGTAAGCGGCACGAAAAGATAGGAATTAACATAATTTATAATTTTTTCAAAAATCGATTGAAATCGAGCTATATTGCTTTAATTGAGCCCTATACAGCTTGATTATTATCTAATTATAAACTAAAGTTAATTTGTTAAATTGATAATATATAACTACATTTAGTGTACATGGTTTCGTCAACTAGTTGTATGCATAAAAGTTGATATGAATACCAAAAGTCGAAAAGAGCAAGTAAGTGAATAAACAATTTGTTTTTTTTTTCTTACAGATTGATTTTAATAAAGTTAGGGTTCTGCTTTTCTAAAATCAATGGCAATCCATTTACAGAACTCACAAAAAACAATAATTATGAAAAAGTTAATTCTTAGCGCACTAGTACTTTCAGTGTTTTTAGTAGCGTGTAATAGTGATTCAGATAAAGATTCTGATGTAGAAGATGTAAAAGAAGAAATGCGTGACGTGGCGGATGAAACAGAGGATTTAGCCAAAGCTAAGTTCGAAGAAATGGCCAGTAAATTTGATGAGTTTAAAGATTACTCAAAAGAGAAATTTGATGCGGCTAAAGCTCGCTACAACGAGTTAGATGCAAAAGTTCAAAAAAAGCATGAGAAGAACCTCAATGACCTCGAAAAAAGGAAAGAGGAAATGAACGCCAAAATCAAAGAGTTTAATGAAGCTGCAGAAGATAAAAAAGATGAAATCGCAGCGGAAATTGAGCAAATGAAAGAAGCGTGGGAGGAAAGTTCCAAAACATTTGAAGAAGAAATGGAAAAGGACGAGAAATAAGAATTAGTAGGTCCCTTCTGTTAAACAAATAATAGAGGGGACTTTCTTTTTAAATCAATCTCCTTTTGGATTATACATTGTAATTCCTCGTGCTTCATACTCACTTATCATCACATCAAGCATCTTTTTTGCATCAAGAAGTAATGTTTTGGCCTCACCTATGGCATGATGTGTAAGTACTCCTTTTTCCTCAAAAAGCGGAATCAACTCATCACATTTGCGTTTAGCCGACCACTCAGGGTTATGCACTTTAGTTTGAACTGTATGAATGTTCCCTTCGGAATCTTTCACTTTTACATCAAATACTTGGTCGTAATAAACTGGTTCTTTGAAGTCCACAGCATCTTCTAAGCAATGTAAATTGGTTCCTGCATTGTCTAAAGTCACTCCTATCATTAGGATTTTCCCGCCTCGTTCTGCAACCTTATAAAACGGGCTTTTATCATTGTAAGGTGTCAATTGTCCTAAATGTTCTCCTACAAAGTAATCGGCATCTGGTCCTATACACGAAACTGGTTCTGTAGGGTGAAGACTTCTTATGGCATTTGGCAACTTCCTGAAATATTCTGTGACTGCTCCTAGTTTTGAGGGAGAATTTAGTACATCAAACAGTTCTATACTTTGAATGTAATCTAGCTGGCGTTTGTTGTTGGGTGAATTGGGCATTAAAATATGTCCACTCTCCCCTACTACTTCAAGCAGCGCATCTACTACAGTTTTAGCTCCTTCTTCTACATAACCAATTTTAGAAAGCGCGGAGTGAACTAAAACAGTGTCTCCTTTTTTAATTCCAATGCGTTGCAACTGTCCTATTAAATCACCTTTAGAAAGCCCACCCGATTTAGCTTGAGCACTCAACTTTTTATTACGACGCTTTTTCTTTAGTCGTTTAACCAACTCCACAAACGAATTTGGAGCAAAGCGAAAAACGATATTTTTGAGTTTCCTCATTTATTGTGAAACGAAATTGTAAGTGATAAAGCCATCTTGAGTTTTAGGTGCAGTTTCTTTATATGCAAAACGAGATTTTAAAGCATATTCCTGTGCTTTTTCTATCATACACGTATTCGCATTACTTGAACTTTCAGCAATATAGCGAGCTGAAATCACATCTCCATTCTGATTCACTCTAATCGCCACGACAACAGTTCCATTGGAATTCGAACCACAAGTATAGCCAGGGTTACGAATGTACCAATCATTCTTATTATGAGGATAGCGACCTGCTAAATCATAATTCACCATCGTTTTTCCAGCAAATACCGTTTTCAAACCATCGCCACCGGTTTCACCATTTGATTTTTCCTGAGAAGTTTTGGCTTTCTCCTTTTCTTTGGAATCTTGGGAACTTTCACTCGATGTTTTGCCTTGTTCCTTCCCTTTGTTGAATTCTTCAAAAAATTGTTTCTCTAAGTCCTTGACATTTTGTTCTACCTTACTGTCTACTGATGATTTTGAAAATCCTTCTGTAGCTTTTTCACGTTTGTCATTTGCGTCTTTTGTCAGGTTTTTCACTTCACCGTCCCAATTCTGCATGTCTTCAGGAACTTCAATGTTTTCTGGATCTAATTCGATTAATTCTTCTTGATCAACTTGGGCATACACTTCATTATCATTGTAATAAACTTTGACTGTATAAGTTTCAATTTGAAGATACATGAACACAAGCATATGTAGAGCAAATGTTGCCAAGATGCCAAATTTTCGTCGTTCAATAAAATCAAAAAATCGATCCACTATAATTGTATTTCAATTAAACAATCTTCATCCATCAAATAGTAGTCCATTTCTCCTGATTTGAATACTTGCATGATTCCTTTACCCACAATTTCTATTCGATCATAGGCAAACGGAATTTTTTTATTACCCAGTTTATCTGTAATCCAAAACCCATTCTCGTCTTTTAATCGAAGTAATTTATCTGTGAGATTAATGATCTCTAAATACTTTGGCTCTATAACAAACTCTCCATTTCTCCCAAAAAGCCCGTATCTATTTTCATCCATTACCACAGCTGTAGGTCCTGCAAAAGATTCTGCCGTAGCAAATCGTCTGTTCCATTTTCTATTCTGACGTGTATCAAAAAATTCCCAAAACTCTCCTCGCTTTGCCGCTACAATATCAGAATAAAATGAGATATCGGTGTATCGTGGTGAGAATTTCCAATTTCCAAGTGTGTCTATCAAGCCAAATTTGCCCGATTTCTCGTCATACATTTTCGCGTGACCGTTTTTAAATTTTGAAAAAATCAACACATTTGGATAAGACGAAAATTTTGGTTCAATAAGTACTTTCCCATCTTTATTCATAAAGCCTACTTGATCATCAACCAAAAAAGGAACTAATTCACCTTCTGGAAAACCAAATTCAACATCTTCAGATTGAAACAATGTGTCACCTTGAATACTAACTATTAAGGTTATGCTATCATTTTCAAAAATAAAATGATCTGCAAATCGTCTGATGCGGTTTTGACTTGTAAATAACACTTTACCCTCTTTGGTGATAATTTGATATACTTCGTCTTTTATCACAATAGCAGTATTGTTTTCAAATGATTCGACCTGATCAAATGCTCCGTCAATTACTTTGTTGCCAGAATGGTCATAAAACGCATAATGGTCATTCTCTAGAACGTAAAATAACCCTTCTGATGTGGTACCAACTTCCTCATAAAGCATCTCCAAAACCATCATTCCAGTTCGGTCAACCACTCCATATCGGTCATCTTCGTCCACAACGAATGCAATACCATCTACAAATTTTGAAGCGTCCGAGAAACGTGGTTTAACAACATAACTTCCCAATGCATCAATGTATCCCAATTTTCCGTTTTTTTGCACAATCGCAATCCCTTCATTGAAAAATGAAGCGCCGTCAAACTCGGGTTTAATAATCACTTTTCCAAATTTATCCATATATCCCCATTTGTCGTCCAACTTAAAAGGAAGTAGGATTTTCGTGAGTGCTTCTTGCTCGCGAATGAGCTCATCCATATAAGGATATTCAGGGAACTCTTGTTTAAACACTTCGAGTTTTTCCATTGAAAAATCACGATTATAAGCTCTATAAAGCAAACGCCACGCCTCGTCTACATGAGGACTATTGGGGTATTTTCGAATAAATCGGTGATACTCCTTTACTGTATGCTTGGCAGTTACCAAATCAAAAAGTGCTTTCTGTGCTTCTTTCTGATAAGGGTTTTCAGGAAAATGGGTGATAAATCTGTCATATGCACCTTCTTCTCCTGACTCAGTTTGTTCTAAATATTGTGTGCGATAAAAGAGTTCTTGCGCCAAATTACTAAAAGTCGATTCGGGATACTTTTCAAGAAAAATTGAATATTCAACCGAAGTTCCCGCCCTGTCAGCAAAAAGGAAAGCTAGCGAATCTCTTTTGTGAATTGCTTGCGGAAGTTCCTCAGCCCAAGGATGGATAGCTATAAAACGCACAAACTCCAATTCGCTATTCGCTAAAACAGTGCGGTTAAAATGCTGAGTCGATATTGCTTGTCTTAGATTGAGAATCGAATCATAAGTCAAGCCAAATTCAACATACTTTTCTTTATGTTTTGGCTTAATCTCCTCAAAATGATGTTCCGATTTTACAATTTTCACATAAGCAGAATCTATATTGTGAAAGGGATTATCTGTTCTATGATAAATAACTGCCAAACCAAATGCTGCAGGAGAAGGCGACTTCTTTTCTTTCTTCTCAAATATCTCTTTAGCGCGAAAATAGTTATAGATGTCTAATACCTCATATCCTTTTTTCAGACTTTGCCCTAAAGACAATCC
>CAYPCZ010000112.1:0-5823 GCA_964409345.1 uncultured Flavobacterium sp. | reverse complement strand
TTCTGCCTTCTTTAATAGTTTGTCTCTCATCAATAAACTTCTCATCAACATTGCATTCTTCTTTGAGAAATTGTTTAATGATTTTTACTTTTTCTACTGAATCATCAAGAATTAATATTTTTATCATGTTCAATTTTATTTATTGATTTTTTAAGTTCTATCGCCCAATCGAAATTTGTATGTGAGAAAAATATATATCCACAATAATTATCAGGATAATCAAATTTGAGTTCGTCATCTAACTGTGATATTTTAGTGCCATCAACAAAATTTTCATACATAGTCACTACCAAAACTTTTGTGGGAATGTCACGCAAGTAAATTTGTTTTAAAATATTTTTACCAGCTAATGGTTCTGGTTCTCCGCCAGACTCTTCATCTGAAATGTCATATGTTTGCATACTCATATCTAATAGAATCAGGTCATATTTCTCATAATTGAGTGCAATCTCTTTTGATGCTGAATTGTATGATGTTTTTTCTTCAATTTCAACATCTTTAAATTCTGTTGTCAAAAAATCCTTTAACTTTTCGAGTTTCAAATGATTATCCTCAACTATTAATATCCGTTTCATTGCGTGTTAAATCGTTTACGTTAATTGCTGCTTCTAGTATGAAATTATCAGGGTCATCTGTTACTACACGAATAAAATTATTCTCATTTCCAAGATCAAATTTTACGATTTTTATAGCTTTACTTATTCCTGATTTATGCTCGTCAATCAATTTTGTTGTATCAATCATAAGTTTACCGTCTTTTATTTTTAATGGGATATCTAGTTCTCCATTTTTACGCTGATTTACAAATTTGAACATTATATTATCGTTTTCAACGACTGTCGAAAAATGAAAATGCTTTTTCCCCCCTCTAAATTCCCCATATTTGAACATATTGTCAATAAATATTCTAAACAAGTCTGTAAAGTGAAAATAATAGTTTGATTTAATCGTAGGGTTAGTAGCAAGATTTATATCACATTCTGCATATACCTTGGGGTAACATTTCTCGGTGCTATTCCAAACAATGTTAAAAACCTTTTGAATATCAAAATCATTAATTGATGAACCACTTCTACGAAACCATGAGCTTATTTTATTTAATTTATTTTCAATAATAGTGCTACATTCAGTTAAATTTGTGTATATTAAGGGAAGTTGGGGGTTTGCAAATTCAGACATTAATTCTCTTTCAAGAATATTCATGGCTTCCAAAAATTGGTTTTTTGCGTCCCCACTAAAGTATTCTCTAATAACAGCAAGATTTGAATCTGTCCGCTTCCACATCAAATCAATCGCTTTTTGACTAAATATTTTGACATCTGTTTCTGTTGAAAGGTCAATGGCTAATTGATAAAGCTCTTCTTTATCAAATTCGTAGTCAAACAATCCTATTTCATTTTTTCCATCTTTCTTAATTTGGATTATTTCCTTGTTTATTTTTTCTATAAGCGAATCAACTGTTAATGAAAACTTGGATAAAATCTGATGTAGCTTTTCTTTTTGTGTAGATGTAAGTCTAAAATGAGGTTGATTCCAAAACTTACTTTGTTCGTAATTATTAGAACTTCCTATTCTGCTAAGGATAAGATTGAATTTATCAAAAATAGGTCTTATTTCACCCTCTAAAACTCCATGTCGTATTCTTGTACTTAAATATGCAACAATTCCAAATTTACTGAATAAATATTTGTCAAGGATAGAATCAAATAACTCATGAAAAACTTCAAGTAAAGCACTATCAGAGTATTTGACTTCTGTCTCATCATACTTTTCCTTTCCATCAAATTTTAGTAAAGCGTAAGAGTCCTTTGTGATGACAAGTATTTTTTTGTCCTTTAGAGAGAGCTTATATATTGTTTTATATCGATTAAATAATCCTTCGATTTCATTTAGTTCATAATTAATTATTGCTTGGTCATTAGCGTAAATCTTACTTTCCTCTAATTTTTGCGTTCCTTCATATATAATTAGTTCATTTGAGATAAGATTAAGCTCTTCTTGATAATCTTTTTTATTGGCTGGAAATTTTTCTATCAAATAATTAATAATATGTAAACGTTCGGAGAGAAGCTCTACTGTTGTGTTTAAATAGATAGAATGTTTCAATGTTTCTGAACTACAGACTGTATTATAAAATAGCTCAATTTTCGACTGTTCAAGATCTAAATCTTTCTCAAAAAGCTCTGATGGTTTGGTTGAACCAAAAATTTTAACATACTGCTCTAGAATAAAGCTCTTCTCAGTATCATCAAATGAATTAAGACTTACAAAAATTGGCAAATCAATACTTCTTTTAATACCCTTATATCTAGATTTTCTTAGAATCTCTAATAATTCGTTTGAACTAATTTTACTAACTGAATTTGAGTTAAGAATGTAATTCTCTACAAATAGTTGGATAGCTTCATTGTATAACTCCTGATTTATTAGTGATTCAAACCAATATTTCAAAGAAGTTTGAACAATAGGAGCATTGTGATTGAAGGAATCAAGAATTGCAGCCCATTCTATAATCGATTCAGAATATTTCTTTTGATTGAATAATATTTTCGCTTTATCAATCGAGAATAATTCTTTGCTGATTTTTGATTCATCAGTTATTTCGTTGTTTAAGTAATTGATTCTATGTTGAATAGATATGGAATTTGGGAAGTGCTTTAAAGCATTTGTTAAATATTCATTTGCAATATTTTCTTTTGAGTAAAGGGATATAAAATATGGGTCGAAGCAATTTATTGAAATTAATTTTAAGTTTCTATTGGCTCGGTAATTCTGTTCCTTTTTCAAGAAATAATCAATACTCGGTGCAATATCAAAGGATAAAATATTTTTATTTATTTGATAAAGATTATATATTAAATCTCGCTGAATGTTGTTGCTGGATATTAGTTCGAAAACTTTTTTGCTAATATGGTTTAAAAGTGATTTTGAGTCCTCAGTAATGTCCGAAATACCTTTTTTCAAGTTAATGTGACTCATTGCGTGAATAACAATTACATCAAAATTTGAAGGGTTTTTCAATAATAATTCTTGACTTTCTGTAATTACATCTTCATAAAATCCAGAATAATAGAGGTCCAGTATGCGTATGTGTTTTTCATCATAATATTCTTTAATATTTGTTTTGGAGTTGAATGAGTATAGTAATGGCAAGAAATTATTATCGTTTGTTTTTCTGTAGATATATCGTGATTTAGTGTAAACAAACTCTCTTTTTGTTTCATCTAGAGATAGTACTCTTAAAATATCTCTCAATAACAAGTATCGGTCAATAATTGAGTTGCAGTTTTCGAATAAAACAATTGCTGAATAATCTGATTTGGAATAGTTTTCATAAAAATTTAATCTAAATGAATAATATTCTCTGGTATCATTTTCAAGTTTATTTTTGTTGATTTTGAAAATAGAACTTATATCGTTGTCATATTTATATGCAGATAAATTTCGTTCGGTTCTGAAAGAAAGAAAATGAGCAATTGTTCCTATCATTCCTTTCTTATTTGCCGTATTAATTTCAGAAAGAAATTCTTTTTGTTCTTCTGATTTATTTTGATATTCAAGTAGAAGAAACTTTGCCTCAATATACCAAAGCGAATATCCAGTTTCATTTAAAACTGATTCTAATACATTTTCTGCTTTTGGGTAATCGCCTAATAAAAAATTCTTCTCAAATTCTTTTTTAAGAATTAAAAAGAGTGATATTTCTTTAGAAAATTTTCTAATAGAGAGTAGTACCCACTTAATTTCATTTTCGACTGATTCAGGCTTGTAAAGAGTATCACTTTTACCTAGATCTTCTATAGTTTTTGGGAGTGAATTTCCATAGATAGTGAATTTGAAAGGTTTAACATTATTTCCAATTCCGTCTGCTATTTGACAGAGGATTTTATATTCAAGGGCATTTTTGAATAAGTGAAGTGCATCTTTCTTTTTGGAAGAAGAAAGGATTTTACCTACAGCATGGTGATATAAATTAATCTCGTTGGTTGTTAACATTATATTAAAATATTTTTCCTAAGGTTAAAACTACCTAGGACCCATAAATCGGTCTCCATTAAAATGTATCATATGATCAGGCACTTCCATTAGCCAAACTTCTGTTTCCCAAGCGATATTATTTGAGTGTTTTTTAAACTCTGACATATCAGGAAATGCAGTTACATAGACTTTTCCGACTTTACAGTTTTTCAAAAAATCTTCTAATTCCAAAAGTCGTTTCGGAGAAACAGGGCCGTGTGAAGTAACAGCTTCAATTAAAAACAACCACTTTCTTTTATTGTCATAAATTACAACATCAGGCAGTTTGCTGTGCTGGTCAATCGGTATTCCTAAATTCTTCAATCCTTTCTCGTCAACAAACAGGTCTTTCTTTGCTGTGTCACCTAAATAAAGAAGTGTTCCACCATTGGCAAACCTTGGGGCGAACTGTTCAACTATTGCGGCTTGAACTTCATTGTGTTTCCCCGCAGAAAGTTTTAGAATTTCACCGTTTTGAAGTACTACTGGAATTTGAATCAATTCTCGTTCTTTCAAATAGACCTCCGAAAGTTTACCAACTGTATCAATGAAATTTTTCAAGGCATTCTTCCAATTTCTTGTTTTGTATGTTTTTACGACTCCCAAAACTTCAGATGTCAAGGCATAATGTGCTCTTGGGCTATTGACGGGAAGACTTGGATTGTCTGGATTATAGTCAACGACTCTTGCTTGAACGAACTGGTGAAGCACTTGTCTTCTAAATGTTTCTCTTGTGTTTGGAGCATATGATTTACCATAGTTTTCATTCACAAAAGTCATTATGCCTTTTGTAACTCCTAAACTTTGGCGTGTTGCTTTTGCCCACTTGTCATTTTCTTTGATGTTGCAAACCGCTAAAAATGTTAAAGCCGCCATTTCGTTGTATTGTGCTGGCGGCAGTCCTAACGCTCTTAATATCTCTTGTGCTTCTTCTATTTTACTCATATCAGTTCATTATTACTTCCAATTCAAAAAGCTCGTTGACTATGCTGTTTACATTGTTCATTGAATAGTCATTGGATAGTATGATTTTATTGCCTATTTCTTTTATGTTGTTTAATGGTGGAAATCTCATTTCTCTCAATTCTGTAGCACTTACATTTACATTACCGTTAAAGATTTGGAAGTAAGTGTCAAACAATTCACTGTTGAGCAACGCGCAAAGTCCAACTACTTCGTCTCTGTCTAAATGCCCATCCTTCCTGTATATGTAGTTTACTTTGTTTTCAACTCCGATATAATCCGATTTGGCATAGTTGCAGAAATAAGGTGCTGCAATTAATCTGCTTTTGTCGTCTTTGGTGCTAAATCGCCTTAAAAGAATATAGTTCTTGTTGGGAATCAACAAAGATTTTGAACCGCTTTCTATTCTTATGAATTGCCCTTTTTCTTTGAGTTGTTTTGGCCATTCCAAAATCATTTTGTTCACGTTGTGAAGCCAAAACAAAGGAGCTAAAAATACTGTCCCGTTTTCGTAATTATTTTGGATATAATCTAACGCACGGAACGAAACAACGGGACCCGTTGAAATTTTTATATTGAAATCAGTCAAAACATTTTCCCAAGAAGAAACTAAACTCAAAATGCTTTCTTCTTTGTCGCTTGTCGGCAAATGCAAAATTTTCTCCTTTGAGTTAAGGTTAATGAGTTCCGAAGAATTGAAATATTTTATTGATGGCTCAAAAATGTCTTTGATGCCTGCACTTGAAGAAACAAGCACTTTCTTGTTTGGGTCTATTTTTTCTCTGATTGCCTTTATTACAACCGTTTCTTGTAAAACACTGTCACGATTGAACGTTTCTTTTC
>CAYPCZ010000111.1:0-5830 GCA_964409345.1 uncultured Flavobacterium sp. | reverse complement strand
ATTTACCCACCACGAAGTAGCAGCTTTAGCTAATTGGGTAAAGCCAATTGTTGTGTGCAATAGATATGAACCGAATAAAGTTGACGATAATCATCATTCTGACCTCTAAATTTATATTTGGACAGTCATCCCCTTTGAAAACAAAAATCGAAAAAACATTTATCGAAAACTACTACATATCACTAAATGAACCAGAATTTGATACTATTATCAAAGAAATTAAATATTACGAAAGCGGAAGTTGGGAACTCTCATACATAAAAAACACTTCGAGTTACAATCAACACTATGATAAAATTGCGACAATTATTTTGGACAGCAATGAAAGAATCGTGAATAAAAAATTAATCTATGGAGATTCAACTTACATTTATTCCAAAACATACATTGGAAAGAAATATGTAACAGAAACAAAACTCAATAAAGATAGCATTATAGTATCTGTTATTGTTTTCAAGAACACAAAAATAAAGACTCCATTTGTTAGTATTCATTATCCAATGACAATGAGAAAAGACAATTTCATCCATATAGAATACAATTTTAAAAAGTGGTTGTTTGGGGTTATTCAGACAAGAACATTTTACGAAACATATTCTGAAAAATTGGAAATTTCTAAATCTAATAGACTATTCGGAACTACAAAGCATTATTCTTTAGTGAATGACAAGAAAAATCTAATTGCTAAAGAAAAATACAGAAATGGGAAATTATATCGTGAGGAAAATCTAGTTGACGAATACACAAAGATCCATTATTATAAAGGTAAAGACACGCATATAATTGAAAATTGGGTAAAAGGAGACCTCAAATGGAAAGAAACTATTAAGTCAGAGTACAAATAAAATCTACTGCACACAACAGCACCTACCCAAAAGTGGCGGTTCAGTGGTTAAATCAAGCTTTGTACTTCTATCAAAGTTAGTGCTTGGTTGACAGTGAAGTGCTTCGAAATCGCCACCTTCGGGTAGCTGTAAAACGTTATGCCTCACCCTAAAAAACCGACACGACCAACAATAAACCGACAGAAATGGAAGACGAAAATGCCAACGCTTCACAAAATTAAAAGAGGTGTTTTGCCAACGCACTTGCCGACACAAAAACACCACATTTAATTTTGCCCAACCGCACCCAAGCCCACCCACCACCCTGACAACTGACAAAATATTGATAACTTTTTATCTTGAAAAGTGAGATGTTAAATAACATTATTTTAAATTTGCCCTATCAAATAAATAAGTCATAAGTTTTATGAACAGAATTAAAGAAGTCTTGGAGGAAAAAGGAATTAAACAAAAATGGCTTGCAGAGCAGTTAGGCAAAAGCTATAATATGGTTAATTCTTATATTCAGAACAGACAACAACCGAGATTGGAAGTTTTATTTGAAATTGCTGAAATATTAGGTGTGGAGGCAAAGGATTTGCTAAGAAATAAAGTTGAATTAAAATGAAAGGAGCATTAACATACATTGAACCAAAAGCCATTCAACAGACTGTTGAAGAACCACTAATGCTTGAATTTGAAAAAAGAAAAAGTTGGGTTCATCAAGGCGAAAAAGAGATTGCAAATAAACTTAAAGTAATTTCACTGTTTTCTGGAAGCGGTGGTTTGGATTTGGGTTTTTTAGCCACAGGTAAATTCGAAATTATTTTTGCAAATGACTTCAATTATTCTGCTTGTGAAACTTATGCTCATAATATTGGGAATCATATTATGTGCGAAGACATTTCAAAATTAAAAAAATTGCCAAAAGCTGATATAATAATTGGCGGACCACCTTGCCAAGGTTTTTCTACAGCAAATCCTGCTAGGTCATTTGACGACCCGAGAAATCAATTATTCAAGGAATATTCTAGAATAATTAAAGATGTTAAACCTAAATTATTCCTGATGGAAAATGTATCAGGAATGGTAACTATGGAAAAAGGCAAGGTATTTAAATTAATAAAAAAGGAGTTGACAGGTTGTGGTTACACGCTTTATGACAGCTTGCTTAATGCTAAAGATTATGGGGTGCCTCAAAGCAGACGAAGAATGATTATAATTGGCGTTAGAAATGACATAGAAGCAAAATTTGAATTTCCAAAACCAACTCATAACGAAGAAAATTATGTCACTGTTGGTGAAACTATAATAGATAATCCAATACCTAAAAGCAATCCTAATCATAAAGTAAGTAACATTACAGACCTCAACCTAAAACGTGTAAAACACATTCCTGAAGGTGGTTCAATGAAAGATTGTCCAGAGAATCTACAAAACAATAGTGATTTAAATAGAGCAATGAGAAGGTTACATAGTAATAAAGAAAGCTATACAATTGTGCATAATAATTGTGACCATTATTATCACCCTACAGAGCACAGAAGAATAACGATTAGAGAAATGGCAAGACTACAAGGATATCCTGACGATTATATATTTTTAGGAAGCAAATCAGAACAATCAAGACAAGTAGGAAACAGCGTGCCAGTAGGGCTTGGAAAAGCAGTTGCAAAATCAATCTTTAATTTTTTAAATAACCTGAAAAAATGAAAAAATATATTACACTCGAAAACAATATTTATGAAGCTCATTTAATTATTGATATTGATAAAATAAATGATGAAACATTGCCTTATAATAGAAAAATCGGCACAGGTGCAGATAAAAATCTATTTGTAGTTGGTGCAAAATTCTACGATACTTTAAAAAAGTTCTTTCCTGAGGTAATAAAAGACCGTGAGGAAAAGAAAACAGGAAGGAATTCACCTAAAATTAAAAGCTATTTTCAATACACTTCATTATTAAATGACATTGATTTCATCAATAAAGAAATTGAATTACATTTCCCTAAAGAAAGTAAAATTGACTTTGATAGTTATTTAAAAAAGTGCAAAGCATTATCCACAAAACAAAAACTCAATTCATCAATCTTTCTTGAATCCGAAATAGCAAACGCACAAAACGGAATTGCATTTAAAAATTGGGATGATAATTTCAAAGAAATTATTAAAGAGATATTATTACCGACAAGTCAGTTGAAAGTATTTTTATTTAAAGACGCTAAGAATGAAACTTGTGCATTTTGGGAATTTAAACAAGAATATATAAGCAAAAGTAAAACACTGCTTTCATCAACTGTAAATGATAAATTAATTCAAAAAATATTCTATGGTGCACCTGGCACAGGCAAATCACATAAAGTAAAAGAATTAGTAACAGGAAAAGAAGAAAGAACAGAAAGAGTTACATTTCATCCTGAATATGATTATAATTCTTTTGTTGGCGGTTATAAGCCGACTATGGACGGGAAAGATATTCGATATGAATTCGTTCCTCAAGCATTTACCAACATCTATGTGAAGGCTTGGAATGATTTAGATAATGATTACTATTTAGTTATTGAGGAAATAAACCGAGGAAATTGTGCCGAAATATTTGGTGATATTTTTCAATTATTGGACAGAACCAATGAATATCATATAACTCCATCAAAAGAATTGAAAGAATATTTAACTACTCAATTCACAGGTAGCACTAAAATTGATGGCAACAAACTTATTCTACCTCCAAACCTCAATATTTTAGCAACAATGAATACCTCTGACCAATCACTCTTTCCAATGGATAGTGCTTTTAAAAGAAGATGGGACTGGGAGTATATTCCAATAAATTATGAAGACTCTGAAAACAACAAATCTTCAAAATTCAAAGTGCAACTTTCGGATACAGAATCATTTTCTTGGCTTTCGTTTATCAAATCTGTGAATTCAGTTATTAAACAGAATGATAATTTGGGAATGGATAAATGTTTAGGAAATTATTTTATAAAACCAGAATCAGAGGAAATAGATATTGAAACATTTGTCAATAAAGCAGTTTTCTATTTATGGAATGATGTTTTTAAAGATGAAATGGAAGAAAACAATATCTTCTTAAATAAAACTACTTACGAAGACTTTTTCCCTATTGAGCCAAACGGTATTTTAAAATTAAAGGAGATACTTGAAATCCTTAAAATAGATATAACTACAGTGTAATGAAAATTCTAATTGAAGGAGAAAAATATTCATTAGAATTGCTTCAAGATATTTTTGATGACCCTAAATTTTATCATCAGGAAAATCAAGAAGCAACAATATTATCTGTTGGATATTATCATTCTTATCAAAAGGGCGAATTGGTATATATGTTACCCAAAGTTTTTATGGCTGACAGCCAAAAAACAGTTTTTGGTATTAGTAAAACAGACCTTTTAAATTTAGAACAGTCAGAGACCTTTAAACATAAAGGCGAATATAATTGGATAAGACAAGTTTCAGTTTACTTTTATAATAGTTTGTTGGAGTTCAAACGAAGAAATAGATTAACTGCAATTATACAAAGCTCTCTTTCCTCAAACCTTAATACAAATCTTGGAAAACAAGAATATTCGTATTTAGATTTACTTTTAAGTTTTGTTAATTTTTATAAGAAAAACAAGAGCAATATTCTATTTAAACACATTGAATTTAAGTCACAACAAGTTAGAAATCCTAATTGGGGACGAACTATAAGCAAATCATTACCTTTAATAACACAAGGCAAACAACCTATTTATAATATTTATAGAAATAAGAAGAAAGTAATAAATACCGAGGAGGAACTAATGATTTATTTCTTTTCGATTTTGAGCCATTTCAATATTGAACATAATTTATATCTCCAAATAGACAAGTCATACGAAATAATAAAAGGTTCTCAGTTCAAATTATTGCAAAAGAATGGTTTGTCAAAATTGCGAAAAATAAAATATCGTTATTTTAACGATACTCTTAAAAAAATGTATCACTTATGCGAAATTTACTTTTCACAGACAGACGTAAGTAGTATCAGCCGAAAAAAAGAAGAATTTATTTCAGTCAATAATTACAATCTCGTCTTTGAAGATATGATTGACAAGCTATTCACAGACCCAATAATTGAAAAGAAAACAGCAGACGGCACCACTTTGAAAAATTTGAAATACAATGATGATGGTAAAATAATTGACCACGTTTTTGACTACCAATCAATTTTAGACACAAGTGATATTTTTTATATTGGCGACTCTAAGTATTACAAATCGGACAACATTGCTGGTAAAGTTTCAAAATACAAACAGTTTACTTATGCTAAAAATGTTATTCAGTATAACATTGACTTATTGAACGAAACTGGAAAATATTACACTGAAAATTTAAGATATAGAGATGATTTAACCGAAGGTTATAACATAACCCCAAATTTTTTCATTTACGGTTATATAAGCGACTACAAGAACTTTGATAAAACAGAATTAAACGCAAAAGGCGACATTGTTAAATCGTTCCATTTTGAAAACAGACTATTTGATAGAGATACATTGTTTGTGCATCAATATAAAATTAATTTTCTGTACGTGTTAAAATCATACACTCAATTTGGAAAGCAAACTATTGAAAAATTTAGAACTGAAACCAAAGCAATGTTTAGAAATAATTTTGTTGATTTTTTCTCAAACAAAGACAAATCTAAATTTGAACTTTACGAATATCAACAAGATAATATTGAAGACTTTATAGAAACAAACTTTAGATTGCTAAATGGAAAGTGTTTTAAAACAATTGACAACAAATTAATTTTAGCAAAATATGACAGCGACACAATTGTAGATAAATTATTAAACGACTTTAGACCATTGAAACTAACATAAAGCCAACGCATTTGGTGGCACATTTGCATTTTTTCCAACAGCACAATGCCAAGCTAAAAAACGCAAAAGAGCCACCAAGCCAACGCACCAAGACAGACACAAAATGACAACGAACAAACACGACAGAAAAGAA
>CAYPCZ010000110.1:0-5885 GCA_964409345.1 uncultured Flavobacterium sp. | reverse complement strand
GAACGGAATTACACCCGATTTATAGCTTACGGAGGCGTGATGCACGAGCGTGAAAAGTGGAATATCGGAGGTTTTGTCTATTCCGAAAACGATATGAAAAACCAGCCGTTACAGCAGAATTTATCTCCCGAGCAAGTCGAAATCCTTAAAAATGCAGGAAACGATTCGGAGCAAATGGTCGCATCGAGTGCTTACGAAGATTCGTATTCCGAAAATCGGATTTTGTACAAAAAAGTATGGGTTTCAGGCGTGGAAGTATTTGAATTTTCAAACAATCCGGAAGACGAATTGTATAATGTCCGTTTTACGCTTGTGGGTCAGGGCAACGGAAATTATATTTTGGCAAACAATCAAGCCATCGGAAAGATTTATCAATATGTTGAACCCATTGGAGGAATTCCACAAGGAAATTACGAACCGATTATTCGACTTGTTGCTCCCGAAAAAATACAGATGGCTACGATTTTGGGAGGATATAAAACCGAGAAAACCCAAGCTGATTTTGAGGTGGGAATGAGCAATAACGACAAAAACTTATTTTCTGCTATGGATGACCAAAACAACCAAGGATTTGCAGGAAGAATAAACCTGAGCCAAAGAGTTTTATCAGGAGATTTTGAGGTTGATGCTTTTGCCAATTATCAGTTTGTGGACAAGAACTTCAAAACGATTGAAAGGCTTTTTACCATTGAATTTGACAGGGATTGGAACATCAATACTATAATGAATTCGAGTCAGAGTTTGCTTATTGCTGGTACAAAAGCCAAGCTCAAAAACAACGGATTCGTAAATTATCAGTTCGAAAAATTAGATTTTTCGGACCAATTTAATGCTAACCGAAACGTATTGAATACCAACCTGAAATTCGATAAACTAACCGTTCAGTCGGACAATTCGATTCTGAATAGTGACGGAAATTATGCAAAAACGGAATTTACACGAAGTGAAACCCAAGCTCGTTATCATTTCGATAAAAATTGGGTTGGAGCTTCTTTGCGATTAGAAGACAATTCCGAACAGCTGAAAGAGAGCAATTTGCTGTCGAATTTAAGCCAAAAATTTATTGAATATGGAGGTTTTATCGGACGAGGAGATTCCACAAAAGTGTACTTACAATTAGGCTATTTACATAGAAAAAATGATAGTTTGGTTTCGGGAGAAGTTCAGAGGGTAAACCAATCAAATTCATTTTACGCAAAATCGAGGTTGTTGCAAACCCAAACCAGTGATTTATCGGTTTTTGTGAATTACAGGATTTTGAAATATCAGGATAATTTGATTCCGAAAGAGCCTTCTTTGAATTCCCGAATTGTGTATAACGATAGGTTTTTCAATCAGTTAGTTCAACTGAATACTTCTTTTGAAACGATGTCAGGAAGCTTGGCACAACAGGAGTTCACCTATCTTGAGGTCGAACCGGGACAAGGAGTTTATATGTGGAACGACTACAACGGAAACGGAATTCAGGAACTCGAAGAGTTTGAAATTGCAGTTTTTTCTGACCAAGCCAAATACATTCGGGTTTTTCTGCCCAATCAAGTTTTTGTAAAGACACATCAGAATCGCTTTTCAAATTCATTGACTTTGAATCCTACGCAATGGCAAAACGAAAATGGAGTAAAAAAAGTGCTGTCGTATTTTTATAATCAGACTTCGTTTTTGGTGGACAGAAAAATCGAGCGGAACGAAGATAATTTCGATTTAAACCCGTTCGGAGGAGATTCGGACGAGGTTTTAGCTCTGAATACGAATATACGAAACAGCTTGTTTTATAACCGAGGAAAACAAAACCATTCGATTACTTATACCTATTTGTTGAGCGAGGCAAAAAGTTTATTGTCGGTTGGTTCGGTAAGCAACAAAACAGGTTCGCATCAATTGCAGTACAATCATTTGTTTTCGGATATCTGGCTGATGAATTTCAGTACAAAAACTGTTCTTACAGAAACCACTTCAGAGAATTACGACACTCGAAATTTTAAAATAGAAACCTATAATCTGTATCCAAAATTATCGTATTTATTTACCAAAAACACCAGTTTAGATGTGTTTTACGAATTCCAAAACAAAAAGAATACGATCGGAAGTTTGGAAGAATTAGTGCAACACAGAGTAGGTTTGTCCTTTAGTTTTTCGGGTAAAAAAGGATTTACCTCCACAGGAGAATTCTCATTATACGAAAATGATTTTACAGGAAATTCACTTTCTCCGGTTGCCTACCAAATGTTAGAAGGATTGCAGGCAGGACAAAACCTGACTTGGAGATTGCTCTTGCAGAAAAACCTAACCCAATACCTTGATTTGAACCTAAATTACGAAGGTCGGAAAAGCGAAACCTCAAAAACCATTCATACCGGAAGTGTACAGTTGAGAGCGTTTTTTTAGTTTATAGGAAAAATGCGAGTTTTTATTTTTTAGAATAGATGTATTTAATAATTTCATCGACTTCATTTTTAGTAAAATCACCTGATATCTCTATATAACCATTTGGGATAACACTATTAATTCGTGGTGCAGATATAATCTTTTTATCCATTACGATTGCAG
This sequence comes from uncultured Flavobacterium sp., assembly GCA_964409345.1. GTDB lineage: Bacteria > Bacteroidota > Bacteroidia > Flavobacteriales > Flavobacteriaceae > Flavobacterium. The sequence goes on along the minus strand of CAYPCZ010000110.1, from coordinate 3,338 downwards.
ACACAAAGCCGATATTTTCGTGTGTTAATTTTTCAAATTTTTTAGCTCCGTTTGCTGTTAGCTTTAATGCAATAGCAGGTTTTCCGAAAATATCTTTAGTTCGTTTTGCAGAAGAAATATCATCAATCGTAATTGATGGACTGTCTTCAAGTTTTAAACTTTTAAGATAATCTACACTATTAAAATCTATATCAGAGTTTTTTGCAACAGTATAAAAACCACTTTCTTTTTCTATTGGAAAAGGAATAATTTTATTTTTGCTTTGAGGAGCATTTTTTTCGCTTTGTCCACAAGAAACGAAAAAAGAAAAAAGAAAAAGCAATGGTAAAACATTTTTTTTCATAACAATAAGTTTTTATTGATGCAATATAAAAAAAATCTAATATTATTTCAAACAACAAATAGGCAAAATAAAATAATTTAGGAAATCGAGTAATTTCACGAAACTTCAAAAACCATTCATACCGGAAGTGTGCAGTTGAGAGCGTTTTTTTAGTCCTTATGAACCAAATAGATTATATATCTCTTGGGTTTCTTTCATCATTTTCTCGAAATCAATTTGCAAATCAATAAGCTTTCCTGTATGAATATCAAATACCCAACCGTGTACTTTTAGTCCTCGCTTATAATAAGCTTTTTGAACAACGGCTGTCTTTATTACATTCAGGCATTGTTCGCGAACATTCAATTCGACGAGTTTGTTATAGCGTTGTTGTTCGTTTTCGATTAGGTTCAGTTCGTCTTTGTGGGTTCTATAAACATCCCTTACGTTTCTAAGCCATGGGTTTAAAATACCGGCATCTTTAGGTACCATAGCTGCTTTGATTCCTCCGCAACCATAATGCCCACAGATGATAATTTGCTCTACTTGAAGCTCGCCTACCGCATAATTAATGACCGACATCACATTCATGTCAATGCTAATAACCATATTGGCTATATTTCGATGTACAAATACTTCTCCGGGTGAGGCCCCCATGAGTTCTTCGGCGGTAACACGAGAGTCAGAACACCCGATATAAAGAATTTTAGGGTCTTGACCTTGGGCTAATTTTTCGAAATAATCGGGTTGTTGTGCCAGTTTTGAAGTAATCCAATACTGGTTGTTTTCGAATATTTTGTTTAAATCCATAAGAAGGTTACTTTTCTTCTTTTATAATTAAGATTGGAGTTTTCAGGTTTAAAGATAATTTACTCGAAAGACTCGAGCTGAACAAGCGTTCAAAAAAGTTTTGATTGCGTTTGACAATAGCCAAAAAATCAATATTGAAATTTTCAATAAATTCAGCGATGTGCTGGTCAACTTTTAGGCTGCCTTGTTTTTCGACAATAAACTTTAATTGATTAGAGCTAAACCATCTTGTCCAATCTCTGATGCTTAGCTCGATAATAGGGTCGTCAGTTTCTTTAGTAACATGTAAACAGCGTACTCCGGCATCAAAACTCTGGGCGATTTTCAGGATTTCTCCCAAAGGTTTTCTGTCTGATTCTTTAAAAAGCGTAGTAAACCCTATTTTCTTAATTTCTCTGAATTTTGCCAAATGCGGCACACTCAGTATCGGAACCTCAATCGATTTAATGGTGTTGAGGGTATTAGAACCAAAAAGTTTTTTTTCGAATCCTGACTCTCCGTTGGTTCCCATCACAACCAGATCAATCGATTCTGCACTAATCACATTACGGATACTTCTGATAAGCGAGCCTTCTTCAAAAACAAATGTCATTTCAACTTCGCTGGCTCCTATTTCTTGAGCAATTGCCCTAAGTTTGGGGGTTTCGTCTCTAAAATTATCAAAATGATTCAACTCGATAGAAGTATAAACTTCGTGAACTAATTCAGGTTGTCCGGCACTTAAATCTGAAACAATGGGCATTTCATACGTATGTAAAACATATAATTCTGCCCCTGTTTTTTTTGCTAACTGAAGTGAATAAACAAAAGCATTAGTTGCTGTATCAGAGAAATCGGTAGGGAATAGAATTTTTTTCATAACGTATAAATATAGGTATAAAGGTACAAAAAAAGTCAATTATACAAGTTATTTAAGTATTATATTTCGAGACGTATAACTATGTTGTATTTTTGTATAAATTAAACTTATCATGCTAAATCAAGAAACTATCGTGGCTTTGGCTACTCCCTCGGGAGCGGGTGCTGTGGCGATTATTCGAATTTCGGGAAATCAGGCGATTAAAATTGCCAATGAAGTTTTTCAGTCGGTCAGCAAAAAAGATTTGACTAGGCAAAAAACGCATACCATTCATTTAGGACATATTATTGATGGTGAAAAAACATTAGATCAAGTGTTGGTTTCGATTTTCAAAAATCCGAATTCTTATACGGGAGAAGATGTAGTGGAAATTTCGTGTCACGGTTCGGTTTTTATCCAACAGCAGATTATTCAGCTTTTGCTAAGAAAAGGCTGCAAAATGGCACAACCCGGAGAGTTTACTTTGCGTTCGTTCTTAAACGGAAAAATGGACTTGTCTCAAGCTGAAGCGGTGGCTGATTTGATCAACTCCGATAACGAAGCGGCACATCAAATTGCGATACAACAAATGCGTGGAGGTTTCTCAAGCGAAATTGCCAAACTGCGAGAAGAACTTTTGAATTTCGCCTCGCTAATCGAATTGGAATTAGACTTCTCGGAAGAAGATGTCGAGTTTGCTGACCGTACACAATTTAAAGAATTACTCAACCGAATCGAATTTGTTCTCAAGCGATTGATTGATTCGTTCGCTGTGGGGAATGTCATCAAAAACGGAATTCCCGTTGCGATTGTAGGCGAACCCAACGTTGGAAAATCAACGCTTTTGAATGCACTTCTGAATGAAGAACGAGCGATTGTTTCGGATGTTGCAGGAACTACTAGAGATACTATCGAAGACGAATTGGTAATTGACGGAATTGGTTTCCGATTTATAGATACGGCCGGAATCAGAGATACAAAAGATGTGGTAGAAAGCATCGGAATTCAGAAAACCTTTGAGAAAATCGGACAAGCACAGGTTGTTCTTTTATTAGTCGAAAGTCAAAAGTCAAAAGTCGAAAGTCTGATTCCTCAAATTGAGGAATTAAAAACAAAATATCCGCAAAAGCCTGTAGTAGTTGTTTTAAATAAAATGGATTTGGTAGATGAAAATTACATCTCGAATCTCAAATCTCAAATCTCAAATCTTTTACCTATTTCAGCCAAGCAAAAAATAGGAATCGAAGAACTCAAGAATGCACTTTTATCTTTTGTAAATACTGGAGCTTTACGCAATAACCAAACCATAGTGACTAATACCAGACACTACGATTCTTTACTGAAAGCGTTAGAAGAAATTCAAAAAGT
>CAYPCZ010000109.1:0-6331 GCA_964409345.1 uncultured Flavobacterium sp. | reverse complement strand
AGTTGGCCAGAGCACGTGATTTGTAATCTCGGGGTCGTGGGTTCGAATCCCTCTGGAGGCTCAAACAAAAAAAAGCTACCTTAATCGGGTAGCTTTTTTTTGTGGAAAAAATTCTTGAGCGTTAGAAAGTAAAAATAGGTCTTTCGCTCATCATTTTGTTTACTTGCTCTGCAATTTCTTCTAATCTCTGGTCGTTATCTTTGTTTTGAATAACTTGGTCAATCAGCTCAACGATAGTTTTCATATCTGATTCCACAAGACCTCTGGTCGTGATAGCAGGTGTTCCGATACGGATTCCTGAAGTTACAAACGGAGATTTATCGTCAAACGGAACCATGTTTTTGTTTACGGTAATTTCAGCTTTTCCAAGAGCTTTTTCAGCATCTTTTCCTGAAATTCCTTTGTTGCGAAGATCGATAAGCATCATGTGATTGTCGGTTCCGCCTGAAATAATGTGGTAATCTTTATCTACAAAAGCTTTGGCCATTGCTCTTGCATTTTTCTGAACTTGCATAATATATCTGAAATATTCATCAGAAAGTGCTTCTCCAAAAGCTACAGCCTTCGCTCCGATAATATGCATCAGTGGTCCTCCTTGATTTCCAGGAAAAACAGCACTGTCAAGCAAAGCTGACATCATTCTAACCTCTCCTTTTGGAGTTTTGAGTCCGAATGGATTCTCGAAATCTTTCCCCATCATAATGATTCCTCCTCTTGGTCCTCTCAAGGTTTTGTGCGTAGTAGAGGTTACGATATGGCAATACGGAATTGGGTCGTTCAAAAGTCCTTTAGCGATAAGCCCTGCAGGGTGAGAAATATCTCCGAAAAGAAGTGCTCCAACGCTGTCTGCAATCTCTCTGAAACGTTTGAAATCCATATCGCGAGAATAAGCAGAAGCTCCGGCTATAATCATCTGTGGCTTTTCTCTTTCTGCAATTTCTTGAATTTTATCGTAGTTGATTAGTCCAGTTTCCTGATCTACCCCATAAAAAACAGGGTTGTATAGTTTCCCTGAAAAGTTCACTGGTGAACCGTGTGTCAGGTGTCCTCCGTGAGATAGGTCAAAACCTAAAATTTTATCTCCAGGTTTTAGGCAAGCCGCATAAACAGCTGTGTTAGCTTGCGAGCCAGAATGGGGCTGAACGTTTACATATTCTGCTCCAAAAAGAGCTTTAGCTCTGTCAATAGCAAGTTGCTCGACTACATCTACTACCTCGCATCCTCCGTAATAGCGTCTTCCCGGATACCCTTCAGCATATTTGTTAGTGAGTATTGAGCCTGCTGCTTCTAATACCTGCTCGCTTACATAGTTCTCTGAAGCAATCAGTTCTAAGCCTTCAGTCTGACGATCTTGTTCTTCCAGAATCAAGTCAAAAATTTCGTGATCTCTTTGCATGATGTAAATTTTCGTTAAAATGAATTCAAAATTACGAAATTACTTTGAGAAATTAGCAATAAACAATATATTTGAAGCTATTTGCTTTAACGAAAAATAGTTGAGGCTAGAATATAATTTTATTAAAATAAATTAAAAACCTTAAACAAAATAAGATGCCTATTACAGCCAATGACCCGAGTAGAAAATCTTGGATAGAAGTAGATAAAAATAATGACTTTCCGATTCAAAACATCCCTTTCGGAGTATTTTTAACCAAGGATGATATTGTAACTATAGGAACTCGAATTGGAGATTCGGTTATTGATATGAATGCGTTGTATCAGTTGGGATATTTTGAAGGAATCGAACTTACGGATGATATTTTCCTTCAAGATACTTTAAATGCTTTTATTTCGTCAGGACGTAAAACCTGGAGAGAAGTTCGAAACCGAATTGCAGATGTTTTTGATGCAAATAATCCAAAATTAAGAGATAACGATAAAGATAAATCGCAAATCATCTTTTCGGTTGACCAAGTCGAAATGCAATTGCCAGTACACATAGGCGATTATACGGATTTTTACTCCAGTAAAGAACATGCTACCAACGTAGGGATGATGTTCCGTGACCCGAATAACGCATTGCTTCCGAACTGGCTTCATATTCCGGTTGGTTATCACGGTAGAAGCTCAACAATAGTTCCGTCAGGAATTCCTGTGAGAAGACCACTTGGGCAAACCCTTCCTAATGGAGAAACCCAACCTGTTTTTGGTCCTTCGAAGCTAATTGATTTTGAGCTTGAGATGGCTTTTATCACCACCGATGCTAACAAAATGGGAGAATATATTCCGGTGGATCAAGCAGAAGACCATATCTTTGGAATGGTATTGTTTAACGATTGGAGTGCACGAGACATTCAGAAATGGGAATACGTGCCTTTGGGACCGTTTTTAGCTAAAAGCTTTGCTTCATCGATTTCACCGTGGATTGTTACCCTTGATGCGTTGGAACCTTTCCGATGCCCGAGCCCCAAGCAAGAACCTTCGCCGCTGCCTTACCTTCAACAAACCGGAGATCGTGCATTTGATATTAATTTGGAAGTTTTGATTAAGCCCGAGAATGGAAAAGAAACCTCAATTTCTAAATCAAACTTTAAATATATGTATTGGACGATGAGCCAGCAATTGGCGCATCACACCATAAACGGATGCCAGGTCAATGCAGGAGACATGATGGGTTCAGGAACTATTTCCGGACCAACTCCAGAGAGTTTTGGTTCGATGCTAGAGCTTACTTGGGGAGGAAAAAATCCGATAACCTTACAAGACGGAACAGAAAGAAAATTTATTGCAGATAACGATACCGTAATTATGAGAGGTTTCTGTAAACAAAATGACTTGAGAATCGGATTCGGAGAAGTTTCATCAAAATTATTACCTGCTTTGGAATTTAAAAAGTCTTAATACTTAATACTAAAATCTTAATACTAAATCTTAATACTATAATATGCTCAAACTTTTTAAAATAGTTGCTTTTCTAGAAGGAACTTCTTATTTGGCCATTTTAGCCAATATGCTTTTTATAAAACCTAATTTTACAGATTTATATCAAACGCTGTTATTCCCTATCGGGATGGCTCACGGTATTTTATTTATTGGATATATTCTTCTGGCTATTATGCTGAAAGCTCCGATGAAATGGAGCGGAAAAGATTTTTTCCTGATTTTATTCGCCTCGATAATTCCCTTTGGAACTTTTTGGGTAGAGAGAAAATACCTTTCGGGAAGATAAAAAACAAAATAAAAAACACAGTATAGTCAAAGCAAAAGTTGAAAAACTTTTGCTTTTTGTTTTTTAAGCGCAATCTTTCTACTATTTTTACATCCTCAATATAGTTGTAGTTTAGTGATTATGAGGGAAATCTATATTTATTTGCTTTGCTTTTTTGCTTTGACTTTAGTATGTGGAAAAGTAGAAGCACAAACCACAATACAGATTGACCCAACTTTTGATATCGGAACAGGGTTTACTAATGAATTAAGTGTTCGTTCAGTTGCCTTACAGAGTGATGAGAAAGTTTTGGTTGGCGGTTATTATACAGTATATAACGGACAAACTCAAAACCGCATTTCTCGTTTGAATTCAGACGGAAGTTTAGATACTTCATTTGAAATCGGAGCTGGATTTAATAGCTATGTTATAGCGATTACTCAACAACCCGACGGAAAAATTCTGACAGGGGGAGCTTTTACATCGTATAATGGACAAACTCAAAACAGAATAGCACGTCTGAATTCAGATGGAAGTTTAGACACTTCATTTAATGTTGGGATGGGTTTTAATGATTCTTGGGTTCACGAAATTACCTTGCAACCTGACGGAAAAATTTTGGTTGGAGGAAGTTTTACACAACACAACGGTGAAACTCAAAACCGAATGGTTCGTCTGAACACAGACGGAAGCATAGATACTTCTTTTAACATCGGTACAGGGTTTAATAATGAGATTTGGTCAATTATCTTACAGCCTGACGGAAAAATCTTAGTTGGAGGACATTTTACTTCATATAACGGGCAAACCCAAAACAGCATTGTACGCCTGAATACAGACGGAAGTATAGATACTTCTTTTAACATAGGTGCGGGATTTAATATTTCTGAATGGACTCATAGTGTTGGAGAAATTGTCTTTCAACCTGACGGGAAAATTTTGGTTGGAGGGAGTTTTACAGAATACAATGGCCAAACCCCAAAAAGTATTGTCCGTTTGAATATGGACGGGAGTGTTGATACTTCTTTCGATTCCGGAGCAGGATTTTATACCAATAATGCTAATGGTGTTATTCACACAATGGCTTTACAGCCTGACGGGAAAATTTTGGTTGGAGGAACTTTTACAAAATATGGTACACAAACTCAAGGACGTATTTCACGTCTGAATTCAGACGGAAGCTTAGATACTTCATTTGAAACGGGAACAGGATTTAATGGTAGTGTTATCTCGATTATTTTACAACCTGACGGAAAAATTTTAGCTGGAGGACATTTCGCATATTATAATGGTCAATCTCAAAGAAGTTTGGTGAGATTATACGAAGATAATTGTGAAACCCCACCTACTCCCGAAGCAACTCTTGTCCCGATAATTTGCAGTCTTATTCCCGAAGATATGGGGACACTCGTCGTAACCTATCCGTTGGGAGATGAATATGAGTACAGCATTGACGGAGTAAATTATCAGAGCTCGCCTGTGTTTGCGAATGCTTGGGTTTTCGGCACATTTCAGCTTACGGTAAGACTTGGAAGTTGCATTTCCGAGCCTTTAGAATTTAGTAATATTGAGCAGAGTACTGTTCCTATAGCAGATGTTGCCCAGCCCGATTGTTCTGATATTCCCGAAACGGGTCAGTTTGGAACGATTACAGTAACTTTTCCGTTAGGAGATATGTTTCAGTATAGTATAGACGGAGAAAACTATCAGAGCAGTCCTGTTTTTGACAATCTCTCTCCAGATATGTATGCGCTTACTTTCAGATATAATGAAAGTGCAAACTGTGTTTCAGATCCATTTGAGGTGAGTGTTTTTGCTTTGGATATTCCTGATATTCCGACAGTAATCATAAACCAACCCACTTGCGATAAACCTTTCGGAAGTATTGAAGTTACAAGTCCGTTTATGGATTATCCTCCTTATACTTATAGCCTAAACGGAGAAGATTATCAGTATAGTCCTTTTTTTGAAAACCTTTCTCCTGGTACTTATCAGGTTACGGCACAACTTTTCGGAGCGGGTTGCCCATCAGAGTCATTAGAGGTGAATATTAATTTTCCGCCCGCAATCCCTGATACTCCAACAGTAACGGTAGTTCAGCCCGATTGTGATAACCCTTTCGGAAGTATTACTATTACAAGCCCTGTGGATGTAGGCGACGAGTTTACTCCGAATTATGAATATAGCATCAACGGAGTTGATTATTATGACCTCACAATATTCAATAATCTCTCAAGCGGAATTTATTACGTTACGGTAAGGCATCTGATGAGTGGTTGCGTTTCCGATTCTTTAGAAGTAATTATTAACGTACTATCTGAACTATCTATCAATCTTGTTGCGGTATGCGAAAATGAAAACCGTTTTTTACTACAAGTAGAAACACAGGAAGAAAATTACCAATATTTATGGAATACAGGTGAAATTACTCCTGTTATTGAAATTGATACAACAGGTATTTATTCTGTAATTGTTGCGTTTGGTGATTGTTCGAAAGAATTTTCAATTAGTATTGAAACCATTCCGTGTATGATTCCCAAAGGAATTTCTCCAAACGGAGATTTTTTGAACGATGAATTTGACTTGTCTGGGTTTGGAACAATCAATAAAGTAGAAATTTTTAACCGATACGGAAAAATCGTATATGCTCAATCGAATTATACCAATCAATGGAAAGGACAGGCTGATAACGGAACAGAACTTCCAAGCGGAACCTATTATTATGTGTTGATTTTTAAAAACGGAGCATCAAAAACAGGTTGGGTTTATCTAAACAGGGAATAAAAACCCCCTCTATAAAATCTTAATCGAAGCTTTCTTTATTTTGAATTTATGGAATTTAGAAATAGCTTACCTTTGGCGGCTTATTCAAAATAAAAAAGAGTAGGATGAAAAAACAACTCAAAGCAGTAGAATTGTTTCACACGACTTATGGATTGGGAGTGGGACAAACTCCAAAAGCAGATTTAGGAAAAACCAAGAATGAATTGCGCTTTAATTTGATGAAAGAAGAAAACGAAGAATATCTCGAAGCAGTTCAAAATAATGACTTAATCGAAGTAGCAGATGCTCTTGGTGATATGCTGTATATTTTGTGTGGAACCATTCTTGAGCACGGTTTGCAACATAAAATTGAAGAAGTTTTTGACGAAATTCAAAAAAGTAATATGAGTAAATTAGGAG
>CAYPCZ010000108.1:0-6366 GCA_964409345.1 uncultured Flavobacterium sp. | reverse complement strand
GTTGTCTTTTCTGCTGAGGCGTCCGGGATTGAAGAGGTAGTAGGATTTTTTCATATTTAATAGTATGGTCGAAACTTAACAAACTGAAATTGGATGTTCTTTTGTCCATTTCCCAATTCTTCTACAATTCTATCTGTAGTAGAAACATAACAACGTATATTATTAGCTTTAAATAATCTTGTGAGTTGATAAACAAGCGAAAGTTCGCCCATTAAGTGAATTTGGATATTGTCTTTCCCATACTTTAGGATTATTTCATCAAAAGTCTGATGAGCTAAAATTTGAATCTTCTCAATTGAGCTTTCCGGATTTACATATGGGAAAGGGTAATCTACCAATTCGCCAAATTGTGCAATGGCAGCATTTCTCTGCTTGTTAGACCAGGTTGATAACGGATGATTGGATAGGTTAATGAGCATTTTAATTAAAATATTTTTTTACCTTATTATAGTTCTCTACTAATGATTTTGAGAAGTCTTCATATGAAGTATTGTAAACAAACCCTCCATGGTTAATATCATTTCTTTTTTTTGTTATGGCATCATAACACCCTGCTATTTCTTCTATATAATCAATTTTATCAAGTTGTTCAACAAATTGTAAATTCTCTATTTTGCCTAATTCTCCACTCCATTTTTCTGACTCCAATCTAAATCTAACTGTTAAGTAAGAGCTTATCAATTCTCTCAATTTTATCGCATCAATTCTAACGTTAATTTTCTCACAAAGAATGGTAACAATTCCTTCTTGTAATTGTGTTAATCCTTCTTGAACTAATTGTTTATCAATACACCATTCTACACCTCTAAGTAAGTTTTCCACACTATTTTCACTATAATTTCCTAATGTACTTTTAATATGATTTACTATAGGTTTAAAAGGAGGGATTAAAGAATAGTTTTCAATTTCATCAATAATTCCTTTTGCCTTAATTGCTGATTTAGCTTCTAAAATAATTTTCCCTCTGTTTGTTCTATGTTCTTTTGAAAAATTCTCCAGTTGAATAGAAAGACTTCTTAGAATTGATGCGTCCTTATCTTTTCCTTTTGATTTAGACAAAATAGGTGTAAGACTCTGATTAGTTAAATCCCTTATCATTTTCGCATTTCCTAATGTAATAAAATTATTAGCAGCTGAAGTCCAATCTTGTAATAAAGAGAAGGGAGTCAGATTTAATATGGGAACTTTTCTTTGATTGGGTAAGGGATATCTTTTTTGAATATCTTTAGGTGAACCCAAGTTTTCAAAAGCACCGTAATAAATTCCTAATACTTTTATATTTTTCAAAAACTTAGAATATTGAAGCAAAGTAATTCCCAGCATTGGTAAAGATCTAAAGCTATGTGTGATGTCGTAAATCACTTCATCTCCGTCATTTAGCTTTTCATAAACTATTTCAAAAATTTGCCATATCTCATCTTCATTCAATCCTTGTGGAATTTTTACAGCTTCCAATTTCTTTTTACTTTCTTTTTGTAATTTTTGAAAATGAGTTTCATAAGCTTTTTCTGTGCAAAAAATAAAAAACTTATCAAAATCAGAGGCAAGTAATTCAACAATAGAGTTCTGTACATAAAAAACAACTCCGCTTTCTTTGCCATCGAATGTATAAATACAATCTATGTAATTACTAACCCCTAAGAAACTAATTAATACTTTTCTAGCCATCTTTTAATCTGTTTTTTCTAATTTAATCCAACCCAGAGCTTGATTTTTATTGAAAGTTCTAAACTCTGTAATTGGAAATGAATCAATATCTAAATTTCTACTTTTAGGAAATAGAACGCTTAGATAGTTTTCAAATAAATTTTCTTTTTCATTGTCATACGCAAAGTCTTTCAAACTCAGCAATATGGAATTTAAATAAACTCCTTTTCCAAATCCTATAGCAAGATAAGCTTCATCAGTTTGGTTGTCAAAAACGTTCTCTATTAGATTATACAATTTCTCTTTCGATTTATCTGCATCATCATAATATCTAAGATTATTTGATGCAAAACGATTTAGCTTTTCTTGGAATAAACCCCAATCATCAATAGGAGAATTTATTTCAAATTGAAAATTAGAACCTGCTTTCAGTGCTTCACGTCTTATGGGTATTTTTGTTCTTTCTAAGTCGATAACCGATAAATTATCGTGTTCTAAAGTTGTACTATCGGAAACTGTGATTCGTTCAATAAGATTGGTCTGTTTGTTTTGTATTTCAACTTTATCTTTTAATTTTCTTTCCAGCTCATCAATTTGTGATTTAAGACTTTTTAATAAATGGTTCTCTTTTAGGCCTCTATTAAAATGTACATGATTAAGCTGTCGAAAAAAATCCTCTTTCCATTTATTTCCAAAATCAGTTTTTTCTAAATCTGTATAAACCAACGCTGTTTTGATAGCTCCTTTCAAACTACTTCCAGGAATATACGGCTTACCTGTTGGTGTTTTCATAGCTTCATTTATTGGTAATTTAGCATTAGAATTCCCTCGAAATTCTATGCTATTTCTAACTATATCTAAAGGATTTATAGACAGATGATTTTGGACAAAGCCTTTTAAATCAAAATTACTTCTATTCCCATCCATATTGGCAACTCCTTCAACATAGGCATCCATTAAAGCGGGATCTTTTGCTAGTAATTGACTGAGCTTATTTTCGTCAATATAATGTACTTTGTCATTATCGATGAAATAATCTTTATATGGAGAAAGTTCACTTCCATTTCCTATAGAAATAGGAGTTATGACTGTTGCCTTTATTTTAAATTGATTCATATATCAAGATTTTCAAGTTTCATTGGCAACCAATATGGTTGACCGTTTTTCAGTTTTTCTTTACCTATCTCCACAATTTGTCCATTTAACTTTTCGGGAAATACTCCTCCTTCTGCTATACATTGGATTAATTTTAAACGATGCTCGGTTTTTGTTCCCAATCCTCCTCTTTTAATCACTTTGTAGTTTCCTTTTCTATAATTTTCGTCTTTGGGTAAAAACAAGGACAGATTGACAAAGGCATTATTATTTTCTTCATCCCATTCAAAAGGCATCTTTTCAATTTTATTTATTGCACCACCTCCTGTACTTCTATCCCCGCCTAATCCAAAATCAACGATTAATTGTACGCATTCATCCAAGAAATGAAGTAATTGCTCAGAAAGTGATTCTGAATGTTTTAATAAAAAGTAATATCCAATTTTTATTTCTCGTTGATAGGAGAGAAAAACATCGGTTTGGTAATATATTTTCCGTTCGTCATCCTTTTCTTCATCTTTTTTATCAGATGTATAGAGAATTGGATTTTTCGGTGTTATTTGTTTACTATATAACTCTGCTGTTTCAAAACCTTTTCCTTCAGATTTCAAACAAATAAATTCACCATCTTGTAGGGCTAGACAATAATTTTCATCAAACCATTTATCAGGACCAAATCCTGCTTTAACCAATTCCCATGATAGCATTTTTACTTGTCTCACTTTTTTTGGATCGACAGAAGCTGTATCATAAATAGCAAAATCAAATTCTATTGGTTTTGGTAAAAAATGAATTCTTTTATCTTCATTTTCTATATAAAAAAATGCAGAAGAAATGATTATTTCATCATTTTCAAAACTATTCAATAATTGTTGTGCTTTCTCTTTATTTTTATTGAAAGCATTGTGAATGATGGCACCAAACAATGTATCCGAATGCGGATGTATAGAGCTGGAAGAAAGGCTGCTATCTCTGGTAACTTCTCCAAAATGATATCTTGCACCCGGTGGACTTTCCAATACATAACAGTATGCTTTCATATTATTCATTGTAAATAAATTTTACTTTTCCGTAGCCTCTGGTTCCGCTACCTCCTAAATAATTATTTTCTAACAATTCAATTCCCTCTTTTAATTTTCTTTCCATTTCCACTAAATCATCCCCTTCAAATTGATTGATAATAATTTCAAAATTAAATTTTGCACCCACTGGGACTCTCTCAATTTGTCTTAGACCTCCACGAATTGTTTTTCCAGTTGCACGTTCAATAGTGTTTTCATATTTCGCCTCTGTATAAGGTGTTTCTAACACAGCGTCTGAAAACATTTTATCAAATTCCTCATTATCTAAATATGCATCTCTAAAGATTACTCTTGCCAACTTAGCATCTTGCTCTTTATTACCCACATAGCCAAACATTTTATGCATGACTGTTGATTCATCTTTAAAATCAAGAGATCCTTCTTTCAGTGCAAGAAGTGAGCGGATTTTCCCTTTTAAACTGCTCCCAGGAATATAAGGCACACCAGTTGGTGTTTTAATTACTGGAGAATCTAAACCTCCAATATCTAAAGTGTTTTTCGCACCTCCAATGTGCAATCCTGTTTTAACTTCAATAGTTCCTATTATTTTTTTTGTATTTATTAGTTTCATATTTCAATAATTTATTTGGTTTTACTATGATATTTATGATATGCAACAATCATTTCCATAAACTTTTTAAAAGTATCTAAATTTTCCTCTGTCGTTTCTTTGATCAAATAATCTATGAATGAGAGAAATGATTTTATCTTAAATGCATCTTTACCTGTTACTCTACCGGCCATATAAGCCAATTGAGGGCGAATCATCTTGAGTGCCATCAGGTCATTAGCACTAATAATTTTATCATAAACATTTCTCAATTGAGAAGCAGATAAATATTCTGCTTCATCAGACACTAATTTTTCTATTTTATTAATCAGTTCGTCTGCTTTTGAAGCATCTGAAAATGACGATAGGACATTTGTTTCACCGAAATACTTTTTGTGCAACTCCTGACCTAAATCTAAAAAGGAAGTTGGTTCTTTCCTTTCTCTTTGTTTTCTGTGTTTGTGTGATCTATTCATAATTTTTATTTTTTAGTAATAATTCCGTTAATCTTGCAGCTATAGGATATTTTATTGGATTAGTTTTAACTTCCTTGGCCATAAAGTCATCGATTAAACTTTCCGAATAATCATCAAACAGTTTCTCAACTTCTGGCAGATTATCCTTCTTCACATTGCGTAAATAATATTTTAATTTCCAAACTTTTGGCAAATCCAATAATCCTCTATTTTTAATTCTATTTTGAATGGATAAATAGCCTAGTTCAGATGACCTTACTCTGTGAATCAAATTTTTTGACTCTCCTTTTTTAACTAAATTAAATAATTGATCACTAAGTTCAAGTACACTTCTATAATCATCCCAACTTAAAGCATATCCAAATAGGGTTATTTTATTCCTTCCCTCACGCTTTGCTTTATTTAAAAAACTCTCTGCCTCTTCGGCAATTTGCTTGATAGGATATTTTGGAGGAAAAATGGTTAATCCAGCAGAGAGTGTAATCTCACTCTTCAAACTATTTACTTGAGACTTCAATTCAGAATTTAACTCTGAAAACGCATCTCGAATTTTTACCGCTAAATGAATCATCGTGTGCCAACAACCGATTAAGAAACAATCATCCCCTCCCGAAAAAACTACATATACTTGATCTGAATAATCATTAGACTTAATCAACCCCAATAAATCCTCATCAAAAAATCTTGTTAGACTACTTGAAAGTGTTTTATATTCCTCTTTTTCTCTATTTCTAAAAACCATTCCTAAATGATCTACATCGATTTTTAAGGCAGCAAGTTTATTATCGCCAAGTCCCCTCTCAGCCATTTTATCAAAATCTAAAGGCACACCTTCACTATTTTTTGGAAAGTGATAATTTATTCCATTACCTTTCTTGATTTCATCCACTTTCTTTTCCTGATATTGATAAGGAATTAGTGGGATTTTCCTTCTTTGCTTTACTTTTAGCATTTCGATATTCACATCTCGCATCGCTTGAGAAAAGCTATTTTCATAAAGCGCAACAGCAAAAAATGGAAGTATATCGTCTTGTATATAGTTTGTGCTTTTTACTTGAAAATAATCATTGATTTTTTCTACATCTTCATCAGAATCAAATTCCACAAAATAGTTTCCACCACCGTCGTAAATAACATTAAAGTTATTATTGAAACGCTCTTTATCCTCATTCAATAGTTTTTTGGTAAGCTCAGTAATATAGATTGACCTTTTCTTCAGTTCTTTAGCCGCACCATCACTTTTTACATCGAAAATAAAATTCTGTATCCCTGATAAATCTCCTTTTACAATGTATTTTTTCATATTTAAAAATTTATTTCATTATTCTACTCCCCCGCATAACAAAAATCATAATAACTACATGATTTACAAATTTTTGCATTAAGCACGGGAGGGCAATTCGTTTGATTTACTAATGTTTTAATATTTTTAATTGTTTTTTTAAGATAGTTTATATCCTCTTCATCCAGATATACTTCTTCTCTTTCTCGCAACTTTGGATATTCTATGATACCC
>CAYPCZ010000107.1:0-6433 GCA_964409345.1 uncultured Flavobacterium sp. | reverse complement strand
TTGGGCGAAACGGACGAAAGCCAAAAACTTTTCTCTGAAATGTTTCCGCAAAACTCAGCAAGGGTCGCACGGCAAAAGAAAGCTCCTTTGCGTGTAATTATCGGTAATCCACCTTATTCTAAAGGTCAAAAATCTGCCAACGATAACGCTCAAAATCAAAGCTATTCTAGGCTTGATAGTAGAATCGCAAAGACGTATGTAGCTGAAACAAATGCCACCAACAAAAATGCAATTTATGATTCATATATTAAAGCCTTCCGTTGGAGTACTGACAGGTTAGACCCTAAAAATGGGGGAATAATTTCTTTTGTTTCCAATAGTGGATGGCTTGATGGAAGTGGAATGGATGGTTTTAGAAAAGTTATTGAAAGAGAATTTTCTAGTATTTGGGTATTTAATCTTCGGGGCAACCAACGCACCAGTGGTGAATTGAGTAGAAAAGAAGGTGGTAAAATTTTTGGTTCAGGTTCACGTACACCAATAGCCATCACATTATTGGTGAAAAACCCAAAAGCAACCAACAAAAAAGCCACCATTCATTACCATGACATTGGCGATTACCTGAGCCGAGAAGAAAAATTAGCTAAAATTGCCAAATTCAAAACGGTAGCAAATGCTGCTATGACTTGGAAGACCCTTGAACCCAATGCCGAAGGCGATTGGCTCAACCAACGGAATGATGCGTTTGATACGTTCATTCCAATGGCTCCTGAAAAGAAATTTGATTCAAAAAGTCAATCATTTTTTATCACTTATTCCCTTGGACTAGCTACAGGAAGAGATGCATGGGTATATAATTATTCAAAATCTTATTTGGTTGAAAATGTTAAACGGACAATTAATTTCTATAATCAAAAATTAGCTGAGTATAATGCTGAAATTGAAGGCGGAAAAAAGATAATAATAGACAATTTTATTGATGCTAATCCCACCGAAATAAGTTGGAATCGCAATTTAAAAAATGATTTAAGTTCCAACCGTAAACATAGATACAACAATGATAGCATTGTTATTGGATCGCATCGGCCTTTCGTCAAAAATCACTTGTACTTTGATAAAGCACTGAATGCAATGCTTTACCAAAACACTAAGTTGTTCCCTGATAAAAAAACAGAAAATCTTATCATTTGTGTTTCAGGTTTAGGTGGAACTAAGGAGAATACCGTAATAGTATCTAACACTATTGTAGACTTGAATTTTTTGGATGCAGGCACGCAATGCTTCCCCCTCTACTTTTTTGAAGAACGTCAAAAAAACAGCCCAAGTCTTTTTGATGCTGCAGGAGACAGTGAATACATACGCAGGGATGGAGTTTCCGATTTTATTTTAGAAAGAGCCAAAAAAGTCTATGGTAAAAACGTAGGCAAAGAAGATATTTTCTACTATGTCTATGGCATTTTGCACAGCCCCGATTATCGCACAGCCTTTGCCAATGATTTGAAGAAAATGCTGCCCCGCATTCCTTTGGTAGAAGATGTTCGGAATTTTTGGAAGTTCAGCAAAGCAGGTCGAGCGTTGGCAGAGTTGCATATCAGCTACGAAAGTGTTCCGCCATATGCAGGTGTGAAGGTAACGGGAGAAAGCAGCGGATTCTTTACCGTTGAAAAAATGCGTTACCTCAAAAAAGGGCGAACGGACACCATCATATTCAACAGCAAAATTCTTGTTTCAAACATTCCGTCAAAGGCGTATGAATATGTAGTAAACGGAAAATCTGCTATTGATTGGATTATGGAACGCTATGCCATAACTACCCACAAAGATAGTGGGATTAAAAATGACCCTAATGATTGGGCGGAGGAAGTTGGTAATCCGAGATATATTTTGGATTTGCTGTTGAGCGTGATTAATGTGAGTGTGCAGACTGTTGGGATTGTGGAAGGGCTACCAAAAATAGAGTTTGAATAAAGTATAAGAAAATGGAAAATTTTAAACATGACCCATTACGAGAATTAACTGAAATTCGAAATCAGTTATCCTATTCTAAGAGAATCGGTTTTTTATTTGGTGCTGGAACATCAAAATCAATGGGGATTTCAGATATATCTGGATTAACAAAACAAGTTGAGAAAAATATAGGTGATGTGCTTTCAACAAAACTAGAAAAAGTTAAAGGTCAACTCAATGAAAATGAACAGCACATTGAGGCAATACTAAACCATATTAGACTTATTCGACAAGTCACGGGCGATAAAAAAGATAAGTCATATGATTCACTAACAGGTGAAGATGTAAAATCTCTCGACAAGGCTATTTGTAACGAGATTTATAAAATCATTTCTGAGGAGGAAGATAAAGCTGAAATCAAAATTGCACATAAATTTATTGGTTGGCTTAACTGGTTATCAAGAGATTATCCAAAGGAGATATTTACAACGAACTACGATCTAATAGTAGAAAAATCGTTC
This sequence comes from uncultured Flavobacterium sp., assembly GCA_964409345.1. Taxonomy (GTDB): domain Bacteria; phylum Bacteroidota; class Bacteroidia; order Flavobacteriales; family Flavobacteriaceae; genus Flavobacterium. The sequence continues at coordinate 4,025 of CAYPCZ010000107.1, read as the reverse complement.
GAACATTTATTTATTCCCTTTTATGATGGATTCATAGGTTCCCATGAACCCTTTTTTGCACATGAAACTTTAGATGGCACTTCTAATTATGATAGACCTCCTATTTCATGGATTCGTCTTTGGAAACTTCACGGATCTCTTGGTTGGTTTTGGAAAAAGGGTGCGAATGGAAATTCTGATCGTGTAATAAGACTTGGTGCAGGAGCTAAAGAGAAGTTTCCCGAATCGGAATTAGTGATTTACCCATCAAAGGACAAATATGAATCCTCAAGAAAACAACCTTTCACAAGTTATTTTGATAGGTTAAAAGAGTTTTTATTAGCTGGAGAGGGAATTTTCCTAATAAGTGGCTATTCATTTTCAGATGACCATATTAATGAAGTTATATTTAATGGTTTAAATCAGAATAGCCGCCTTCATGTTATAGGTTTGTTTTTTGAAGATACTCCCATTGATAAGTTAGTTTCTGAAGGGAAAAATTCCCCTAATTTTTCAATGTTAGGACCTTCGAAAGCATCAATATCAGGTATTTCTGCAAACTGGAAATTAAATAAGGATGGAGAAATATTAACACAATTTTGGGACAAAGAAAAAGAAAAGATGACGCTTGGAGATTTTAAGCAGTTAGTTAATTTTCTCATTTTATGTTCTGGCATGAAAGATAAAGAATAGAATAAGTGAAACAGAATATTACATATTTAGGAAAAGTTATAAATGTAAACAGCGGAAACGTAGAAGTGGAGATTGCAAAAGAAATCCCCTCTGCTGCTCCTATAATTGCTGGTAGACTTTACAAGATTGGGCAGATTGGTACTTTTGTGAAATTTCCAATAGGTAGCTTAACTCTTTATGGTCTCGTTTCATCAGTAAGTAATTCACCCCTCTCCATTGAACTGTCAGAATATGAGCCAAATTATGGATCAAGGTTTCTACAGGTACAGTTAATTGGAGAGAAATTAGGCAACGATAAATTTGAAAAAGGTGTCGGAACCTTTCCAACAATTAATGATCAAGTTCACATTGTCACAGAGAATGACCTGAAATCAATTTATGGAGAGAAGGCCAATGGATTTATTGAAATTGGCAAGCACGCATCATCTGAAAACCTTCCTGTGTACATTGATACGCACAATCTCGTGTTGCGACACTCAGCAATACTTGGTTCTACAGGTAGTGGAAAGTCAAATACAACAGCGAATATCATAAAGCGCATATTGGCTGAATATCATAGCTCTCGCATAGTATTGGTTGACACACATGGGGAATACTCTTCTGCGTTTTCTGACTGTTCAAGTGTATTTAAAATTAACAGTAAAGAAAATCCTTTATCCATTCCTTTTTGGACAATGACTTTTGATGAACTCTCTTTTTTCTTAGTCGGTCGGCCAGAGGGACAAGAACAACCAGCGGATAAAAGATTAAGGGAAAAAATTATAGAGCTTAAAAAATCAAACGCCACCAAACTTAAAGCTGGCTCAGTTGATGAAAATTACATTACTGCCGATTCGCCAATTCCATTTGATATAAAGCAGCTTTGGCATGACTTTAATAGAGAGGTTACTGCATCCTATTCGGTTGCAAAAAAAGAGGACCAAACAAGGGCAACTGAAGAATTAATCAACGAAGGAAATCCAAAAAAACTTATACCAGCAACTTTTAAACAATATGGACCAGGTGGTCAAGCACCGTTTAAAAGTAAGGATGAAACAATGTATTCCTATGAAGCTAAAATCCTTTCAAGATTGAAGGATAGCCGATACAAATTCATGTTTGACCCAACAGACTATTTTGATGCTGAAAGCCCAAACGATATTGACCATTTGTTTAGAAGCTGGATTGACCATTTAGATCGTTTAACCATTCTTGATTTGAGCGGAGTTCCGTTTGAATTAATTGACATATCTGTTGGATTAATAACCAGACTAATTTATGATTCCATGTATTGGGGTAGGTTTGAATCTTATACTGGTAGAAATAGACCTGTCTTGCTGGTATATGAAGAAGCTCATTCTTATTTACCAAAGTCCGAGCGGAGCAACCATATTTATGGTTATGCCCGTAAAGCCGTTGAGAAAATATTCAAAGAAGGTAGAAAATTTGGTGTAGGTGCGATGGTAGTAACACAACGTCCTTCGGAAATTTCCGAAACAATATTAGCACAAGTTGGAACATTCATCGCTTTAAGGCTAACTAATAGTGGAGATAAAAATACTGTACAATCCGCAGCCCCTAACAATATGACTAGTTTGATAGAGTTATTGCCCTCCCTTAGAATTGGTGAAGCAATAATAGTTGGTGAAGCAATTAATATTCCTTCAAGAGTTAGGATTGAACTTGTTGAGCCAAGGCCTTCAAGCAATGACCCAAAACTAGTTGAGGCATGGCTTAATAAATTTGAATCAAATGATAATGCATATAAAGAGGTTGTCAAATCAATAAGAGAGCAAAAACCAATAATCAAAAAGAAATAATATGGAAATGATACCCGTAAGTTCTGCTAATCATGCCGCTGCTGGATATGATCTGGATCAATCTATTTTAAGAATAGAATTCAAAAATGGAAACATCTATGAATACTATGATGTGCCGCAGTATATTTTTGATGAATATCTAGCATCAGATTCCAAGGGGAAATATGCTCATCAAAACATTTATCCCCCCAATTTTACTCAACAAAGAATTCAATAAAATGAAAAACGAAACCCAAATAAAATGTCCCAACTGTGGTACTTCTATTGACGTTCAAGATATTCTTGCACATCAACTAGAAGAGGAAATCAAACAGAAGTACCAGTCTCAACTGGCTGATGAACAAAAGAAAGTTGCAGAGCAGGAAGAAAAGCTCAAAAATGAAAAAGAGGCTTTTGAGTTGAAAAAGAAACAAGAAAATGAACTGTTTCAGGAAAAACTTGAAGCACAATTGAAAGAAGAACGGAAAGCCATTGAAGTAAAACTAAAATCGAAGTTAACCGAAGAACAATCAGAGCAATTTCAGGCTCTACAAAAAGAACTCAATGAGAAATCAGAACAAATCAAAGAACTCAACCGCACAAAAGCCGAAATTGAAACTTTGAAAAGGGAAAAGTCTGAACTGAAAGAATCAATAGAGGCAGAAGCGCAAAAAAAGCTGAATGAATTACTGGGTCAGGAAAAAGAAAAGATAAGAAAGGCGGAGGAAGATAAGAATGAATTGAAATTTAAAGAGCTTCAAAAGCAACTGGAAGATCAGAAGAAACTTACAGAAGAAATGAAACGGAAGCAGGAACAAGGCTCCATGCAATTGCAAGGAGAAGTTCAGGAACTTGCTATTGAAGAATGGTTGATGGCACAATTTCCGTTAGACACAATCGAAGAAATAAAAAAAGGTGCGAGAGGGGGAGACTGTATTCATATCGTGAATACTCGGACACGTCAGAACTGTGGGAAAATCTATTATGAGAGCAAAAGAACAAAGGATTTTCAAAGCGGTTGGATTGAGAAATTTAAAGCTGATATGCGAGAAAAAGGAGCAGATGTTGGCGTATTAGTTACTGAAGCTATGCCTGCTGGTTTTGACCGTTTGGGCATTATGGATGGTGTATGGGTTTGCAGTTATGAGGAATTTAAAGGGCTTTGTGCTGTATTGCGTGAATCTGTCATCCAATTGAGTACAGCCATCACCTCGCAGGAAAACAAAGGCGATAAAATGCACATGCTTTATGACTTCCTGACAAGTACTACTTTTCGTATGCAAGTAGAAGCAATTGTGGAAGGGTTTTCATCTATGAAAGCTGCCTTGGACAGCGAAAAACGGTCTATGCAACGAATTTGGAAGGAACGTGAAAAACAAATAGACAAAGTGATCACCAATACCATTGACATGTACGGCTCAATCAAAGGTATAGCCGGAAATGCTGTGCAATCCGTAAAGGCTTTGGAATTGCCTGATGGGGGATTAACCGAAGAAGATAATGAAGAATAAAAAGTGTTTGACTTATGCCAACCCTTCACAGCCACACACATTGCCAAGCCGCTCAAGCCAACGC
>CAYPCZ010000106.1:0-6537 GCA_964409345.1 uncultured Flavobacterium sp. | reverse complement strand
GAAAGATTCAACGATTTAAACTAAAATAAATGAACTATTTTATAAAAGAAGAAAAAATACGTTTTCAGCATATAGACTATGCGGGAATTGTATTTTACCCGAGATTTATTAACCTTTGAAAAAATTAAGAGTAATTTGAAATAAAAACAAAACCCGATAGCTTGAATTACTTCAGAGGCTAACGGGAATAAGATAAGGCAAAGATAATACAAAAAAATAAATACACAACATAAATGATATATTCTGAATTTGAACATATAATTTCTCCTGCCCGTATGAGCCGTTATCTCAATGCCTGTAATGGTAATACTAAAAAAGCGATGACACTTTACAGACTGAATTTAAGATTATCACAAGAATTATTAACTGTGGTTAGTTGTTTTGAGGTAGCTTTAAGAAATATAATTAACACACATTGTTTGTCTTTGGGTAATGACTGGTTGAGAAACGGAGCTGATACAGGTGGTGTTTTTGACAATTACAACTGTAGAACGACTGCTAATACTATTAACGATGCTGTTCGTAAGCTCAAAAATAATTATTCTCATAACAAATTAGTAGCAGAATTAGGTTTTGGATTTTGGAGATATATGTTTGCCTCTCAACAATATCGGGCAACAGGAAAAACACTTTTAAAAATTTTCCCTGCAAAACCGACCAGTACCGTTGCTATTCAATATAATCACACCTACATTTTTAATCAATTAGCAAAAATAAATGAATTGCGAAACAGAATTGCTCATCACGAACCTATCTGTTTTAAATTAGGCACATCTGTAAAAGATACTGTTTATGTCAGACAACATTATGCACTCATTTTACAATTATTTCAATGGATGACAATTGATGAAGCCGCATTGTTGTATGGATTAGACCATATTCATTCTATTTGTAATAAAATAGACCAACTTTAAAACTTCGATATAAATTTAAAAGACAATTAAACAATGAACTACTTTATAAAACAAGAAAAAATACGTTTTCAGCATATAGATTATGCAGGAATTGTTTTTTACCCGAGATTTTTAGAAATGCTGAACGGCTTGGTTGAAGATTGGTTCGAAGAAGCCTTAGACAGACCTTTTTCGAAAATGCACGAAACTAACGGAATCCCAACAGTAGATTTAAAAGTCCAATTCAAAAAAGCAGCTCGTTTGGGAGAAACGCTAAACAAAAAAATGTGGGTAAAAGAACTAAAATCCTCGTCTATGATTTGTGGTTTCCGATTTGAAGACGAAAGTGGAAATACTTGTTTAGAAGGTGAAGTAACATTAGTTAATGTTGCCATTGCCGAAGACAGAAAAACGATTAAAGCCGAAGCTTTTGGCGAAGAAATGAAAGAAAGAATAAATAAATTTATACTATAATTCGATATTAATAACTCCGACAGAGTTAGATCGAAATAAAAAAAACAAAAAATGATAACGTTCAAAAAATTTAAAGCAGCAACCGTACAAACCGCTCCCATTTTCCTAAATGTAGAAAAAACGATTGACAAGGCTGTTTCGTTTATAAAAGAGGCAGCACAAAACGGTGCAAAACTTATTGCTTTTCCGGAAGTATTTATCGCTGGATATCCGTATTGGAACTGGATTATGACTCCCGTTCAAGGCAGTAAGTGGTATGAGGAATTGTATAAAAATTCGGTAGCAACAGATGATGCTGTAATGCAAAAACTTTATAAAGCAGCAAAAGATTTCGATATGTATATTGTTATCGGAATCAACGAAAGAGGGCAAAGCTACGGAGAGATTTACAATACCAACCTTATCATTGACAATAACGGAAATGTAATCGGTAAACATAGAAAGTTAGTTCCTACTTGGGCTGAAAAGCTCACGTGGACTTCGGGAGACGGTTCGTCTTTAAAAGTTTACGATACCGAAGTTGGTCCAATAGGTACATTAGCTTGTGGCGAAAACACCAATACTTTGGCTCGGTTTACGTTGCTTTCTCAAGGCGAATTGATTCACATTGCTAACTATATTTCGCTTCCGGTTGCTCCACCCGATTATGATATGGCAGAAGCAATAAAAATCAGAGCAGCAGCCCATTCTTTTGAAGGAAAATTGTTTACGATTGTTTCTTGTTCAACAATTTCAAAGGAAATTAAAGATGTTTTGCGTGCCGATGTTCCGAATGTTGATGAATTATTAGACAGAAAAAGTAGTGCTTTTTCTGGTTTTATAGGTCCAAACGGAGCAGTAATTGGAGAACCTTTAATTGATGATGAAGGAATTATTTATGCCGATATTGATTTAGCGAAATGTATTCAGCCCAAACAAATGCACGATATTCTGGGGCATTACAACCGTTTTGATATTTTTGATTTAAGAGTGAATATCGCTCCGACTAAAAAAATAACTTTTGTAGAAAAAAATGATTAAATTATCCTACTTTTCCAAAGTTTCGAACTTTGGAAAAGTTTAAAACAACCAACTAAAATTACTAAAATTATGGACGCAAAACATTCAGACGACATTTACGGCAGAGCAAGAGTTCAGGACACTCCCGAACTCTCGGCTTATTACAAAGAATTAGAAGGATTGGGAGCTGGAGCTCTTTGGACAGTTGCCAACGATATTGAACCTTGGGAACCCCGAAGTACTTCCATTCCGATGCTTTGGAAATACGAAGGTTTAAGACATTTGGTTTTAAAATCATCCGAATTGGTAACTCCCGAGCAAGCTGGACGAAGAGTAGTTTATCTGGTCAACGACAAACGCAGAGATGTGAGTGCTGCCGTAGGTTGGCTTTATACGGGCATTCAGGTTACTCGTCCTGGAGAATTTACTTCGGCTCATCGTCACAAAGCTTCTGCCTTGCGTTTTATTATGGAAGGCGAAGGCGGTTATACGGTTGTGGACGGAAATAAAATTATGTTGGAAGTCAACGACTTTGTGATTACACCCAACTCCACTTGGCACGAGCACGGAGTGGAAGCAGGAGGAAAAACTTGTATTTGGCAGGACGGATTGGATATTCCTCTGGTAAATGCTTTGGAAGCCAATGATTATGCGGTTTTGGATGGTACGCAAGAACTCATTGCTCCGCTCAATTATTCTCCGATGACTTATGGAGGAACAGGGCTTATTCCGCCTGATAAGGAGTGGGACAAGCCTTATTCCCCTTTGTTTAAATATTCGTGGAAAACGGTTTATCCAGCACTTTTAGCAGCCGAAAAAGTGAATACACCCAGCCCTTTTGACGGAATTATTATGCAATACAGCAACCCGCTTACGGGAGGTCACGTTATGCAAACGATGGGAGCTTCCATACAGCTTTTACCGAAAGGATTTAAAGGGAAAGCGCACAAACATACGGGATCTTTTGTCTATCAATGTGCTAAAGGAAAAGGCTATACCATAATTGACGGAAAACGCTTTGACTGGAAAGAGCGTGATATTTTTTGTGTGCCGTCTTGGGCTTGGCACGAACATCATAATCTTTCTGATACCGAAGATGCCTGTTTGTTTTCGTTTAATGATTTGCCTGTTATGGAAAAATTAGGTTTGTATCAGGGAAAAGAATATACAGAGAATGGAGGGAATCAAGATATTAAATAAAAAACGTATTTTGTCTAAATTTGAATATTAGTCTCAATTCTATGAGAGAACCCATAATACATAATGAAGACCCAAATCTTGAATACAATCCTTATGATGCAAGTTTTCTAAAATACAAAGGGGAACTTTTTACAGGAACTCTTTTATATGATGATACAAATCCTGTTTCATATACCGAATATACAAATGGCGATTATGATGGAGAATTCGTTTCGTATTATAAAAACGGACAATTAGCTGAAAAGACTATTTATAAAAATGGAGAATATATAACAGGTAAAGAATGGTATGACAATGGACAACTACGTTACAATTCTGAAAATGGAAATATTATTTTAGACAAAGATGGAATTATCACAAATAAAGGTGGTATTTGGTTTTATAAGAATGGTCAAATAAGAATAATAACAGAAGATAAAGAAACTAAAATTTATTCTGAAAAAGGTAATTTAGCAATATTAATTGAACCAAGTGATGTTATTGTAAATGGCTATCCAACATCTAAAATAACTTATTACCATAAAGTTCTAAAAGAAGATTACAAAAATTTAACTGAATATATTTATTTACACGCTGAAGATAATTCTAATTTCAGGAGCAGTGGTTTTTATTTATTAAACTCCTGGATAATAAGACTTTATATAACTAATCATAAGAAAGAAGCAATACAGATAATCAACAAAATGATTAATGATAGTGAAGATAGGCTAAAAGAAAATCCTCATTTAAGAATTCAAAGTCTTGAACAGAATTTTCTTCATACCTCAAAAATTTTTATAAAACGTCTTACAAGGGGAGAATTTGATTCAAGTCCTAATAATAACCTTTCAAAAATAATTTTTTAAATAATGATTTTAGCTTTTGATACATATTACTACGAAAACAAAGCTAAAACAATTTGTTTAAGTTTTGAAAATTGGAATAAGGAAGAAAATTTTAAAACCTATTCAGAAATAACCGAGAATATTGAAGAATATAAATCAGGAGAATTCTACAAAAGGGAATTACCTTGCATTTTAAGTTTACTTGAGAAAATTGAAATCAAAGAACAAATTGAAGTTATTATTATTGATGGTTATGTTTATTTAGACGATAATAAAAAACTGGGATTGGGAGGGCATTTGTATAAGCAACTTAATGGTGAAATACCAATAATTGGAGTTGCGAAAACAAATTTTACTATTTTGAACAAAAGTAAAAGACAACTTTTAAGAGGGAAAAGTACAAAACCTTTATACATAACATCAATAGGAATAAATGTTGATAGAGCGACAGAGTTGATTAAAAATATGAATGGACAAAATAGAACACCAACCTTACTTAAAACATTAGATAAATTAACAAAAGAAAAATAGTTATATTTTGCCCTTACAGAGTGATTTATCCGATTGCATTAACCCGGTGCGTTGCATTAGGTTATAATATATCTAAAGGTTTTCAGCCTTTAAGTTGAAGTAAAAATGGTTTTTCCCTGAAAGGGAAATATATACATAACCCAATGGCAACGCCTTGGGATAAGAAAAACAAAAACTATGGCAAAAAACAAGAAAATAGAAGTTCAAGGTAGAGAAATAACTATTATTCTTGATAATCAACAAGAGTATATTTCACTGACAGATATGCTGAAAGCAAAAGATGGCGATTTTTTTATTTCGGACTGGTTAAGAAACCGAAATACAGTTGAGTATCTTGGAGTTTGGGAAAATGTTTATAATCCAAATTTTAATTATGGCGAATTCGCCACAATTAAAAGTCAGGCGGGTTTGAACAGCTACAAATTAAGTGTAAAAGAATGGGTTGAAAAGACTAATGCTATAGGATTAAAAGCTAAAACCGGAAGATATGGTGGAACTTATGCACACCCTGATATTGCTTTTGAATTTGGAATGTGGATTAGCCCGAAGTTCAAAATTTTTCTCATCAAAGAATTCCAACGACTTAAAAACGATGAGAACGACCGTTTGAATTTAGAGTGGAACTTACAGCGAACCATTTCCAAAATCAATTACCACATTCATACCGATGCTATTAAGGAAAACCTTATTCCGAAAGAAATCAGCAAACAACAAACCTCTTTTGTGTATGCCAATGAAGCCGATTTACTAAATGTAGCTTTATTCGGAATCACAGCTAAAGATTGGAGAGAAAACAACCCCAACGAAAAAGGAAATATTAGAGATTTTGCTACTTTAGAACAACTGGTAGTGTTAAGTAATTTAGAAAGTATCAATGCCTTATTAATTCAACAAGGATTATCCCAAAGTAATAGATTGATTCAACTTAACAAAGTTGCCATTACTCAAATGAAATCTTTAATAGAAAGCAAAACAATTAAAAAATTAAAATAACATAACAATGAAATTATTAACCTATTTAACTTCAGACAACGAGCAACGAGCTGCTTTTATTCATAACAACAAAGCCGTAGATTTAGAAGATTTTGGAGAAATTGTCAACTTCCCGTTACCGTCAACTATTTTAGAATTGATTGATATGGGCTTTGAGGTAATTGCCGAAATCAATTCGCTTTTAGATGATGTTTCCGAAGCTGAATTAACTGAAATCAGCTATAATTTAGACGAAATTCAAATCTTGGCTCCTATCCCTAAACCTCGTAAAAACATTATCGGAATCGGGTTGAACTATACCGAACACGTAGCTGAAAGTGCCAGAACATTAGATACTACGGGAAAATTACCTCAAAAACCAATTATTTTCTCGAAACCACCAACAACGGTTACAGGACCAAATACCACTATTTTGCTCAACCCAAAATTAACACAACAATTAGATTGGGAAGTAGAATTGGCTGTGGTAATGCGCAAAAAAGGAAAATACGTTGCCAAAGAAGATGCTTTAGATTACGTGTTTGGATATACAATTATCAACGATATTTCGGCTCGTGATTGTCGCAGAGAAGGACAATGGATTGTATCAAAAGGACAAGATACTTTTGCACCAATGGGACCTT
>CAYPCZ010000105.1:0-6709 GCA_964409345.1 uncultured Flavobacterium sp. | reverse complement strand
TGTTTTGTTTTACAGAGACTTAATATCTTTTGATACATTTTTAATTAAGATAAAAAACATATATTTTCAATATAATTTGATTATCTACCCACTTTTTCGAGTTTATTAAGAACTATTTTGTCCCAAATATTTACAAAATTTGGGACAAAATTATTTACTCTTATCCTCTACATCTCTACTAAAAGCAATCAAATTAATCATCTACTCACAATGTTTCTATTGTTTTTTAAGATGTTCGTGATTATGCAATTTATCTACGTTTGTCCGTTGCCGAGTTATCAAAGGCTACTAAATTGCATAGTTCCCGCAACCGACTTCTAACCCTATTTCCATACTGTTTTTCGATTTCGGAAGCGGAGAGGTTAGTTGTTATATGGGTTTGTAATTTTCTTGACACGAACAAATCATAACGAGATAAAATAATTTCAGCCATTACGTTACATTCATTTCCGTAATATTTCAGATTGTTTTCTGTGCCTAAATCATCAAAACAAAAAGTTCTGGGTTCGGACTGATAAAGGCTTCCTTTTGAATATCTGTGAATTATTTCGTAACCGTCCTGGATAAATTCAAAACTTATATCCCTACACGGTTTGACCGAAAATTTATGTTCTGTTGGAGTGATATGTTTCATTAAGTTCATTAGTGACGTTTTTCCGGAACCAATCGGACCCGATAATAAAATTCCTTTTTGCAAACTGATACCAACTTTATTACACGTTGGTTCGTCTTTCAGAAAATAGGCTATTAAACGCAAAATGATTGGTTCGTCCTCTTTTCGGAAATGAAAATTCTCTCCGAATTGTTCTTTACCTCTTTGTTCCAACAATTGCAAAATTTTAGGATAATCATAATGGTTCGGAATAATCTTTTCCGGTTGTGGTGTTGAGGTGTTTGGCTCTGTCTTCGGTGTCTCCATAGCGATTGAATTTTTGTGTGTTTAACATCCAATTTCGTGCAGCTGCCTGCCAGTCTTTCATTTCCGTTTTACCTCCGACCAGCCAGCCGTTGCTTGAAAAATAATTGAAAAACTTTTGGGCTTCGAGTTCTGGGTAGTTCTGCTGTTGAAAATAAATTTGGACTTCTGATAAGTTTGGCTCTGTAGAACCTTTCTTTTTTTGCCGCAACTTTTTTTCTTTGGAAATGATTTCTTCTAACGCATCAATATTTTTATTTAAACCTATTTCTTTTTTCGCAAGGATTTTTGGTGCTTGCTCACCCAAGTTTACATCGTTTGAATTGTTTGTATTGTTTATAGAGTTTATAGAAGGTACCACCGCTTGTTCTGTTCTTGTCTCATTACTTGTGCTTGTCTTGTTTAGAGCTTGTTCTGCAATAGGTTTAAAAACAGGTTTATTTTTTGTTTGGGTCTGCTTGGGAACCGGTTTTAAAATTTCCGAAAAATTAAACATAAAAACCTGACTGCCTTTAAAAGGATTGTAGGAAGGTTGATAATCAATATAACCCAAGGAATGTAAATTTTTCAGGCATTTGTGATAAGTGGCTTTGGAAGCAATTTTACTTATCCGCATCAGCTCATCACGTGAGATACTAATTGGGTTCTTGAATCGATTGAAATTCCAGAACTGGAATAACGCTATATATAAACTGATATGGGTGGGATTAAGAGTTTGGTCTTGAATCACTCTCTCGAAAAATCCGGTTAGGTGCTTGATGTAGTTCATATTTGTTAGGTTTGAGTATTAAGTATTAAGACTAGAGTATTAAGATTTTTACTTTTCGATACATTTTTAATTTTTAGAAAAAAATTTAAAAATACACGAAGTGACGGTTTTTAATTATCGGAATGGGGTAGGAGTGGAGTTCACTTTATTTCCGTTTAACATCTGTTCTATATCCTGATAATTATAATAGATTGTGCCACCGACCTTGGTATAAGAGAGTGTTCCGTTGATTCGGAGGTTTTGAAGTGTTCCAGGTGAAATGTTGAGTAACTTTCTGACTTCGGCTGAACGTAACCACTTTTTGGGTTGGATGACTTTTTCTTGTAACAACTCTTTAAGGTCGTCCAGTAATAACTTTCTGAATTGGTCAAAGTCTTCTTGAGTAATGATGTTTACTGCCATAATAAATGATTTTTAGAATTATGGTGTAAAATTCAAATTTAATCAGCAGGTAATCTGCCAAGTATTTACCCATTGGCAATTGATTTGTTTGTTTAAAACAGTTGAATTGCCTGAGTTATTAACGATGAATATCGAACTATTTCATCAAAATCAGACAATTGATTTTATAAATTATGAATCAAGAGTGTTTTGCCAATTGGGACTATATGGTTAGGTTTATAAATCTTTATCCATATATTCTTCTAAAGTGGACTTCAGTTGATTTAAGAATAAGGTTCTATCTCCGGCACGATCTTTCATACGGTGAAAAGCATGATGAATATCACCTAGTTGAACATTAAAAATATTTTGAAAAGTTCGACTTATTTGGCTAATACCAATTCTTCCGTTTGCAATTGCTCCAGATGCATATAAGGCATAAATTAGTTCTATGAGAGCATTTTTGTTTTCTGACCATGAGAAAGTTTTATTATTGCTGTTTTTTAAAAATATTAGATTTTCACTTTCGTCTTGAGTAGTCTTAGATAATAGATAGTTATATAGCAATTCGTTGGAAATAATTTTAGCTACTTTATAATCAAAATATGTTGAAAAGTTAGTATCTATTTCAAAAACAAAGCTGTTTAGCCCAAAATTAATATCTATGTTACCCAACTGAAAAAATGTATGATCCATATCAGTACGGCCGGAGCGGTAATAGCGATAAAAGTCAGAATTATAATTATGCTCTTTGAATTCTTGTTTGAGCTCCTGTAATTCGTTGGAGAAATATTTGAAATACATCTTACCTTCAAATACCGGACAGGATGTTTCGATTCTGAATACTTTATTGTAGTATAATAATTTACCGAGTATTTGTGGTTTAATTGTTTTGAAGAATTCGATTTCTTCGTTATCATTTGAAAACCCGTTTTCTGAAATATGGTTTTTCATATCGGACAACAAATTTCGTAGAAATGCTGCCATGTGACAAGCTTCTTCAATCAAGTTTTCGGTTTCCAGATTAATTTTTTGTTCTTCTTTTTGTATTTTTATAATTGCTTGTTTATATATCGTTTTTATCATAAGGCCTTAATAGTTTGAATTTATGATTTAATTATTGGATTTTGAGCGATAAGCGGTTGGAGATACAGAAGTGTGTTTCTTGAAGAAATTAGTAAAAGCGGAATCACTACTAAATTGTAATTCTTCGGCTATTTCTGATATATTTAGGTTGGTGTTGCATAGGAGGATTTTAGCTTCTGTTATGATTGCTTCGTCTATAAAATATTTAGTGGTTTTACCGGTAAATTGCTTAATAATCTTGTTAAGATAACCTGATGTAATAGAGAGAGTATCTGCATAAAACTTAATATGGTGTTCTTTTTTATAATTTTGCCTCAGGGCTTTAAAAAAATTTAATATTATATTTTCGTAATGCTTATATTTTACATCTATTTGTATATGGAATGAAGTAATCTTTTCGGCTAAAAAATTCAATCCAAAAATGAATATATCTTTTTGAAATTTAGGATTGTTTGTTTTTTGAATCGTATATATCAATTTAAATATTCTTTTCAGAAATGGGATATCTTCAGGTTTTATGGAAATTACAATGAAATTTTGTGCTGATAGAAAATGATATCGGATTTTGAATTCGTTTATGTTACTATTTAGCAGCAGATCTGAGGAAAATGCTATAATATATAATTTACTGTTTATGACTAATTCAGGAATCTTGAATAAGATGCCTTTAGGAATGAGTATTAGCTGGCTGGTTAAAAAGATTTTGCAAGTTTTATCTATGTAGATATTTAATGGACCAGATATCACAAAAATTATTGAGTGAAATTCAGGTGGCAAAATATCATCAGACAAAATTATTCCTGAATGCTTGTTGATGGTAAATATTTTCAGATACTGTTCATCGTTATTTTTACATGCATCTGTCATGATTTTTATTCAGTATTCCATATATCAGATAAACGGATATAAAAAAAATGTTTAACATAGTGGTTGTAAAAAAGAAAAATACTAGCTTTCTTGGAGTGGATTCTTTAATTACTCTATAATCCTTGATTTCATCATAGGTTAGCAGGTCGATGAAGAAATATATACTAATTAGGTTCAGTAAGAAAAGGAGCAAGGAGAATGAAATCACGAGCTCCTTTTCTATTGATATCAATTTGTGCATCATGGATTTAGGATAACTCTTTCTTGAAATATTTTTGTTGTTAATCCTAACATTATAGCATCTTGGTCGCTATATATTGCTCCATAAGCTGCTGCAACTATATTGCCGACTGATAAATCCCAATCTTTATCTTTTCTGTCTCCGTTATCATAAAGTGAATATTTTACTATTGCTGAAACCGTAAGGATAATTTGTTTTTCTCGAGTGGATAGAGATTCATCGATAATTGTATCTTCTTCACTAGAAATTATAGCGTTTAATGCTTCGTGAAGATTTGCAGTTATAACTCCGGATGCCAATTCTATGAGATTAACGAATTTTGACTTTGTAGCGGGTGATAATCCAGCTTGTGAAACGATGTTGTCTAAACTGTGTTCAGGATTATTTAAAATCTGCTCTACCCAACCAGTAAATAAAGAATCAATTTGGATGGATGTTTGTTTTAAATTACTAGTGGTTGAAATCAAATAATTTACTTCTGTCGCAATATCTTCAATAGAATAAGCTGTATTTGCAGAAGTCAAGTAAATGTCAAACAATTCATTATGTAATTCTCCTAATTCATCATAGGGGTTTGCAGAAGCTAATGGAAATGTTGTAGTTGTTTTTAACTGTTGATGAAGGTGCGTATTTGTTATTTCTTCTTTTTCGCATGAAGAATGGAGTGTTATTAAAAATAATAACGCTACGCTGGAAAGAATCTTTTTCATGATTTAGTGTTTTTTAAAATGTTGATGAATAGTTTTTTAGTTCACTTTATCCGGATTAGCAGAACTTTGTATTTGCAAAATGCTATACTTTTTGGTTTTGAATTCGGAGTCAAAACTACCCTTCAGGTTATTGCCAGTCAAGTGAAGTAGTATGGGTTTCCATTATTTCAGGTATGGATTTTCGGGAAATCCACACTCCTAATTTTATAAAAGGATTTTAAGAGTGTTACTGTTTTTATAAATAGTGTGTATATTTGAATTCATCTGCCAGTTTTCTCATGCTTATACTTCGTTTATTCATATTCACCTCTCTGATGGTATATTGTGTTTCGGCGTTCGGCGGGCAATATATCCCTTCTGACAGCCTGAAAAAATATGATTATAACAATTTGTTTGATAAAATTGAAAACTCCGAAAGCAATAAGGAATTACAAAAATTATATCTCAAGGCATTTTTGGATAAAGCAAAATTTGAAAACCATTTAGAGGAAATCATTAACGGTTATAAAAACTACATTTATTATAGTGATGATCGAATGGCTATTGTTTATGCAGATAGCATGATAGAGGTCTCTATACAATCAAATGACAATTCGCTTATTGGTTCTTCTTATCTTACGAAAGGTATTGTTCATTATTCTTTTAAGGAACATAAACAAGCACTTGATTATTACCTTCTGGCCAATGACTATATATCAAAAACAAATGATAATTATCTGAAATACAAGACAAAATATAACCTTGGACACATCAAATATTATCTTGGCATTTATGATGAGGCTATTGTCCTTTTTGAATCTTGTGTTGATTATTTTAAAGCAAATAACCCGAGAGGTTATTTGAACACGCTTCACTCACTTGCTTTATGTCATAACAGAATTGGAAATTATGGATATAGCTCTAACCTAACTGTATTAGGGATAGATGAAGGTAGAAGACTTTCTGATTATTCAATGGAACATTATTTTATCCATTTGGAAGGTCTAAATTATTATTTTAGGGAGCATTATGGCGACGCTATAAAAAAGATAAATCAATCGCTGTCAGCGATACGAGAAAATAACGATTTTGCCAATGAAACAGTAGGGTACTTTTATATTGGTAAAAGTTATCTGGGTTTGGAGCAAACAGAAAAAGCTATGGAATACTTTAAAAAAGTAGAACAAGCATTTGACGAGAAGAACTATATTCGTCCGGATCTTCGAGAAAATTTTGAGCTACTTATAAAGTATTATGAAGCTAAGGACCATCTTACTGTAAAACTATATTATATAGAAAAGCTGATTAAAGCAGACAGTATTTTAAACACTAATTATAAATATTTGTCTGAAAAAATTCATAAGGAATATGATACAAAAAAGTTACTACAAAAGAAAGAAGATATTCGTGCTCAGTTAGAACGGAGAGCGAAAAGAGACACTTTGATGGTTAGTGGAATTGTTTTATTGATTATTTTACTCTTGTTTTTGAGCTACCGGTACATAAGAAATAAAAAGTTATACGAGCAAAGATTTGAAGAGTTGGTGACTCGCAATCAAGAAGCATTAATATTTTCAGAAAGAAAATATGTCAATAAAAAGGATTTGGATATCAATGTGGATGCTGTTGCACAACTTTTAAAACAATTGGAAAATTTTGAGAAGAATAAAAAATATCTTGAAAAGGACTGGACTTTGGTAAAATTGGCTGCTGCTTTTAATTCGAATACGAAATATTTATCGAAAATCATTTTTTCTTAT
>CAYPCZ010000104.1:0-6718 GCA_964409345.1 uncultured Flavobacterium sp. | reverse complement strand
TTGGATATTCTATGATACCCTTTTCTGTTTCAATTCCATTGAGTTCCAACAACCATAAATAAAACTTCACTTGCCAAATATGGGCTTGCTCTACTTTATTGCTTCTTTTGGTTTCGTGTATAATTTTGTTTTTGGTATCGAAGAAATCAATTTTGCCAACCAATTGTATATCATCAAATGTTGAGGATAATTCCAATTGAGTGTAGCGGTTGCTTCTTTGTTGGTAAGATTCTTCTTCAATGAGTTTGCCGTCAGCCACCGTTTCACTGGTGTGCTCCATACGCACTCCGTTGGCGTGTAGCCAACATTCGCGCGGGCATACGTTATAGAGATTGATGAGCGTGGCGTTGATGGTCATAATTAGATAAAATTAGAATCGCTAAACGCATCGGGATTTAACCCAGTTTTATAATCGTATATTTTGCCGTTTTCTCTTATTTCATCATAATGGTCAAAATAGAAGTAACCATATTCTTCTACCCCAAATCCATTTTGAAGTTCTCTGTAATCTTTTGAATGAGAAATTAATGAAAAGCAGAATTTGGACATTATTGTTTGTAGCTTTTTGAAATCAATTTTATTCTGAAGGTCAAATCCCTTTTTTCTGCTGTCATTTTCAATAAAGCTGATGTATAAACTCCAAATTTCTATGCCACTAATTACATTTTTACCCAATTTCTCGTCATATATTGGGGAAATTTCAAAAACAGATAAAAAGTGAAGCTCGTCATTAGAAAATATTTCATCCAATTGATTTTCTTGAATTCCCGCAATCTCAACCGGAATATTTAATGGAATAAAAATGCTGTTATTGGATTGATTAATGATTTGAAAACCCTTATCAATATCTGAATACCTTAAATCCTTCATATCTTTTTGATAAGAAAGTATAGAATCAGCAAATACAGGATTATTCGTGTCATCAATGTTTAAAAGAACTTTTTCATACAATGTTTTGAAGTCCTTATTTTTTAAAATATTCGCTCTGTCTTCAATATTCATTTCAGCGGTTTTCTTGAATCGATAGTCTTTACCATACAAAACTTTAGCATCATCTATATTAAATAAATGGACATCGGAAGTGTTTTTATTTGCATTTCTATTGACACGCCCTGCCAACTGTTCATCAGAATCTAAAAGTGAAGTGTTTTTAAATCCTAAGTCCATATCAATATCTACACCGGCCTCCACCACTTGTGTTGTAATAAGCAGGATATTCTTTTGGGTATTCTTATTTCTTTTGAGATAATTAATAACCTCTTTTCTTCTTGGTTCTAAAATGGTTCCGGACAAAACAAATATCTCTTCAAAGAAATCATCTTCCTCAAATAATCGTTGGAAAGCAGTTGCAGATTTCTTATATATAAATTCAACAATTGTTTTTACAGAGCCTTTTGTTTCAGCATATTCTTCGGATTTATCCAAAACAATATTTTTTAATTCTTCTAATTCGAGTTCTTCTCGTTGAAGTAAATCTAAATTGAACTGTACTCTACCACTAAAATTAATATTTGTCAAATACTCCTTTGCGTTGGGTAGCAAATCAATAAATTCAACTTTATTTTTAAAACTAATATTCAAATTGCTGATTTTTGGTAATGTTGCCGACATCAAAATAAATTTCATGTTGAAGTACTTGGCATACTGTTCGATGAATAACAACATTTTATCCCAAATTGCGGGATTGTAAGATTGAATTTCATCAATAATTACCACGGAATTAGCAAGGCGATGTAATAGATAATTTTCCTCCTTCGAATTGGTTTTTAAAATGTCAAAAAACTTCACATGTGATAGTAAGGTAAAAGGATAAAGAGCGAATAAGTTATCTATAAAATCCCTTTTTTCATCGCCATAAACGCCATCCTCACTCTGTTCGGTTTTTGAAGCAAGTTGAGCTTTTGAATGAAGTTCTACTATTTCACCTTCCTTTAATCCCAAACTTTCTTTCAAAACACCATAAGTTTGGGTAATGAGTGTAGTAAACGGAAATACATAAAAGACTTTATTCAACGCAGGGTTAGCATTCAATAATTCTCCCAAAACCAATGCGGACAAATTCGTTTTTCCGGCTCCGGTGGGTGCTTCTAAATAGAATAAATTTTCGTCAGAGTTTTTTCTTATTTGATTTACAACTTCGATAGACATTTGTTTCCGCAAAAAATTCAAATTTTCATTTGATCTTTCAGTCGGGAAGTTGACTTGATGGTTATTTAATTCAGAATAGGTAATAGCATTGTGTTTGTAGGATCTCAGATGTTTACAGATTTCAATCACTCGTTCTCTATTTTCAAGTATGCCAAAATCTGTAGTTGTTGAATCTTCTTGCTCGTTGCCATTCATATATTCATGCGTGGCTAAATAATCTGAAGCAGTGAGAATGGAAAAGTTGAGTTTTAACAGGGCATAAAGGGGAAAAAACTCAGTTTCAAATTTAGGCGATATAATTTCAAACCATATCTTTTCCATATTTGAAAAAATGGAATTGAGAATAATATCGTCTAATTCCACTTGATAATCTTTCAAAAATGGTTTGAGTTCTTCCAAAACATCTCTAAATCTAATAAAAAGCCCATCTCTTTCAATGACATTAAACAATGCCGGACTATGATGCTGTAAAATGGGATAAGCAAAAAAGAAACAATTACTAATCAATATGGATTTCTCTGATTGAGAAAGTTCAGTTTTTAATATCTGTGTAATATGATAACTTAAAAATATAAAAGCTCCTAAATAAGAATGTCCATAATCAGGATTTAAGGATGAATAAGTTTTAGCTTTAAAACTTTTGTTGCTCATTCTTTTTAACTGAAAATTTTCATTGATCTTACCAAAGTCATGAAATACAATAGAATGTACAAAGAAAGTCTTAATAAATTCACTCATCATTCCATTATTCCAAGCTTTAGTACGATCCTCAATTAAGTTGTCAATTATTTTATCCAATCCGTGAGCTTTAACTAGTTCACCAGCATAAGAATTGACCAAGCTTATATGTTCGGCTAGAAGTTCAGGTTTTTTTTCATTATGAATATGAGCCCAATATTTTTCCTGATGTGAAAGAATATGCTTCACATCAGGAGCTTCAGATAATATTTGATGAAAACTTTTCAAAATTTTAAAACAATTGGATGTTTACCGTTTCCTTACCGTTATACCTTACCGAAAACAAATTTGGAATAATCGTTTCGGCTTTCATTTTCCAATCCGTAAAAGCAAATTCGCCCATTTCATATTGCATCAATTCCACATTAAAGCCAATAGGAAGCCTCTCGAAAAAAGTAAAAGAACCACCGCTTACACTAAAATCAAAATTGATTTCAGGTTCAATTTTTTGTTCCTTAACAATTCCAGATTTTATGAAAATACTATCTAAAGCAAAGCTTACATTATTAGTTTCTATTTGTTCAAACTCATTATCCATAGGTTCTTCAATCCAGGCTTGAAATTCGTTTTTTCCTAAATATGGAATATACTCCGCTTCCTGTTTTAGAACGGAATGATAGATTTTCACTTCCAGTTCATTATCCAAATTCAACAAAACAAAACAACGATAAGCTGGAGCAATCAACATAGTTTCATCCACCAAAAGATTCCCATCTTTATTGGCGTAACCCACGCCATTGGTATATCGCAAAACCGTTTTTTGATAATTACCATGCTCATGAGCTAAGGGCATGATGCCAATTTGCAAATGCTTAAGTTGCTCAAAATATTCCGGCAGTTTCCCTTTTTCTTTATAACCTTCCAGACCGATTATTGCTCCTAAAATTCCTAATAGTGCCGGTTTATGCAACATATTATAGGACAGTTGAATTCCGGCATTATAATCAGGTTTCTTAAAAAAAGCAAAATCAGCTTTTAGGTCAAATGAAATTAATTTTTCATTTGCCATAATTCGTTAATTTAATGAATGTTCAGATGTTCCCTCAGGTAAATTGCTCAATGAAATCAATCCTGAATTATAGAACACTTCAATTTTCTCAATTTCATTTTTAATAGACTCTTTTTCCAATAAAACTTTCACTTTAGAGAAATCCACTTCTCTACCTCCATTATCTGTTTTATATACAGATATCAACTCTACAAACGATGGTAAAACTTGTTTTGAACCTTCTTTTAACTGAACCCAAAATAATAATTCATTCTCAACTCCTGTTTTAGCAGCTGAATCGTAAAAAGTAGCTCCGTTTTTCAAGGCTTCTTTTAATTTCTCAATATCTGAATCTAATAAACCTTCGCTCTCAACCGATGTTGCCATTTCTTCTAAATTTCTTGGATTTACAGATATATGATGTACATAATGACCTTCTTGCAGCTTGAATTGAGAGCCTAAGGTGGTTTGCATAGAATCAGCACTCTTTTCATTTGAGTTTCTAAAAGGTGATGAAATTTGTTCGGAATAAATGACTCCTTCTTCAAAGCGGTTTACTCCATGAGAAAATTGAGTGGTTCCGTGAAGAGATAAATTTGCATCTTTACTTGCAAATGTTCCGCCAAATAGACGAACATCGACACATTTTAATAGGTTTTCTAAAATTGTTTTTCTTGCTTTAACAGCCTCCTTTTTGTCTGATTTTGGGAATTCTCCAAAAAACCTCACATAAGTTTGGTCCAAATCTCTTGGTTGCATTTCATCATTTAGACTTTTGAAATAAAACACTTTTTCATCAGCAAAATTTTTCGTAAAATAATTCCGTACTGTATATTTCAAGGCTTTATCCGTTGCATAAACAGTTCCATCCGGTAAAGTTCTTGGCTGACCAGTGAAATCTGCATTGTAGTTTGCATTATTTGCTTTGATGATAACACATCCAAATACTCTGTTTTTAAATGATTGACTCATGATTTTTTTATTTTAAGATTTGTAATATTTTAATTTTCGTTTTCTTCAGTAATGGTTTCTTCTGACTTTTCAGCATTGCTGAATAAAGCATTATCAGAAAATACTCCAGAAAGGATGGTTGGAATTAAATCCCTAACATTAGCTTTTGTTTCGTAACCTAATACCTGTGCAAAAGGAGCACGGAAATTATTTGAAAAATTTTCGTGTTTATAAGAATCGAATAATCTGGCAATGGATTTATTCAATTCTTTAGATTGTACCTGTTGCATAAATGGCTCTAATCGTTTGTAGCTTCTATCAGCAGTTTTACTTTTAGAAAGCAAATAATAAATGACTTGACCGACAGTGAATGCATATTCTTCATCTGTGGTAATGTTTGATTTCCCCTCGGCAAGTTGCTTGATAAACTCCCGATGAGTTTGTAATTTACTACTCATAACTTGATTATTTTTAGCGTTTAAAAAATTATTAGTAAGACTAAACCAGATGTTTAGCTTTTGTCTGATATTTCTTTCTTCGGTGTGAAAATTGTTTTCAATTTTGTCTAAACGAATATCTTCCAAAATAGATGTCTGCATAATTTCATCAAACATTGTGGAAGTAATTGCTTGTCTTTTAGATTTATATATGAAGTCGTAAAAGGCTCTTCTAAACTTCAAAACTTGGATATATGTAATGTCTGATTTGCAATCTTTTGCTTTTATTTCTCCAAAATAGTTATACCGGTATGAATTATTTCCTATATTCTTAATCAAATCATTATTGAATACAGGTTGAAGTACAGCTAATTGGAAATGAAAAACATTTTTTATGGTTTGAGCATTTCCACCTTCAAAATAATCTTTGATTTCCCATTTATTTCCCGATTGGTCTTTTAAGTCATATTCAAATTTGGCTACAAAGTCAAAGTCTTTTATTTCGCCACGGTCATAATACAAAAGATAATAGTTTCCAATGTCGGCCTGATGTTTTTCGTGAATTTTCTCTATGATTTCCCGATAACCAAATTTTTCACCGTCTTCAACTCCTTTTTTAATTATTCGTATTTCTTCTTCCAATTCTTCTTGATAGATAAAAATAGGTAAAGGCTTGGGAAGAATGTTTTTGGATATAATTTTCTTGAAATTATCCATCATCAAGGCTTCTTCTCTTGAATACCGTTGTCCAATTCCTTTAATGAATGATGCTGTTTGATGTTTTAAAAATTCTTTTTTTTCAGGATAGTCATTGATAGCTCCAATGATGCCAAAACCTTTATGAGAAAGTTTTTCATCATTAAATATTTCGGTTTCTACATACTTCATGTACATTCTTTTCTGAATTTCATAGGGAACACTTTTTAAAACAATTCGCAAATAATCTTTAGATGTTAAAGACTCAAAATCATCTATTAGACTTATTTTATCAAGAATTGAATTCATATTCTGATAATATCCTTCCACTATATTTAAGTACTCGAATTCCTCTTCAAAATACAATTTATAAGAGTTCTTTTTGTAATCTTCTAATCTTTCTTTTATAATTTTAAGTCTTTCTACTCGTATAAGTTCTTCGTTTTCTTTTTTCTCTTCATCTGTTGGCTTTTGGCCTTTTTTCCATTTTTTTATTCCAAGTACAGACATATCACTGTCATTGAAATTAAAATTAAAAGCAACTGCAAAAGGCGAACAAGAATGAATCTTCTGCTTTGAATCAAACTTCTTCACCTTATTCATCGTGATATAATTTGAAACTCCTTGATACTTAACGCAGTCATCCCATAATGGAAGATTTTTGTTTTTACCGTCAAAGAAATTATAATCTATATTTCTCGTTAAATTTTGATTTATCCAGTTTCCATCCGCATCAACTTCAATATAAACATGTAATCCT
>CAYPCZ010000103.1:0-6754 GCA_964409345.1 uncultured Flavobacterium sp. | reverse complement strand
GATTCATTTGAAGAAGCCATCTTTTTGGCTTCTTTTTTTATCGGACAACAATGAATTAGAAAATAAAAACAACCTCAGAAGTGTTTGCTTCGGAGGTTGTTTAAATGAAACTTTGGAAAAGTTAGACAATCTTACATATTCCTTCTATACTGCCCTCCTACCTCAAAAAGTGCTGAAGTAATTTGCCCTAACGAGCAAACTTTGGTTGCTTCCATCAGTTGTTCGAATATATTTTGGTTTTGAACCGCTACATCCTGAATTTTATCTAGTTCCGCTTTTACTTTATCGATATTGGCTTTGTTCAACGTTTCTTTGGTTTCTATTTGGAATAGTTTTTCTTCTTCCGTTGCTCTGATTACTTCCAAAGGCACAACCGTAGGCGAACCTTTACTGCTTAAGAAGGTGTTTACTCCGATAATTGGGAATTCGCCTGTGTGTTTCAAGGTTTCGTAATACAAACTTTCTTCCTGAATTTTCGAACGTTGATACATAGTTTCCATTGCGCCCAAAACGCCTCCTCTTTCGGTGATTCGGTCGAATTCTGCTAAAACTGCTTCTTCTACCAAATCCGTTAATTCTTCGATGATAAACGAACCTTGAATTGGGTTTTCGTTTTTCGCTAAACCTAATTCTCTATTTATAATCAACTGAATTGCCATCGCTCTACGAACTGATTCTTCAGTCGGAGTTGTAATTGCTTCATCATAAGCATTGGTATGCAATGAGTTACAGTTGTCGTAAATCGCATATAAAGCTTGTAGCGTTGTACGAATATCGTTAAAGTCAATTTCTTGAGCGTGAAGCGAACGACCTGAAGTCTGAATGTGATATTTCAGCATTTGAGCTCTTTCGTTGGCTCCGTATTTCAATTTCAAGGCTTTTGCCCAAATTTTTCGGGCTACACGACCAATCACTGCATATTCCGGATCGATTCCGTTTGAGAAAAAGAACGACAAGTTTGGTCCGAAATCATTGATGTTCATTCCTCTTGACAAATAATATTCCACGTAAGTGAAACCATTTGCCAAAGTGAATGCCAATTGTGTTATCGGATTCGCTCCCGCTTCAGCAATGTGATATCCAGAAATCGAAACCGAATAGAAGTTACGTACGTTTTTCTCGATAAAATATTCCTGAACGTCTCCCATCAATCTGAGTGCGAATTCGGTCGAGAAAATACACGTGTTTTGTGCTTGATCTTCTTTAAGTATATCAGCCTGAACGGTTCCACGAACTTGCGAAAGTGTTTTCGCTTTGATTTCGTTATATACTTCTAAAGGTAAAACCTGATCTCCGGTAACACCTAATAGCATCAAACCTAATCCATCATTTCCTTCAGGAAGTTCACCGTTATATCGTGGTCTTTCAATACCTTTTTCTTTGTAAATTGATTTGATTTTTGCTTCAACCTCTGCTTCTAAACCATTTTCTTTGATGTATTTTTCGCAGTTTTGGTCGATAGCCGCATTCATAAAGAAGCCTAACAACATCGGAGCTGGCCCGTTGATGGTCATCGAAACCGAAGTGGCTGGATGTGACAAATCAAAACCTGAATACAGTTTTTTCGCATCGTCCAAACAACAAATCGAAACTCCTGCATTTCCGATTTTTCCGTATATATCCGGACGGTAATCTGGGTCGTTTCCGTATAAAGTTACACTGTCAAAAGCGGTTGAAAGCCTTTTGGCAGGCATTCCTAAACTCACATAATGGAAACGTCTGTTGGTTCTTTCTGGCCCTCCTTCTCCTGCAAACATACGGGTTGGATCTTCTCCTTCGCGTTTAAACGGATATAATCCTGATGCAAAAGGGAATTCTCCCGGAACATTTTCCTGAAGATTCCATTTCAGAATATCACCCCAAGCTTGGTATTTTGGCAACGCTACTTTCGGAATCTGTGAATGTGAAAGTGATTCGGTATGAGTTTGAATTTTTATTTCTTTATCTCGTACTTTAAACGAATATACCGGATTTTTGTATTTGTTTACTTTTTCGTCCCAAGTCAAAATGACTTCCCAGTTGTATGGGTCAAAATTCATTTTTACTCGGTCGAATTCTTTTAAAAGTAAATCAATAAATTCCTTATTTGACTCTGACAGAGTTTCAAACTCAGTCGGAGTTAAACTTACTCCTAATTTATTTAATAAAGATTTTTCGTTTTCAGGTTTTATTCCAGCAACCGAACAAATTGTTTTATAAATCCCGTATAGTTTTTGAGCTACTTCAACCTGAGATAAAGCTTTTTCGTCGTACTTGCGATTATTTTCGGCAATTTCAGATAAATATCGGGTTCTATTAGGCGGAATTACATAAATCTTCTCGCTCATTTCACGAGTGATTTCGAAAGTAGATTTCAAATTGACACTTGTTTTTTCTACAATCTTATCCATTATCGCTTTATAGAGCGAATTCATTCCTGGATCGTTAAACTGTGAAGCAATTGTTCCGAAAACTGGCATCGTATCCGGGTTTTCGTGCCACAGATTATGGTTGCGTTGGAATTGCTTTTTCACATCTCTGATGGCATCCAAAGCTCCTCTTTTGTCGAATTTATTGATGGCTACCAAATCTGCAAAATCAAGCATATC
Source organism: uncultured Flavobacterium sp. (assembly GCA_964409345.1). Taxonomy (GTDB): domain Bacteria; phylum Bacteroidota; class Bacteroidia; order Flavobacteriales; family Flavobacteriaceae; genus Flavobacterium. The sequence goes on along the minus strand of CAYPCZ010000103.1, from coordinate 4,166 downwards.
AATTTTTTCCAATTGAGTAGCCGCACCAAATTCGGGAGTCATTACATACAGTGCAACATCAGAATGATCCATAATTTCGGTATCTGATTGACCAATACCCGAAGTTTCTAGAACAATTAAATCGTATTTCGCGGCTTTCAAAACTTGGATAGCTTCAGCTACGTATTTCGAAAGCGCCAAATTTGACTGACGAGTGGCGAGCGAACGCATATAAACTCTCGGATTATTGATAGCATTCATTCGGATTCTGTCTCCGAGTAATGCTCCTCCTGTTTTGCGTTTTGAAGGGTCAACCGAAATAAGTCCGATGGTTTTTTCGGGGAAATCGACTAAAAATCTACGAACGAGTTCATCAACCAAAGATGACTTTCCTGCTCCTCCCGTTCCGGTGATTCCCAAAACCGGGATTTGATTATTTTCGTTTAATTTATGGATTTTATCAAAAGCTTCTTTGGCAATTTCAGGGAAGTTTTCGGCAGACGAGATAAGTCTAGCAATCGTTTTCGGATTTTTATCTTCGAGATTATCCAAATTTACATTCAGTTCATTTCCTACCGGAAAATCAGATTTCTCGATCAAGTCGTTAATCATTCCTTGCAATCCCATCGCACGACCGTCATCTGGTGCATAAATTCGGGTGATTCCGTAATCTTGTAATTCTTTGATTTCTTCCGGTAGAATTACTCCGCCTCCACCTCCAAAAATCTTGATGTGTTCTGCTCCTTTTTCTTTGAGCAAATCATACATATATTTAAAGTATTCGTTGTGGCCGCCTTGATATGAGGTCATCGCAATAGCATTTGCATCTTCTTGAATGGCCGTATTTACTACTTCTTCTACACTTCGGTCGTGACCTAAATGAATAACCTCGCAACCTGTTGCTTGGATTACTCTTCGCATAATATTTATAGAAGCATCATGTCCGTCAAAAAGCGAAGCTGCAGTTACTATTCTTACTTTATTTTTTGGGGTATAAGGCGTTTGTTGTTCCATTTTTAAATTCTGTTTATAAAAGCCTGCAATTTACGAAATTATTCAAAATTAACGGTGGTTTTGCAGCGGAATCGTTTGGTTTGATTTGTGGAGGCCTTAGATTTTATAATATCATCGAAAGCTGGATTCGTTTTCGAGCTACATCGACTTCTACGACTTTTACTTTGATATGTTGGTGTAATCTTACGACTTCATTTACGTCCGATACGAATCCTTCTTTAAGTTGTGAAATGTGCACGAGTCCACTTTCTTTGATTCCGATATCGACAAAACAACCGAAATTGGTAATGTTATTTACGATTCCGTTTACGACCATTCCGGTTTTCACATCGTTTATTGTTCTTAAATTCGGGTCAAACTCAAAGACTTTAGGTTCTTTTCGAGGGTCTAATCCGGGTTTTTCGAGTTCTTTTACAATATCTTTTAACGATAAGATTCCGATGTCGTTTGTAATATATTTTTCGAGCGGAATAGCATTTATTTTTTCTTTATTTCCGATAAGTTCGTTGAGCGGAACGCCTAAATCTTTTGCCATTTTTTCCACTATCGGATAGGCTTCAGGGTGCACAGCCGAATTGTCTAACGGATTTTTCGCCTTGTGTATTTTGACGAAAGCTGCTGCCTGCTGAAAAGCTTTCTCTCCTAATCTCGGCACTTTTTTGAGCTCTTTTCTACTTGTGAAAGCTCCGTTTTCCAAGCGGTAATTTACGATATTCTCTGCCATTTTTTCTCCGATTCCCGATACATAAGAAAGTAGTGATTTACTCGCTGTATTTAAGTTCACTCCCACTGTATTCACACATCGGATTACCGCATTATCGAGTTCTTCTTTGAGTTTGGTTTGGTCAACATCGTGTTGGTATTGCCCAACTCCGATGGATTTCGGGTCGATTTTCACGAGTTCTGCCAGTGGATCAGCCAATCTTCTTCCGATAGAAACCGAGCCACGAACCGTTACGTCATAATTCGGGAATTCATCTCGGGCAATTTTCGAAGCCGAATAAACCGAAGCTCCAGCTTCGCTGACTACAAAAACCTGAATAGGCTTGTCGAAGCCTATTTTTTTGATGAAAAATTCCGTTTCTCTTGAAGCTGTTCCATTTCCGATAGCAATAGCTTCGATATTGTAAGCATTTGCCATCGAGCGAATTTTTTTCATCGCTATAGCTGATTCGTTTTGAGGAGCGTGCGGAAAAATAGTTTCGTTATACAACAAATCACCCTGTTCGTCCAAACAAACGACTTTACATCCTGTTCTAAAACCTGGGTCGATAGCCAGAATTCGTTTTTCGCCTAGTGGAGAAGACAACAACAATTGTTTTAGGTTTTCGGCAAAAACTCCAATGGCTGTAGCATCTGCTTTAGCTTTAGCTTCTTGCAAAACCTCGTTTGAAATAGCTGGTTCGAGTAATCTTTTGTAACTATCTGCAATAGCTTTTTTCAGGTGTTTTTTAGTGCCGTTATTATTTTTAATAACCAAGTTTTCGATAAAATCAATTGCTTCTTCTTTTTCGATTTCGATATTTAGTTTTACAAAACCTTCTGCTTCTGCTCGAAGCATGGCTAACAATCTGTGAGACGGAGCTCGATTGAGCGACTCATTCCAATCAAAATATTGTTCGAACTTTTGAGCTTTTTCTTCGTCCTCGATTTTCTTGGATTTTTTGGTTAAAATCAATGCTTTTCGCTGTAAAAGTCGTCGTAGATTTTTACGGATATAAATGTTTTCATTAATCCATTCGGCAATAATATCTTCTGCTCCCGAGATGGCTTGGTCTTCGTTTTGTATCTTCTCATTCAAATATTTCGAAGCGATGTATTCCACATCATCAGCATTTTGAGCCATAATGATTTTTGCCAATGGCTCGAGTCCGTTTTCTCGTGCTGTATCGGCTTTGGTCTTGCGTTTCTTTTTGTAAGGCAGGTATAAATCTTCTAACTCATTCAAATCAAAACTCGTTTCGATTTTGTTTTTCAATTCCGAAGTAAGGGCATTTTGTTCTTCAATCGAATTCAGAATCGTTTCTTTTCGCTTGACGATAGCTTCATACGAATTTTTAAGCTTTACGATTTGCTCGATAGCTACTTCGTCCAGATTTCCGGTTTTGTCTTTACGATAACGAGCAATAAACGGAATGGTATGATCTTGGGCTAAAAGTTCAAGTGTGGCAAAAATGCTTTTTTCGGCTACTTGAAGTTGCGATTGAATGTAGGATTGGATATTCATTTGATAGATAGCAAGGAATGTTTAAAAAGCGAAAATAATACTATTCTGGCACAGAATAAACAGATGAGCAGAATTTAATTGGAAATGGCATATTTTTTGTATATTTGCAACCAAGTTCTTTCTTAATAAACTTATTACCATACGGGGTCGACCGGTTTTGACAGCGAGTGGAATTGAATAGTAAGCACGTCGAGCATTGTAGTTTTGGCTCGTAAATATCAAAATTACGACTTTTTTTAAACGGCGAAAATAACTACGCTCTTGCTGCTTAATCTGAATTATAGTAAGATAAGCCTCGCTCCTACAAGGTAGGAGGGCAGGATTTCTCTCAGAACCCTTGGTTTGTGGGGTCTGAAAAAGAGGAACTGGAAAAATAAACCTAAGAAAGGTAAAGCTTTAAACCCTTTCTGACACTGATAAAGCTAAGCAAAAAGATGGTTGTTTCTGTCCTAATCTTTTTGACAAAAATCTAAACAGATACTAAACGTGTAGAAAGCTAGTTGATTGCTTGCCTGGACGAGAGTTCGATTCTCTCCGACTCCACCAAGAACTATTTATTTCAAAGCGAAAGCCTGTAAATCGTATGATTTACAGGCTTTTGTGTTTTCATATACCAAACGACAGAAAAATTAACTGCGCCTGTAATTTAAGTTAAAATGTAAATTTTTATATATACTTGGGAATTGTAATAGGTAATTGTAAATGTTTGTATGTATTTAACTATTGCATATATTTTATGAGTTGTGCGATGTTTCAACAAAAACGTAGCAACAGAAAAACTAAAAACTCCAAATGATCTTAGATAAAAACTTCAGAAAGCAATCACTTTTTTTTTCTATTTCTATCGCTCTAGAAAGAATGGGGTTTTATGGCGTCAGAGTTTTATTAATTATGGTCTAGCCCCCTATTAATCGGACTATTTACTTTCTTATTTGCTAATCTACAC
>CAYPCZ010000102.1:0-6794 GCA_964409345.1 uncultured Flavobacterium sp. | reverse complement strand
AGCTGTAATTTATAATGTTTAGATAGATAGCTATTACACCTCCTCCAACCCAAACGGTCAAGTATAAGCGTAGTGCGGGTTTTCGAAGATGTGTTTTTCAATTTATCCAAAATTTTATTTCGTGACGAATTGTTCAATTTAGCAATAAATCCCGCATTACGCTTATACAATGTTGGGTGTTCGTTATTCTTCTTCCGAGTACTTAATTATTAATTCATCTTCTGAATCAAATATTGTCAATGCGTGTTTCATTCTATCAAATTTTCCAATATTATCTATATTTCCCTCTATGAAATAAGTGTCGTTTATCTTAACGGCTTGTCTTGGATTCCCTTCTTTTGGATTTTTTGTAAGAGTGATTCGTTCCGCCAAGTCTGTGGTGAAAAATGTTTCTGGCTGTAAATCGAATAATTGCTTAAACACTTCAACATATAATTTTGCCACTTGAGTAACCTCAATTTTTTGGTCATAAAAAATTGCATACTCTAACTTTTTAAATTTAGGGTCTTCAGCTTCAAAAATGTTTACTTCATTGTTCTCATCTCTATCATCTATTTCAATTTCTGGAATCTTCCAAATTTTTAAAAATCGCTCAGCCAATAAATCAAAGCGCCTTTCAATTTCTGTTTTATCCCATTTGTCTAAGATTGATAAGTATTTATTTAACCATAAACGACTATCCTTATATCCTGCTTTTTCTAAATCTCTTTTATAGACAAATGGTTTATTTCCGAGTTTGCCATTATTGCCTGATAATGTTAGATTTCCAATTGTATTTAGATAGGTTTCCTTAATTGTATTGTAATCGTCTGTACCTAATTCGACTTTCCATTTTGGGTCAGGATTTTGCGGAAAAATATGCTCAATAGTTATATCCGTATTGCCATCAATTATTACGGGTTCCTTATTCTCAAAATTTTCAAGACGTTCTAAAAGATATGTTCTGTTTTTAGATTTTATATTATAAACGTCTTTTAGCTTTAAACTTTCAATAACTTCTTTGTTCTTTGGGAATCGTTGCGAGCCTGGTCTTTGAAGTAACCATTTTTGTAATGATATCAAATAGTCCTCTCTATCTATTTTTTCATAGAGAGTCATAAATATTTTATTTAATGCATTTGTTGGCAAGCCTACAATGAATCTACGCCACGTAAATGTTTGAACAAAGTCTAATACATTTATAAAGGTTGTCTTGTCGATTATACTTTCTGAATAGTCTTCATAGACTTTCATTAAAAAAGGATAGGCAACATTTATTTCAAGCCGATTTATATATTCAAGTTGTAACCGTATGTCTTTGTCGGTTTCATTTTTTGGGTTTAAAAGTTTGTTGTAATACTTTACAAGTGCTTTTATCGGTAAAAGGTTTTTTTCTAATTCATCAAGATTGCTTGTTGGAAATTTTGCTTTAAACTCCAAATAAACCTTGCTTTTGTTTGGTATTTTATTGTTGACTAATGTCAGATAATCTCTGATAAAATCAGACACTTTACTTGTATTTAGAGATTCGTCTTTTGCAAGTTTTTCAATTATCTCCCAATAATTATTGTAAATTTTATTCTGGTCTCTTCGATTTAGACCCATCAAAATATAGTTCCTAATTAAGTCGGCTTGCGACAATTCAAGTCCTGTTGAGTTTAAACTTTCGAAAATCCTTTGTGGATCATCTTTTTCTCTGTCAAGAGAAATCTCAACAAACATTAATTTTGAAAGCCCATTTAACACGAACTCGAAGTTTTCTTCTGTTATTCGACTATTGAAATAGTTGAAGTTGTCAATGACTTTTGAAAAATCGCTAAACTCTTCATCGGTATCGCTACGTAATAAATACTTTATAGCTCGGTCATTATTTTCCGTTGGACGTAGTTTTAATTTTTCTTCTTCAGGCGCAAATTTATTAATCAGATAAGTTTCACTTATTTCATTAACAAGTGCTTCATTTTCCATTTCGATAGCTAAGCGATAAAGTGCCAAATAAATTAAAGTCAAGGTTGTTAAACGTTGTTGTCCGTCGATTATGGTCAATTCCTTGATTCGTGATGAAGTATAAACGTCATCGTGGACGTAAACAACGCTTCCAATAAAGTGAGCATTCATCTTTTTGCTTGTTCCTACTTCAAGGATATCATCTAAAAGTTGTTTGCATTGGCTTGTAGACCAATCGTAATTTCTTTGATAAACTGGGATTACAAATTGTGTTTTATTTGAAGATAAAAAATCCTCAACTTTAGTTTCGCTCGCTTTCATTTATTTGATTCTGTTTTATTGCGTCTGTTTTTTTAATGACACCCAACATATAAGCATTTTATTTGCCGTTTTGCTACATTCAAAAATAGCGATAAAATTCCGTATTGCGCTGCATCAAATTGATAATCACTTAAAAATGGCAAATAAAATGGGGTTGGACGGAACCACGCTATTTGTGGTGGGTTTGCCGAACTATGGATTTAGTATAGGCTCGTTATATTCTCAGTTGCTTTTATGGTCTTTTTCAATGCTTGTTATTGACCAATTATTACCGTAAAACAGTGTGCTTTTATTTCTACGTATTGTTTTCATTCACAACAAGATATAACTCTTCCATTACGCTAAATTATACGTTTAAAACAGCTTGTTTAATAATTGAAAGAACGCGTAATCAAACAGCTGATAGTCAAGATGGTGATGCTTTGATAATCAGTTTGCTCAACATTCTTCCTTTTTTACATTTTACGCAACAAGTTAGATCTCTTTTGAAAAGTGTACGCACTATTTCTTGGGCGTTTAAACCTTCATATTGAGGGATTAAAACTTGTTTATTCAGTATTTCAACGCATTTATCTAAATTCTCTTTTAAGAACCGCAATGCCATAAAACCAAAATAGCGGATTTTACTAAAACCCGATGGTAAAACGTGTTGCAAAAACCTTCTGATAAATTCATTTTCATCCAAGGTCATCACTTTTCGTGGACCTGCATTCTTGTAATCTTTGTATCCAAAAACTACTTTTCCATTTTCATATTTTAGAATGCGGTTGTTTGATATCGCTACGCGGTGCGTATAATTGCCTAAATAATTGATTAAATTATCAGGTTTAGCAAAAGGTTTTTTGGCGTAAACAACCCATTTCTTTTCATAGCAGATTTTTTTCAATACCTCAGTATCTTGGATTTTATCCGGTAGTGTAATTTCTCCTTTCTCGATTGCTTTCCCAATCTTGTTTGAGTATATCTTGAACAAAGATTTTGTAGGCGCTAATGTGTTGGTTAATAGAAGAGTTAGAACATTTTTTTTGAGTGATTAATTCAAGTAAATAACGCTTTAAATCAGCTTCTGTAATTTCGGAAAGCCGTTTAAAAAGCCGATTTTCCATTGCTTGCATCGTTTGACAATAACTTATTACAGAACGAGGACTGTAGTTTCTGTACTCCATTTCTAATTGGAGTTTTTCGATGTCTTTTGAAAATTTCTTTCCCATTTTGATAAATTTTATGGATTAATACTTCCATAAATTTATCGAAATCAGAGGACTATGAAAAATTACCGATTTTTTAATCGGTTTAGTTCAACTTACTTATACTCGCTACTTTATCACGCCCATTCACCAAATCCTGTCAAATAGGCGCTACTAAGTAACTGCTTTTTAAACAAATATAATAATTTTTCCATTAACCATTATCCATCAACAATTATCTCACCTATAAATCATCAAACGGACTCCTAATCCGTTGAATATCACTATTACTAACATGCGTGTAGATTTCTGTTGTTCTTAAACTATTGTGACCTAACAACTCCTTGATATAACGCACATCAGTTCCACTCTCTAGCAAATGCGTAGCATAACTATGCCTTAGCCAATGAAGCGTAACAGGCTTATTTATCTTCGTTTTTGATACTGCTTGCTTTAGTACTTACTGCAAACTTCTCGCACTATATGGCTTTCCAATGAATTGACCTTCAAACAACCAGGTTTTAGGCCGATAAAGTTTATAATACGCTCTTAATAGATCTATTAAATTATCACTAATAGAAACAATCCTGTCCTTTTTTCCCTTAGCTTGTTTGATATGTAACAGGTTTCTATCAGATAAAATGTCACTGGGTTTTAAACTAATGAGTTCACCACTGCGTAAACCACAAGCGTAAATTAATGTTAGCATCATTCTGTGCTTTAAATTTATTGGTGCACTGAGTATCGCTTTTACTTCTTCTTTACTCAACACATTCGGTAAAGGTCTTGCTATACGAGGACGATGAATTAACTGAGCCTCTATTTTTTTATTCTCAATTACGTTGAAAAACAATTTTATTGAACTAACAAACTGATTCTGATAGGTTGATGAAAGTTTGCGCTTTAAAATATACTCATTGTTAAAAAGAATGACATCTTCTTTGACAATGTCTTTTGGCGATTTATTGCTGAAAAAATTAAGGAATACAACAATCGCTTCACTATAACTCTTGATGGTATTTTTACTATATCTTTTTGAACGCATCCAAGCGACAAAGTGTTCTAATTTATCGTTTTTCTCACCCTTCTCCGGAGAGCTGAAATAAAGAGGTAAACCAAAACGCAATCGGTTAAGTCTTGTGTTTGGAATGTGCCAAAATTGATCTCGCTGATTCCATTTTCTGCCTGATATTTTCTTTACTTCCTCGTGAAGTGCTGCGCTGTATTGAAATTTTAATACAATACGAGACTCACCTTCAATTTCAATTATTTTTGACTGAATCATGATTTAGGATTTTGTAAGTAATCTAAATATACAAAAAAATCAACTCCTAACAAATGGTATTTTCCTCTCTTTTTTGTCACCAAATACTTTTCGATAACAAACGGAGAGAAAAGGTTGAAATGGATTACTCCTGTTATCAAGAAGAGTCTACCGCCTACAACATTCAGAACGCAGTGAGGAAACTAATAACTCCATCAATTAGTCATGGTTCCATCTTTATTTTCAGATCAGTTTTTCAGTTTGAAAATCAGAGTGTCCAATTCCAAATATTTTTCTTTCATAAGGCCCAAAGCAAATGCTCCAGCAGAAGCGCTGAAAACAGAATAGTCAAAAGCTCCTTTTATTCCAGTTGAAAAGGTCATTGATAAGGCAAATATTAAAAGAAGTAATCCGCTCAATTTTGCGAATAGTTCTGTTTTAAATCCGATGATTAAGAAAATAGCGAAGATCACTTCGGCAGCAGTTGCGACAACTCCAATTGCTGGAATAATATCGGTTGGAATCCAGGGGTTTATCAATTGAGTGTATTCCAAAAAACTATTCCAATTTCCCCAAACAGAAATTTCTTTATTCCACAAACCAAATCTGTCAGCAACTGCTGATAAAAATCCGATAGAAATTGCAAGCCGTAAAAAGACTTTGATTCGCTTTTGAGTCATTATTTTCTTTTATTTAAAACCACATTAAACTTGAATGATTATGATGTCTGATAATTTTGTGGTGTAGCGCGGCGATAATTGATGTTGTTTCATTTTCCATATTCTTTTACTGTCTTGAGAGCCCAATTTTATTTTCTGTTGACCGTAAGATGTATTTAGCTTGTCAATGGCTTTCATAAGCGGTATGTGTTTTGGATTTCCGTTTTCAAAAATATTCAGTTGTGTGTCTGATTCAGGTGTTAAATGTTGGACAATCACTCCTGCTTTTTTGTAAGCATACCCCTTCTTAAAAATACGCTTCAAAGCAAGGTTGGCAAACTTTGAAAGTTCGATGCTAGAATTCGTGGGGAACGGAAGTTTTATTACAATGCTTTGGCTGTATTGTGGTAAATCTTGTCTGTGCCTGTTGGTATGTATAAAAACCATAAGGGAATTACAACACGAATGTTGTTTTCGAAGCTTTTCTGCACACAATACTGCAAATGTTGAAATTCGCTCTTGTACCTCTTCAATTTGGATGTAATTGGTTTCAAAAGAGCGCGTTGTGGCTATTGATTTTTTAGATTGAACTTCTACTAAATCTAATGTTTCGATTCCTTGTAATTCTCGTTTTAAACGAAGTCCTACAATAGTTAAATGTTTTCTAACCCAAGCATCGTCCAATTGTATGAAGTCAAATGCAGTTAACACTTTGTTTGCACGGAGTAGTTTAGCATGTTGTTTACCAATGCCCCAAATGCTTTCAATTGGCAACCATTTTAAGGCTTTTACACGTTTTTCTTCACTGTCGATTATATAAACACCGTTTTTTAGTTTAGGATATTTCTTTTCCACATGGTTGGCCACTTTTGCCAATGTTTTGGTGGGTGCTATACCCACGCTAATGGGTATTCCTGTCCATTTGGTTACTTTATGACGCATTTGATTGGCGTAGTCGTGTAAATTATAATTTTCAAACCCTTTAAGTTTCAAAAAAGCTTCATCAATACTGTAAATTTCTATTTCAGGACTATAATCAGATAAAATATCCATTACACGTTGGCTCATATCACCATATAAAGCAAAATTTGTAGAAAACACGTGAATATTATTTGCTCTAAATGTTTTGCCGTACTCAAAAGCGGGAGCACCCATTGGTATCCCTAATGTTTTTGCTTCGTTACTACGAGCAATAACACAACCATCGTTGTTTGATAGCACCACAATTGGTTTTCCAATGAGATCGGGGCGAAAAACCCGCTCGCACGAAGCATAAAAGTTGTTGCAGTCAATTAAAGCAAACATTATACTGATTTTATTACATGTGTAACTACTCCCCAAATTTTTAAATCGTTGTGCTCTTCTACTTTTAATGGTTTGTATCTCTCGTTCTCCGGCATTAGCCACAACTCATTTTTATTGAGTTTTATTCTTTTT
>CAYPCZ010000101.1:0-7157 GCA_964409345.1 uncultured Flavobacterium sp. | reverse complement strand
CGTAGGGTAGGTAGTCTTAAAAACAAGTTACAATCTTGTTTAGCCTGAATTATAAACTTTATCCACCTGTTCAATAACCTATATGAAATTTATACCTACTGATAGCTGTTTATTTTATCACGATTTTATAAACTCATAGTTTAGTTTTAGACAGTTATATAAACTCTTGGTAATAAAAAACACTTATTCAAAAACCAGTATCTTTTTTGGTCTAATTTGTTGAAAATCAACTGAAAAATCAGTACTTTTACACTATCAAAAAGTTTAATGTTCTTTATCACTTTTTACAAGTGACCTATTTAATGACCTATCAAAAAATTACAGTAAAAAAGCTTATAAATACTGGCATAGAAAGAGAAATACAAATCCCTCTTTCTCCGCTAGGTGAAAACCAAAAAAAGCTAAAACGCTGTAAAACTTAATGTTTACAGCGTTTTTTGTTTTTAGGAATATCAAGGAACATACGGAAATGCAATAATACAGCAGTTAAGTGTAAGATCATTCAATGGTAACAAAAATTCCAACTTTAAGCTTTAGCCAAAAATTTACTTTATTAAACCTAAAAGCTCCAATGCATTTACAATACCGGCTGTTGATGCTGTGTTATTAAAATACACATACACTTGTTCGAAAAACAGATTGTTGATTTGATTCCGTATTTCTTTTAATTCTTTTGTAGTATATTCAGAATAAAAAAGCTTAGGGACACCGTGAAGTCGGATATAACCTATTGAAGTGTTCTGCTGGATAATATTAGGCAAACCCGGATAATCGGGGCTGCAAAATGTACTATTTTTGTCACTAAGTGTTGTTTTCACTTCTTCATCCCACCAACTGATATGCCTGAATTCCGTTACATTTTTAAAATCAGAATCCAACAAATTTATCAATGCTGCTAGGCGTTCAGGAGTGAAAACAAATCCAGGAGGAAACTGCCATAATATACAAGCAAGCTTATCTTTAAATCCTTCACGAGATATACTGTAAAAATCTTTTACTTGTTCTGCACAACCTTCTAACTTCATTGTATGCGTAATTAGTTTTGGAACTTTTATGCTGAATTGGAAATTCTCAGGGGTTTTATCATACCATATATTTAGATTCTTTACGTTTGGAAATCTATAAAACGAACCATTGAATTCATACGTTTTAAAATACCGGCAATAATAGTCAAACCATTCTTTTTTGGCAATGCATCCGGATAAAAATGCGGTTGCCAAGATGGCGTTGCATAACTGGAACAACCAATATAATATTGTGTTTTCATGCAAATAGTTCTTGGCAAGAGGTGCAAAAGAAGCTTCTGCGTTTTTTCTTACCTGTGATTTTTTTAATGAGAGGCAATTCACATCGGTGGCATATTTTTTTAGTATGTACCAGCCAATGCTTTTTTAGGATATACTCCTTTCTCCATTGGTAAAATTCAAAACTATAAATGCGTGTTTGAGCTACTACCTCCCGAAGCTTTGCCTGAGGAATATCCTTCACTATTGCTTCAGGGTGAATCTTTAACCGGTAAAGAATTTCGTTTTTAATAATATTCCCTACACCTGCAAAGATGTCTTGGTCCAACAAAGCATCACAAATAAGTGATTCTGGACGTTGATAAAGCTTCTGCATCGCAGTATCTTCATTCCACTCATTGTTCATTACATCTACAGACCAGTCGTAATGTTCATGAATATTCCCCTCTAAAATTTTAATTGAGGCACTATAAAAATTAATCCTCCCGTTTTCAAAATGTAGTCCTAACCGCAAAGGCGTTTTTTTATCTTCATTAATGAGGTACGTTCCAAAAAGCAGGAAATGAATCCGAAACGTATAACCGGGAAAGCACAGTAGTATTCCATACTTCATTCTCTGTATATCCATCTTCGAATTGCCTTCTACTTCCATTACTTCTTTACCTATAAAAGGTGTCATTTGCTCCTTGGCAATCACTAAACTTGGTCCTTCCGGCATAATATATTTGATTTATTTCAATTACGCTTCATTAAGTGAGACAGAACTTGATTGAGCTGCATAGATGTATTGTAGCCCTAAATGAAGGGCGTACCATATACAACATTTGCTCTTTTATACAAATTCTGTCTCAACTAATTATTACAGAGCATCCATATTTACCGACACATTTGCCACATCGGTTAAAATTTTATCAGCTTCCATTTCTTCAGCAAGTGTTTGATGAAGCAACTTTGCAGACTCATTTTCTCCCAAAACTTTCGCAAAAGTAAACAGCGTGCCGTAGGTGGCAATCTCGTAATGTTCTATCTTTTGAGATGCAGCAATAATTCCAGCGTCACGGACGGGTCCAAATACTGTATCTTGAAGCATACTGTCACCTTCTTTTAAAAGCCCTTCTAACGCTTCACATTTTTTTCCTTCAGCAGTTTGCCCCAGAAAATCAAATATTTTCTCAAGTCTTACTACCTGGTTTTTTGTCATTGTGTGATGATCTAAAATACTCGATTTTAGACTTGGCGATGAGGCATTTGCAGCCATTTTTGGCAATGCTTTTACTAAGGCATTTTCTGCCCAGTAAATATCTTTCAAAGCATCAATAAACAATAATCGCAAAGAAGATGCGGCACCGTTTTTTGCTTCAACAATGTCAGTCATGTCATTGGATGTCGGATTTATTACCTTTTTTGTTTGTTCAGTATTTTTCATAGTTTCTATATTATTTATTTGAGTTCATAATTTCTTCTCGTTTCCAGTATCTGTGCATTTTCATAGCATTTATAAAATCTACCAGAAGAGATTCATCAGCCATATTGCCAGTGATGATTCCAGCATCTTTCAGGGCATCGTTTTTTGCTAAAAATTGAGAAGCGGATAAAAGATCAATACCATTACCATCCGCTCCAATAATTTTACAATGTCTGTAAGCATCATTTAAATATTCCATAACATCGGGGTCGGTCGCAAGTGCTCCTTGATTTTCACCATCAGGAATAAATATTGCGTCAAAAAGAACTGATGATGAGGTAAAAAAGCTAAAATCAACTGCAATCTCACCGCCCTCCATTGTCGACACAAATCCAAGATGAGGACTAATGACAGAAGCTTTTGCGTCTTCTTCAAGCAAAGCTTTTTTAAGATTCATAACAGAGGTTTCACTCACAGCATCATTACATAGAAGTGCCACTTTTCTTGACGCAATAGTTGGTTTTACAGTCGGATTTTTAATCATACTTAAAGCATCAGATGGTATGGTTTTCTTTAATGTTTGATCAGGTTCCTTCGCTCCCCAATCATCTGCTCCAACACCATGATTCATAGGTCGCTCTGGCTGTATCGGCACTTTTGCACCTAACCCTTTTGCCACTTTTTCTGCTAATGACGAACTTACTTGTGAAATAAGTCCCAGCATACGGACGCGAACGGCAGTTGATTCAACTTTTCCTAGTTCAAAACGAAATGCTTTAACTATGTGGTGTTGTTCGATAGGAGTCTGGCTTTCAAAAAACAATCGTGCTTGACTAAAATGATCCCTGAAACTGTCACTTCTTTGGCGAACTTTATGCGCATCAATTCTTTCATTAAAACTGGTAAATCCACCTTCTGAAATCATCGCCTGAAACGGACATCCGCCACCTAAGGAATTAGGATGGTAGCTTGTTCTTCCTTTGTTAATTTCTTGTCGCATCTGACCGTCACGCTGATTATTGTGTATCGGAGAAATACTTCGGTTGATTGGAATTTCATGAAAATTAGGAGTTCCTAATCTTGAAAGTTGCGTATCGGTATAAGAGAACAATCTCCCCTGTAACAACGGGTCATTTGAAAAATCAATTCCGGGAACAACATGCCCGGGATGGAAGGCAATCTGTTCTGTTTCTGCAAAAAAGTTGTCAGGATTTTTGTTGAGAACCATTTTGCCAATTATCGTCACCGGTATTAATTCTTCTGGAATGATTTTGGTCGGATCTAAAAGATCAAAGTCAAACTTATGTTCATCTGCTTCTGGAACGATTTGCACGCCTAATTCCCACTCTGGAAAGTTGCCCGATTCAATCGCTTCCCAGAGATCTGCACGGTGAAAATCCGGATTATTACCAGAAATTTTTTGTGCTTCATCCCACACAACCGCGTGAGTACCCAATTTCGGTTTCCAATGAAACTTTACAAAATGAGATTCATTTTGAGCATTAACGAAACGGAAAGTATTTACACCAAAACCTTCCATCATACGATAACTACGTGGTATGCCACGATCTGACATCAACCACATGATCATGTGCATGGATTCGGGCATCAACGAAATGAAATCCCAAAAGGTATCGTGTGCTGATGAAGCTTGTGGCATTTCATGATGAGGCTCTGGCTTTACGGCATGCACTAGGTCTGGAAATTTAGAAGCATCTTGAATAAAAAATACAGGTATATTATTAGACACCAAATCATAAATTCCTTCTTCGGTGTAAAATTTAACTGAAAAACCGCGAGCATCTCTGGCTAAATCAGTAGAGCCACGAAAACCTGCAACAGTCGAAAATCTAGCAAAAACAGGCGTTCGCTGTCCTATCTGCTGAAGAAACCCAGCCTTTGTAAATTCTGAAACCGAATGGGTTACTTCAAAAAAACCATGAGCCCCGGATCCTCTTGCGTGAACAATCCTTTCAGGAATCCGCTCGTGGTCAAAGTGGGTTATTTTTTCGCGAAGTATAAAATCTTCTAAAAGCGAAGGACCTCTTTCTCCAGCTTTCAGAGAGTTATTATCGTCATTGATTCTGACTCCCTGGTTAGTAGTCAGGAATTTATTGGTAGCATCGGATTTATTGATAATTAAATCTTCCTGCTTGCCTTCCTGCGAATTGTTTTTTAAATCATCTTTTTTCATAATATTATTTTATGGAGTTTAATAATCTTGTAATGCACTGTTGTTTTATTATCTAATAGCTATTATCTGATAATTTCATTTTGTTCCGTTTGCTCCTTGATCAATTTCGATGCGGGTTTTTGAAAGATTATCAGGAAAGTGAATCCTAATGTAATCTATCATCTTTTCACGTACATAGCAGCGCAGGTCAAAAGCTTCTCCAGCATTACGACAACTCATCAAACAACGAATTTCCATTGTTCGTTCTTTAAGATCGGTAACCTGTAGAACATCTACTTTCCCATCCCAAAGAGAGTGATCGCTAAGAAGAAAACTGAGTTGCTCCCGCAGTTTTTGTACAGGTACAGAAAAATCCGTATAAATAAAAACCGTACCCAATAACTCTGAAGTAGTCCGCGTCCAATTCTGAAAAGGTTGTTCTATAAAATATTGAATCGGAAGTACCAAACGGCGTTTATCCCAAATATTGACCACTACATACGTAAGATTAATTTCTTCGACTTTGCCCCATTCTCCTTCAACAATTAAAACATCGTCTATACGTATGGGTTGTGTAAAGGCAATTTGAAATCCGGCTAAGAGATTTCCAAGAGATTTTTGTGCAGCAAACCCGATAATAATACCTCCGACGCCAACACCCGTAAGTAGTCCTGCACCTATTTTTCTCATATTGTCAAAGCTGAGTAGTATAATCGCAACAGCAAAAATGATAATAATGGCAATGATAAGCTTCCTTAGAAACACAATCTGAGTTTGAATTTTTCGCTCTCGCAAATTGTTCGCTTTACTAATATCAAAACGATGATAGAGATAATCTTCGAGTACATTAATTGCACGAATTAAAATTATAGCGAAGCAACTAATCAGTAAAACTTCTGTAATCTTACTGACAATTATTAGTGTCTTCGGGCTAAAATTCGTTAATGGCATCAGGCTATTAAACACAACAAGAGAAATAAATACGCTCAACACTCTATTGAACCGCTTAATAAAAGATCGGAAAAGAGAATAGGAAGCTTGGGCAATAGCTTCTTTTTTTACCCACGGAATAAGTAAGACTTTAATCAGAACACCTATCAGAATGGAAAATACTATCACGATTAAATTCCAAATCCAGGCGGGTAATGTTTGCGAAAGGCGAACTAATTCTTGATACATATTAATTATTTTTATGAGCAGATGCCAATATTATGCCGCTTCCTTGTAAGCAGTGTAATCCTAATTATATATTCATTTTTCAAAATTATATGTAAATAATAATTAACTAAATGTGTAATTATTGCCACATACATAAAAACAGAAGCTTACCAAAAAACAAGGTGTGTTTTAAGTAATTATAATTACATACCCCTGAGTCTCAACAACAAAAACATTTACTCTCCAAGTTACTACTTACTCGCGGCAAGGATGTTGACTTACACTTTTCGAAATCAAACCCATATAATTATGAAACCTAAAAATATTTTTATAGTATCAAACCGTTTACCCATAACTGTTGTAAGATCTGACAATGGTTTTCAGATAACTCGCAGTAGCGGAGGATTGGCAACAGCGTTGCAATCTGTATTTCAACAACAAGACAGCCGTTGGATTGGTTGGCCTGGAATTATTGCCGAAACAAAAGAAGAAGAAGAGCAGATAACCAATTTATTGAAGCCCTTGCGGTGTATTCCGGTTTTTCTTACCCAAGCAGAATTAGACGGTTATTATAACGGATTCTCGAATGCCATTTTGTGGCCTTTATTTCATTATCATCCCGGACATTGTGTTTTTGAACAAGAATATTGGGAGATTTACAAACAAGTAAATATCAAATTTTCGAGTATCGTAAATAAACATACCCAAGTAAATGACTTTGTATGGGTTCACGACTATCAATTGATGCTGGTGCCGAGTTATGTCAATCGACCTTATATGTCTTATTTTCATCACATTCATTTTCCTTCGGTTGAAGTATTCGGAATTATTCCGTGGCGAACCGAATTGCTGGAAGCGGTATATAAATGCAAACATCTGGTGTTTCAAACAGAACAAGATTGCAACAACTTTAAGTTGGCCTACAAGCGTTTTGTTTCCGATGATTCTGAAGTGAATCCATCAGAAACTTCTCATAAGATTTCTTTTCATCCGATAAGTATTGATGCACAAGAATTTTCGTTGACAGCCGAGACTGAAAAAGTGAAGCACGAAGTACAAAAAATAAAACAGGCTTTTCACCCCTGCAAAATTATCTTGTCTGTTGATCGTTTGGATTATTCAAAAGGAGTTTTAGAACGATTAGTAGCTTTCAAAGAATTATTGACAGATTATCCGC
>CAYPCZ010000100.1:0-7271 GCA_964409345.1 uncultured Flavobacterium sp. | reverse complement strand
AACAAAGAACCTATCGGAAGACCAAGACAAATATATACAGGTCATACACATAGAGCATTCCTAGAAGTAGAAAAGAGATAATCGATTCTATCTACTGATATTAATTACGTTTGTAAAAACTAAAAAAGCACAAAGATTAAAATCCTTTGTGCTTTTTTAATTTTACCAACTTTTCCAAAGCTAAAGTTTTGGAAAAGTTTACGTTAAAAAATTATTTTTCAAACTCTTCTTTTATCTCGATATGCTCATATTCGGCTGTCATTTCAGCACTATAATCTGTTTTTTCTTTTTTCCCCGAAAAACGCCTGGTAATTCCTTCAAATATAGAATACACAACCGGAACGATAACTAATGTCAAGAATAAAGATGAAACCAAACCACCGATAATTACCCAAGCCAAACCGTTGTTCATTTCGGCTGCAGCTCCCGATGCTAAAGCAATCGGAACCATCCCGAATACCATCGCAATTGTGGTCATCATAATCGGACGCAACCTTGCTTGATTGGCCTGAATAAGAGCCGTTTTGGTGTTTTCACCTGCAGCACGTCTTTGATTGGTAAAATCGACAATCAAAATGGCGTTTTTGGCCACGAGTCCGATAAGCATAATCATACCCAGAATGGTGAATATGTTGATGGAATTGTTGGTCAATGCCAGAATAATCATGACTCCGATAAGTGCCAGCGGAATCGAGAACAGTACCACAAACGGATGTACATAACTGTTATACAAAGCCACCATGACCAAATACACCAATAAAATAGCTGCTAATAGGGCAATTCCCAGAGTTCCGAAACCTTCTTGTTGCATTCCAATATCTCCTTCCCAAATATAACTTACTCCTGCCGGTCGCTCAATTTGCGAGAAAATAGCTTCCCACTCGGTAGCTACGTCCCCAATCGGACGACCAATCACCTGTGAATTAACCGTTACCGAAGGACTTTTATCTCTACGCTCCAACACGCTTGGACCTGAACCTTGCTCAATATCTGCAAACTGGCTCAACCGAATTTTATCTCCGTTTTTATTGATAAAAACAATGTTTCTTACATCATCAATATTCGAACGGTTAAATTGGTCATAGCGAATGTTGATGTCATATTCATATTCTCCCGCACGGAATTTAGCATCGGTATTTCCGCTAAATGCCGTTTGCATCGTTAGACCAACTGTAGATAAATCCAATCCTAATCGAGACATTTTATCTCGATCAACTTCAACCGTAATTTCAGGATTTCCGTCCTCTACCGAAAGTTCTACTTCAGATGTACCCGCAATTTTCAAGAGTTCGGCTTCTGCTTTTCGGGCAAATTCCATCGCACTGTCCAAATCAGGACCTACTACAACCAACTGCAACGGAGCATCATCTGCACCCATCATTCCAATTGGAACAATCGTTATTTTGGCATCGACCAAATGCTCTTGAAGTTCTCTTTTGAGCTTGGCAGCATAGATAAATGTATTGTCGTCCCGCTCTGATTTGTCTATCAACTCTACGGAAATTTCCGATTTGTAAGCCGTTGCTTGCGTCGAGCCAAATCCACCACTGGTTTCACCGACTTTGGTAATCATACTTATGATTTCCGACTTTTCGTTTAAATATTTTTCGGCTCTTTGGGTGATGAAATTCGTCTGCTCAATAGAAGCGTCTTTCGGAAGTTCGATTTGAACTAAGAATTCTCCCCGGTCCATTCTTGGGAAGAATTCTCCTCCGACAAAACCTGCTCCAACCAAGGTAAACGAGCCAAAGAACATTACAATAGCAGCTGAAAGCGTAATCAATTTGTTTTTTCTGCTTCTCAAAGCCCATTCCAAAATTCCAGAAATCCAATGGGTAAAAGCTTCGATTCGGGCTTCAAACCAATGAATCACTTTACCAAATGCACTTTTATTGGATACTTTTTCTAATTTTCCGAATCTTGAAGAAAGCCAAGGCACCAGTGTAAAGGAAGCCAAGAACGAGAAGGCGGTTGCAATCATTACCGTAACGGCAAATTGCTTGATGATGTTAGCCACCAAATCACCACTAAGTGTAATTGGTAAGAATACTACGATAATTACCAAAGTAATCGCCACTACCGTAAACCCAATTTCAGAAGCTCCGTCATAGGCAGCACGAACTTTGTTTTTACCCATTTCCATGTGCCTGTGAATGTTTTCTAACACCACAATCGCATCATCGACCAAGATACCTACTACCAGCGAAAGTGCCACCAAACTCATCAAATTTAGGGTATATCCCATAAAATAAATTCCGATGAAAGTCGCAATTAGCGAAGCCGGAATCGTAACCATTACGATAAGAGCGTTTCTTAAACTGTGTAAGAACAACAACATCACCGCACCTACTAAGAATACCGCAAAGAAAATATCAAAAATTACGTTGTTGGCTGCGGTTAGCGTAAATTCACTTGTGTCGTTAGCAATGTTTAATTTTACGTTATTGGCCGCGTAATCAGTTTCGATTTCCTGAACCGTTTGCCGCACGAGTTCGCTCACTGCCACAGCATTAGCGTCTGATTGTTTCAGCACCTGAATCAAAATCGCACTTTCTTGATCGTTACGTGCTAATTTTTCTACATCTTTTTGCGTATCACGCACCTCTGCAACATCTTTTAATCGAATCTGAATGCCGTTCGTTTCTTTGATAATCAGGTTCTGAAGTTCCTGAACATCTTTGTATTTTCCTGCCAGACGAATTAAAGTCGTGTTTTCTCTGGTTTTCACGTTTCCAGTAGGGAAGTCCAAGTTCGAAGCCATAACCGCCTGTCTGATTTCAGGAACAGACAACCCAAAACCTTCTAATTTTTCTTGGTTGATGTTGACTTGAATTTCTCTTTCTTCACCTCCAATAAGGTTTACCTGAGCCACACCCTCTACACGAGAGAGCGTAGGTTGAATTTTTTTGTCCAATAAGTCAAAAAATTCCACTTCGTCCATATTTCCCGTTGCAGCAATAGTGATAATCGGCAAGTCATCCATTGAGAATTTAACCAATGACGGAGGGTCTGCATCATCAGGCAAATCAGCCAGAATAGCATTTACTTTTCGTTGTGCTTCGTTCAGGGCAAAATCGGTATTGGCTCCGGTGTTTAGCTCAATCATTACCACCGAAATACTTTCGTACGATTGTGAAATGATTTTCTTAACATTTTCTAACGACGAGATAGCATCTTCGACTTTTTTGGTTACTGTATTTTCAATTTCCGAAGGCGATGCACCCGGATAAACCGTCGAAATGGTGATTACGTTTACCTCGAATTTTGGGATAAGCTCGTAGCCTAATTTGGTGTAGGAAAAGATGCCTCCCAACATTAAAATCGTAAATAATACGACAATAAGCGTAGGGCGTTTGATTGATATTTCTGCTAATTTCATAGTTATATTTTTAGATGAAAGAAGAAAGAGTAAAGAATCAAGACAAATCAATATTAAATTCTTTCTTCTTGACTCTTGTTTCTTGACTCTTTGTTCTTATTCAACAATAGATATTTTCGCTCCGTCCGTGAGGTTAATGATTCCACTTGTGATAACGATATCACCGGCCTTCAATCCTTCAAGGATTTCTACTTGTTCACCAAAGTTTCTTCCGGCTACTACTTTTGTGAGGTGAGCGACACCTTCACGAGCTACAAAAATTTCGTTGTTACTGATACTTCCTACAAAAGCATTTCTCGGAACTACTGTTATAGGCGTATTATTCTGGTCTTTTGAAGAGAAAATAACTGAACCGTACATTCCGGCTCTTAAATCATTATCGTCGTTATTCAATACTTCAACTTCGACCGGGAAATTCAATGATTCGTCTGCCATAGCAGCAATAAAGGTTACTTTTCCTTTGAATTCTTTGCTCGGATATACACTTGCGGTGATGGTTACTTCATCGCCTGCTTTGATGTTAGCCACTTGGTTTTCGGTAGCGTTTGCTTTTAGTTTTAGCGTAGAAACATTTACTACATCAAACAATGGTGCTCCGGGAGCAACGACCGTTCCGGGTTCGATATGTTTTTTGTTTACGATTCCGTTAATCGTCGATTTAATATTGGTATCGCCTACACTGATTTTTGCTTGGTTCAATCTGGCTTGAGCCGATTGCAGTTGAAGCTTCATCTGGTCGAGTTGTTGTTGAGTAACACCTCCGGTTGTAAAAGCACTTTCAAAACGTTCTGCATCTTTTTTAGCTGTCAGATAAGCAGCTTCTGCATTTTGCAATTCAACCGATTGCATATCTGCCTTAATCACCGCAAGGGTTTGCCCTACGCTTACTTTAGCCCCTTCTTGAGCTAGAACACGCACTACTTGTCCGCCTCTTTCCGAAGACAATTTTAAATCTTGGAATGGTGCGAAATTTCCGTTTGCTCGGTACGAAGAATTCACAACTTCGGTTTTTACGGTATCGACCCGAACGGCCACATAAGCACTTTGTTCGGCAACGATTGCTGTTTCTTCTTCCATTTTTTGTTTGTTTCCTGCCAAGGTGAAACCAGCCCAAACAATAAGGGCAACTGCGATTAGGATGTATATTACTTTTTTCATTTTGTTGATTTTTATCCCCTCCTAACCTCCCCAAAGGGGAGGAACTGTTAAAGGAAATTATTATTATTTAGTTTATTTATTTATTTGTTTCTCTTTTAAGCCCCTTCTTCGGAGGGGTTTGGGGAGGATTATTTCAGGCTGTTTAATTCTCCCTTTGATTTAATCAATTCGATTTCGGCTACTTTATATTCTAAAAGCGCATTCGAATAGTTATTTTTAGCATCTGCCAAAGCGTTTTCGGCTTCGATTAAATCCGTAAGTGTAGCCAATCCGTTGATGTAATTGTTTTGCGTATTATCCAAAACTTCTTGAGCTAATTTTACGTTCTCTTTTTGATTTTCGATAGTAATCACACTGTTGTTGATTTGTGTTTTTGCGTTCTCGAAAGCAAAGTTCAGAGCCAATTCCGCTTCTTTCATATCTTCTTCCAAAATATCCAATTGGTTTTGTGCCTGACGAACTTGCGAACGAGTACGGAAACCACTAAAAATCGGAATATTTAGATTCAACCCAATGGTAGAATAATCTGTCCAATACACACCATCAGCAGGTTTAGCTCCCGAAAGTGGAAATTTATCGCCTAATCCTTGGTAGCTGTAATTAGCTGTTAACGAAAGGGTAGGGTAGTAGGCTGCTTTAAACGATTCCTTGTTGTATTCTAAAAGTTGTTTTTGAGTTTCTAAAAGCTGAAACTGTGTGAGCTGCTTCACATCAGGAGCATCAAGCAAAACCGGAGTGATTTCTAAACTTTCTTCCACCAATTCAATTGGAGTATCGATTTGCATCCCGATAAGGAACTTCAATGAATTTTCTTGAAGTTTTACCGCATTTTCCAACTGTAGCTTGGTTGAAGTTAGGTTAACCACCGTTACTTTAATTCTGTCCAAATCTATTTTTTTAGCCAGTCCGTTATCGACCAAGCCTTGAATAGTATTTTGCACTTTTTGCGTATTTTCAAGGGTTTGATTGATGGTTTCGAGCTTTTGTTGGGTAATAAAGATTTGGTAATAGCTTTTGGCTACCGCCTCAATTACTTGCTCTTGAGTAAGTTGTTCGTTTACGTTATAAAACTCACGCGTTGTTTTAGCAGCTTTTAACCCTGTAAAAACCGAATAATCGAATAGGTTTTGCGAAAGATGCACACCTCCGATAGCGGTCCACTTTTGTCCGAAAGCGACCAAAAGAGTTTCTCCAGGCATCCCGATAATATCTCCAGGCATTGCCATTTCTTGCAAAATCGGGTTATACATCAAATTACCTTGAGCCGAAATTTGAGGTAAAGCTCTCGAGCGAACTTCACCTATTAAATGCTCGCTGTTTTCGACTTGTAATTTTGCCTTCCGGGCATCTGCCTTGTTTTCCAAAGCATAATTGACAGCATCTTTTAAGGTCATTTTTTCTTGTGCATTGACCAAAAAGCCGCCAAAAATAAAGGTTAAAACACTTATAAACAGCATTTTAAGTCTGTATGAATGGTTTTTCATAGAATGTTTATTGGGATTTTGATTTTAGTTTAATTTTTAAAAATAGTTTTAAGAATGACTTCTTTTCTTTCCGAGAGAATTTTGTCGTATTGTTTGTCCGAAAGATTTAATGCTTGTTGTAATAACGGTCGCATTCCGACAGGAAAAGAAATCATAGAAATAAAATTCAGCAGAAACTGAATAGGATCCATTTTCTGAATATTTCCCGCATCCATTTCATTTCCTAATTCTTCAAAAAACTTTTTTGTCATTTTTTGAATTTGTTCATCATTTTTAAATAGACAAGCTTCATTCTGATTCATTTGAGTAACAATATAAATTTCCATGTACGGATATTCTTTTGCTGTTGCAAAGTGCAAATCCATAAACTGTTCTAATTTTTCTCTAACAGGCAAATCAGACATTACAATCATTTCTTGTTTTTTGTCTTCTTCCTCTTTTGCTTGTGTCAGAACCAAATCAAAAAGTGCATTTCTGGAGCGAAAATAATAATTAATAAGCGTTCGGTTTACTCCTGCAGCATCAGCAATCTCTTGAGTTGTGGCATTAAACTTTCCTTCTTTAAAAAAAATATCTCGTGCCGTTTTCAGAATTAACTCATAAGTTACATCTTCTTTTTTTTGTGTTGACATAATTGTTTGACTTTTATGTTTGACAAAATTGTCAAGTGCAAAAGTAGAACGTTTTTCTAAACCTGAAAATATATTTGTAAAAGTTTAACAATTTTGTCAAAACCAAAGGATTTTACTCTCCAAAGGTGATGAAGTTTTAGCCTTGATAATATGTTTTTGTATAAATGCGGGTTCCGTAATTAAAGAATAAATTCTCCTCTTCGTATCAAAATCAAATTGTGAATGCTTTAAAATTGTATTTTAAAACCATTCATGAAAAAAATATTGATATTGATAAAATTCACAGACCAAAACGAGAAAAAGTTTTGCCGAATGTATTGAGTAAAGAGGAGGTTTTTAAAATAATAGATCTTACGAAAAACTTAAAACACAAAACCTTGTTAGCACTAATATATTCTGCAGGACTTCGGATCAGTGAAGCTTTAGCAATGAAACCTAAAGATATTGATTCTGCAAGAATGTTAATTCATATCAAAAATGCCAAAGGTAAAAAAGACCGATATACCTTATTATCTGAAAAAATATTACTACTATTGAGAGAATATTACACGATTTACAAACCTAAAGAATATTTATTTGAAGGACAATTTGGCGGACAATATAGCAGTCGTAGTGCAC
>CAYPCZ010000099.1:0-7757 GCA_964409345.1 uncultured Flavobacterium sp. | reverse complement strand
TTTTCAGATTTAAAATGAATATTTGGATTATTAAATATTTGAACAGCAGAAAGCTTTGCCTCTCGAGATTTAATTAATAATTCCTCTTTAAAGGATTTTAATTTTCTTACTCGTTTTGCCATAGTTATCTGGTTTAAACTGCCTCAACAATTGAACAAAAGACATTACCTTTATTAATTCATAATTAATTATTACAGCACCCAATATAGCATTCTTTCTATATGTTTCTATATTAAAGCAATATAAATTAATTCTTCATTCACAAGCCTCTAAATCCACATATCCTGTATTTGCATTTAATGCTAACGTTATGAATGCTGATTTTCCAGAATAATCAGAAATGACTTCAAAAATATAGGTGTCATTGGGCAGTTTTATATAATAGGCTCCTTCGGGCGTGTAATCGTAATCGACCTCTATCTTGTCTACTAATTGGCTGTCTGCAGTATAGATTTTTATGGAGCCGTATGGTATGGGTGAGTAGTCGCACTCTGCGGGATATAGCACTCTTTCATTGGATGGCCGGACGGTTGTTTCTTGCTCACATGAAAGCAGCATATAGGCAATAAAAATGATTGAGAGTGTTTTCATAATGCTGGTTTTGTGAGGTTTAAGATATTGATTTCACCTGAATATTTTTGCCTTACGGTTAATTTTTCTTTTAATAAATTCAACTCTTCTTTGAGCTTGTTTACTTTCAAATCATCTGCCTCATAATTTGTTATTTCCTTCTCCAAATCTTTCAAATGAACAGTTAATAATTCGCGTGTATAGTCGCTAATATCTGTTTTAAACTTGGTGTAAATCTCTTGTTGTTTCTTGATCAGGTTGTGATAATACCTCCTTTCTAGTTCGTATAGTTTTATCTGGTGGTTTAGTTCGATCTCTTTCATTCTTACTTTGTCGTTCAAGTCGCTCTGTGGTTCGGATATAGTGGCAGTGTTTGTCCATTCTAGCTTTGTGCTGCTACTGGTTGAAGCTGTATTATTGACCATAATATTAAAAGGGTTTGAGCTCGTGATGTGAGCAGATGTGACAATATTGTTTAGTAGGACATTCAAGCTATCGAGGGCGATATCTTGAAAGAAAATCGTGTTGAAAGTTTTGGTTAATTCCGTTTTTTGAGGTTGTAGCTTAGTTATTCTTGCAGTGTTCTCAATTGTAATGATCTTTCCGTCCTCATAAATAACCGCTTTGTTGTTAGCAGAATTCAAAAGATACCCTTGCCCTATTACTTGGTTTGAATTGTCGTTATAGCTGAAATCCACAAGCAATACATGCTCACTTTTAGACGCTGATTGATGGAGGTGCTTTAATGAGTTGTAATTTCTATGGTAGCTCATCCAAAAGCCATTCTCAAAAAGCGGAATGCAGAAATACAGCATAACGAGAAATATGGAAAATATCACTGTTTCTGTGCCAAGTTTGCTGTTTAATCTCAGGTCTGGATTGCCTGGTATTACGCATGGATTTCTTTTGAAGGGATAAAATAACGGTACGCCCTGGATAGTGAGCATGTCAAATATTAAATGACTGGATAAGGCAAAAATAAAGATCATGGGAAAGTTCATGTCTTTGATCGAAAATGCAGAAATCAAATAAACAATGGCATATGCAGCAATGGCAAAAATGATGGAATGTGTAATAGTTCTATGTCCAAAATTCCTGTCCAAATAGCGGGAAACTGGAAGAAATATTTTACCTATTATACTCCTGCTGTGGTCGATGTCTGGAAGCAAGGAAGAAAAAACTGTTAGGCTCAAATACCATGGATTGGAAAAGATATTGACGTTCCAGAAGGAGCAAAAAATGCCTGTAAATACTATGCCTCCTGCTATGTGGTTGGGTGCTTTCATGGTTTGTTATTTAATGTCAATACATTTTTCTTTTTGAGAACCGGAATACATTTCTAAATAAGATCAATAGGACCATTGCAGCACCTCCAAAAAATTTCAGGCTACTTTCTTCTGTTTCCATGGCCAAGTACCTAAGAATGGCCAAGCCTCCTAAAACCAATACAATCACTATGCTCATGTCTATTTCCTGAAGGCTTCCATAGTGGCGCACTTCCCGGACTACCTCGTTTGAAACAAATGCTTCTTTCCTGTACCGTTCTATCAATTCATAAATTACCCTGGGATTTCCTGCCGATTGGTCAAAAATATGGTTCCTGAAAAGTGCCATATCTTCAACCTCCAGATCATAGGAAAGCCTATGGATTAATTCTAAACTGTCACTTCTGGAAAGGTTTTCTAGCTTCAACGTTTCAAAATTCCAAAGGAAAGAGCTCTTGTTGAGCGGGATCTCCCGGGCTGCGGTAATGATGGTGAAATGATCTTTCAGAACTTCCAGTATCTTCACATTTCTTGGTGTTATTCTATCTACATTATCTATCAGAATGGTATATTCCTGCTTTTCTGTTATTTCAATAAGCTGCTTGGCCAATGAAATTGTAGAATGCTTGGTAAGTTTTACTTTTGTTTCGTCTAAAGAATACTGAGGAAACATGAGATTGAAAACTGCTTCTTTGTCGTACTTATATAAGAACATTAAAGCATTGATCAAGGTGTTTTTGAAGTCGGTTAAATCATCTACTTTCAATACTTTTTTATCTGTAGAAATTTGATTGAGCAATTCGGTTTTTCCTGTGCCAATACCGCCTAATATTATTGTGTTGATGCCCTTTTCTGCCAGTACATTCAACCTGCTTACCTGCTCATTTCTGCCTATAATAAAGCTTGGTCCTGTACTCTGAATATTGATAAGCTTTCTTTCTTCTTTAAAAAACAACCTTGTTAATCGTGTCCAGGGCGTTGCTTTTTCTGCTGTTGATTTATCTATTTTGGCCCTTAATATTTCTGTTGGAATGTGGGTGTAAATCAAAGTAGTATCATAGCTTTCATGGCCAAGCATTTCTTTAATGTGGATTAATTCAGCATCATTGGCCAGTAGGTTAGTGGCAAAAGTATGCCTTAATGCATGTGGGTGAAGGTTTGAAAAACCGCCATGTTTCTCTTTAAATCTGTTCAACATTATGTTTACTCCCTGCCTTCTTATTGGCTTAGCTGGGTCTTTTTTATGAGGGAATAAATATGCTTCTGCCTCGGTGATTTTAGTTTGTTGGATATAATCCGCAATGGTGTTATAAAGCCGGTTTGAAATTGGAATTGTCCTGGACACTTTCTTTCCTCTCTTCTTTAGTGATTCTACCACCAATACCCTTTTCTTAAAATTGAAATTCTTGATCTTCAGATTGCAAGCTTCACTTACTCGTAATCCGGCATCCAGCATTATCATTACTATCAATCTATGTTTGATATTCTTTATGCCTTGAATAAGCTCATTACTTTTTTCTGGTGTGAGATAGTTGATTCCGGTTATCATAATCTGGATTTATAGGGTTCTCGAAAATGGATAGTTCAAAAAGCACATCTTGCAATTGCATATTCAACTTCTTTAAAGCGAGTTCTTTTTTCTTAAACTCAATTTCCTTTTGTAGATACTCTGATGGCTTTATTTCTAGGTTGTTATATTTCTCCATGACGATTGCATATAGCCGCTTCTCCAGGACCATAATTGCTTCAGTGCTTTCCTTTTCCAGGATCAGATCTCTTTTCTTTTTTTGTAAGTACAAGTACTTTGAATATTCCTTTTGTGCTGCCACCTTATACTTTTCTTCAATTTGGTTCACTTTGGCTTTATTGATCTTCCTGTCTTTTAGGAAATTGAATATGGTTGAGATATTATAATTGACACTTATTCCAGTTAAAACTGAGTAGCCAACACTTGGTACATAATTCATATAGTTGTACTTTTTCATTTCCTCATATTCTTCTATTTCAAGGCCTGCCATATGATTGAACCTTTCTTCAATTATGCTTTCTATCGACATCTCTTCATCGTAGAGACTATTCTCCTGGGCAAGTACTTCTAATGCCATGCAGCACCCTACCAGTGTGAAAATTTTTATTAAACGGGGGGTCTGGGGGGTGTACGAAATTAAGATTCTGTAAACAGAAAAAAGTCTGGTTTCGTTGACATGCAACGAATAGATTTTTGAATTTTTCCTATTTGAATGACTTTCCTTAAATTTCATATCCAAAGGGATTTAAGAGGTAATTTTTTGCTTCATTTTTTGGCAAATACCAAGGGTTAAAGTGATTTTATAACCCTCGAAATTGCGCGATAAATCGCCCTACTCAAGCTCGCATTTATCGATACGAATTTGGATTTTTTATAGCTTCACGTCTTCCCATGCTTTTTAAATAGTTTTTATAACTCTGGGCATCGATATGCACTACCTGAAAGAAAGCTTCCATCATTGCCTCATACTCTTTTTTGGTGCATGGCTTATAATCTTCCAAATAAATCTGCATGTATTCTTCCGATTTGGAATTGTGTTTGGAGTGCAAATGCACAAATGTGCCATCGTCATAGCCAACCACTTGAACGAGTATAAAAGAGGTCTCATTTAGGAGCTTTAAAAAGCGATTTTTCAAACCTTGTTTGAAATACTGCGGGTACTCTTTAATTACATTTGACATAGCTGTATAATTTTTATTGTGTGTTTTATGTGACTACAATGACTACAATGACTACAATTGCGTTTCCAGCTCGCTAGAGCTGTTTTTTATGTAGTCATACTAAAAATATTGTAGTCATACCCCCCTGTTTTGTAGTCACATTTTTACGGTTTTTCCTGATTTTCCTTTTATTTCCGCTTTACAGGCAATAGTTTTTGCAAGGGCCAGAAGTAAAATGTGACTACACATGACTACAGTTGACTACAACATGACTACATTATTTTAATCTCTTTATAAAATTTAATCCTTTGATTAATAGTTGTTTAGCTTTTAATAAATGACTTTGTAGTCATGTAGTCATCTATTTTCAAAAAATTAGAACCTGATTTCAGAATTCGCTGCTGGCACTGCCGATTCTGGAAAAGGAATTACCTTGTTTTCATCATCGACTAAACCTCTTCTTAGCTCTATATCCTGGCTTCTCAAAAACTCATAATCGAAAACATAAGCAGTTGTGGGCGCTGATTCGAACCTATGGTTTTTGACAGACCCAATAAATGCTTTGCTATGTTGGAGATAATGAATAAGCGAGCTCTTGTCCAGAGGATTGGCATTCCTGTTTTGCTTATTAAAATGCTCTTTATAAAGTGGTAAAATTTTGCTGAATCTGATAAAAAGTAACTCCTTAAGCTTGGGAAATTTCATGACTTCACCATCCTTATCATTTCTGATTTTGATTTCAGAACGGTTTACAAACTCATAATCTTTGCCTTCCTCAATGAGGTTCTGATCAATGAGGTAGCTTACCATATCCCAAAAACTGTTGGTTTCATTGGAGTTCTGGATCAATAAAGCCTGGTCTTTTACATTTTTATAAGCGATAGCTTTAAACTCCTCATAAGAAAATGGGAGGATCGTGCTAAGCTCCTTTTCCAAGATTTTAAAAATGGTAAGCAATACGGCCATGTTCCTGATCAGGCGGGTATGCACTTCTACAAAAGCAAATTGCTTTTGAAAATCATTGGCTATTTTATCGAAGGAGTTATAAAAACCCTTTTCTACAGATTTTCGAAACTTGATAAATCCTGTAGTGATAAATGGCAATCCTTTTTCTTGAATTTCCTGTAGTTTGGAAAAGTCCTGGCGTTCTTCTTCTGTAAAATCTGTAGTATGAAATTGGCTTAAAATTACCCTAGTAAACAGCGCATTATCTGCAATAGGCAAATGTTGGCCAGAAATCATACAAGCAGACAAAACAGGCATCGATTCTGTTCGGTTTCTTGAGTCTTTGATAGAACGCATGTGATTGGAACCATCGTAAAAGCCTTTCAATCCCTGGACTCTTACCGGATCAATATTATTGTCATATTCATCATACCAACATGGAATATTGGCAAACTGGGAAACTTCACGTGTAAAGGCCACTTGTGTACCAAGGCTCAAATTGAACGGCTTTTTTATTCCTGTAAAAGATGCTGCACGAAGGCTCCAGCATAATTGACTTTTTCCAGTGCCTGGAGGACCAAAACCAAACCAATGCGGAAAAAACTTTAGCCTGGAAAAAAGGAAGTCTTTAAACAATGCACTAATAAACCAAATGAGCGCAATTTTGCCATTATCTCCATGAACTTTGCAAAATAAAGCTGCCCATTGCTTTAAGGTAATTTCATTGTTGTTATGAAAAATCAGCTTCTTTTCATCTTCCCATTCTCCATCCTTATCCTTGTTGATACAGCTTAATGCATTGATGTAGAAATTCTTTTTGCCAATTTTAACAAACCCAAACTCATCTATTTCTCTAAACTCATTTTTGAAAACGCCATTGGCAAAAATCAAATAGCCTTCTTTGTGCCAGCCCAATGTTTCTACTTCCTCATAGCTTTCCATATCGTCATAGAGTTTGGCCCTTACTTTTTTCAAGTCCATACCTATGCCATCATATTGATAATTGCCCTCTGATTCTACAAAAACAGTAAATTCATTTTGGCTTGCAAAAGCTTTTGTAGGCACTTCCAATATCTTTTTATACTTATGGATATTGGTTATTTCTATGAGCCTACGGGGGAAATAATCGGATTGTATTAAGCCTATTGCGCGAATAGTGAAATTGGTAATGGCTTTGCAATTGTAATTTTCACCATCTTTTTTTGGCTTACGAAGCATATAAATCCGGCCGTTGTAAACAAAGTGGCCGTACTTCAGCAGATCCTCTTTTACTTCCTTCCATTTTGCACCCTTTGGAAGATTATAAAGCAACTCTTCAAAATCTTCCCTGGTCTTTTTTTCTACTTTTTGGGGTTCTTTTATTTCTGGTCGTAAGCCTTCAATTATAGCGTCAGCCAAATCAAAACCATCCTCCCTTTCTGGAAAGAGATCTATAACATGATGATTGATTTCATACTTTTTGAGGTTGTTGATCGAACTATTTGCCCTTCCTGCCTTATCAGCATCGCATATCCAATAAACTTTCCTTCCAAACAAAGGCGTTAGCTTATCAGAAGTCTCATTGGTGCCATCGGATAAACCATTGGAGGAACCGCAAGCAACCCAATCAAATTGAGGGTAAAAAAAGGAAGCCAGGACAGCAGTCTTTTCACTTTCTACAAGGCAAGCGGTCCGCTCTTTTTGTGGATCCAAAAGGTGTTCACCAAAAAGACACAACTGGTATTTTTGGTGAACCTGTATGCCATTTATACTCTTGAACTTCTTTGGCTGCCTTATAGAGTAACTATGGATCTTTTTATTCCTATGGCCATCAGGCAAAAAGGCATACCATTTCACATTTACTGGTTGATTGCCAATATTCTTGTATATGAAAGCGGTTTTGTTGCCATCGCTAAACACCATCCATTTTTGCAAATGCTCTTTTGGAATAGTTAGGGCTTTGCAAAAGTTATAGAAATTGTCCTTTGAGCAATTGCTCTCATTAAGCCTTTGAATAAGACTTTCACTGGGTGCAATCGGTACAATTTCTTTCTTTATGGGAGCTGTTGGTACTACTTCAGCTGGAGCAAACTCTTTGTCCTGGTAGGGATTGAAATGAGCGCCGCATTTACTTTCTCTATCGCAGCGACCATATTTGTTAGGATCTACAGTCGTATTGCTTTCTCTATATACATAAGCAACAAACGTCTTTTGATCGCAATTAGGACAAATGTATTTCTTGCTTGACTTGTCAAGGTCATACAAATATGCCATACTTTAAGTGTTTAGCTGGTTATTTGATCGTGTTTT
>CAYPCZ010000098.1:0-7930 GCA_964409345.1 uncultured Flavobacterium sp. | reverse complement strand
GCACTCATCTTTAGGAAAGACCTAAGATACTGCATAAAAATTATTTAAACAATATTGGAATGTATTTAACAAAAGAAGTAAAAGCAGATATTTTTACCAAACATGGTGGAGCTGCTACAAACACAGGTTCTGCAGAAGGACAGATTGCATTATTCACTTATAGAATCAATCACCTGACAGAACACTTGAAACGTAATCGTCACGATTATAACACAGAGCGCTCGCTTGTGAAATTAGTAGGAAAAAGAAGAAGTCTTCTTGATTACTTAAAAGACAAGGAGATCAACAGATATCGTGAGATAATCAAAGAATTAAACATCAGAAAATAATCAGTAAGGGGCTCTCACGCCCCTTTTTGTTTATATATTTTTAATTAAAAAGTTTGGTTTTTCATTGGGTTTCAAACAACTATCTGTCGAGAGACAGGCACAACAACACAACAACACCCTAAGGTTTAACTTAAATTTTAAAAGTTTTTTATGGTACCACAAGTAACCCAAGAAATTATCAAATTAGAAGACGGTCGTACGATAACTATCGAAACGGGAAAATTAGCCAAACAAGCTGACGGATCGGTAGTTGTGCGAATGGGAGACTGTATGCTACTTGCTACGGCTGTAGCTGCCCGAACAGCAAATCCAGGAATAGATTTCCTACCCCTTACGATAGATTATCGTGAGAAATTTGCTGCTGCAGGTCGTTTCCCAGGAGGTTTCTTCAAGCGTGAAGCACGCCCGAGTGATCAGGAAGTATTAACTATGAGATTGGTTGATAGAGTTTTGCGTCCGCTTTTCCCAAATGATTACCATTGCGAAGTGCAGGTAATGATTCAGATGATGTCGTATGACCAAGAGGTAATGCCAGACGCTTTAGCCGGATTGGCTGCATCGGCTGCTTTAGCAGTTTCAGACATTCCGTTTTATAACTACATCTCAGAGGTGAGAGTAGGTAGAGTAAACGGAGAGTTTATCATCAACCCAACCAAAGCTCAACTTCTAGAATCTGATCTCGATATGATGATCGGAGCTACCAAAGACTCTGTGGCTATGGTTGAAGGAGAAATGAAAGAAATCTCTGAAAAAGAAATGGTCGAAGCAATCAAATTTGCTCATCAAGCCATTATCACTCAAATCGAAGCTCAAGAAAGAATGCGAGCTGCTCTAGGTCTTTCGTATAGAGAATACGAAGGCGATAAAGCAGACGAAAACATTAAAGCTACTATTCATCAGGCAACTTATCAAAAAGCTTATGATATTGCATCAGCAGCTAGTGCTAAACACGAAAGAAGCGATAAATTTGCTCTTTTGGGAGAAGAAGTAAAAGCTTTATTTTCTGAAGAGGAATTAGAAGAAAACGTAGATTTAGTTATCAAATATTTCCACGATGTTCAAAAAGAAGCTGTAAGAAATGTAATCCTCGAAAAAGGAATTCGCCTTGACGGACGTAAGACTACAGAAATTCGTCCGATTTGGTGCGAAATAGATTATTTACCTTCTACGCATGGCTCTGCTATTTTTACCAGAGGAGAAACTCAGGCGTTGGCA
The DNA here is from genome assembly GCA_964409345.1 of uncultured Flavobacterium sp. Taxonomy (GTDB): domain Bacteria; phylum Bacteroidota; class Bacteroidia; order Flavobacteriales; family Flavobacteriaceae; genus Flavobacterium. Next base: position 6,386 of record CAYPCZ010000098.1, on the reverse strand, counting down.
ACAGTAACTTTAGGAACTTCGCGTGAAGCCAATATAATTGACCTACCAAGTGATCAAGGAGAAGATCGCTTCTATTTGCATTATAACTTCCCTCCGTTTTCGACAGGAGAAGCGAGACCCCTTAGAGGAACTTCTCGTCGAGAAGTAGGTCACGGAAACTTGGCACAAAGAGCACTTAAAAACATGATTCCTGAAGAGAATCCTTATACGATTAGAATTGTATCTGAAGTGTTAGAATCTAACGGTTCTTCGTCAATGGCTACAGTTTGTGCAGGAACTCTTGCGCTTATGGATGCAGGAATTCAGATCAAAAAACCAGTGTCGGGAATTGCTATGGGGCTCATTACAGACGGAACTCGTTTTGCAGTACTTTCGGATATTCTGGGGGATGAAGATCACTTAGGAGATATGGACTTTAAAGTAACCGGAACACAAGACGGTATTACTGCTTGTCAGATGGATATCAAAATTGACGGACTTCGTTATGATATTATGGAGCAAGCCTTAGAACAAGCCCGAGAAGGTCGTTTGCATATCTTAGATAAAATAACCCAAACTATTGCTGCACCTAACCAAACGGTTAAGAGAAACTCGCCAAAGATTATCAAGATGACTATTGCTAAAGATTTTATCGGAGCAGTGATTGGTCCCGGCGGTAAAAACATTCAAGCACTACAAGCAGAAACCGGTACTACTATCGTTATCAACGAAGAAGACGACTTAGGAATTATCGAAATTCTGGGTGTTTCTCCTGAAGGAATGGACAAAGCCATTGCGTCTATACAAAATACAATATTTGCCCCTATAGAAGGCGAAAGCTATTTGGTTAAGGTCGTGAAAATGCTTGACTTCGGAGCGGTTGTAGAATTCGTACCAGGTAAGGAAACGTTATTACACGTATCAGAACTAGATTGGAAACGGGTTGAAAACGTAACCGATGTAGTAAATTTAGGCGATATGGTGGAAGTAAAATATTTAGGAATTGATCCGAAAACCAGAAAACCTAAAGTATCTAGAAAAGCTCTTTTACCTCGTCCGCCGAGAGAAGAAAAGAAATAAAAGTATATTACTTAATACTCAACCGAGGCCGCCACAATATTAAAAAATTGAGGCGGCTTTTTTGTATGTATACTTTATATAAAACTAAACTTAAAAACTCGAAGCTAAACAGAATAATACTTATAAAGTTATCTTTAAAATAAACTCTTATAGACAAGCAGAATATCAAAAAGGGTATTACACAAAAAATCCGAAGAAATACAAACTCCTTCGGATTTTTTATTTAAACCTTAAGCCGGCTTATTGAAGTTATAAAAAGCTTATCCTCCCATAAATTCTTCTTCACCGAAGCCGTCTTGACCGTTACGAGGCGCACGTTCTCTCTCTTTTTGTTTGTTAAAGCGATAAGTAAACGAGAGCGAAATTTGTCTTTCTCTCCATTGCATTTCAGAATAAGCGTTCTGAGTTAGTAATTCGGTTTCAGTCATACGTTTTCTAGAATTAAACACATCAGACACATTCAAAGTAAGGGTTGCTTTATCGTTTAATATGTCTTTACTAAAAGCCACATTAGCAAAAACCATCCCTTTTGATCTACCTTGAGCGTTTTCTTCTGGAGCTCTATACGTGGCATTGGTCTGCCAATCTATTTTATACGGAAGATTGATTCTTGAGGTTACTCTTGCAAACCAAGAATAAGCCACATTATCAAAGTTTTGGCTCACAAAATTATTATTCAAATCATAATAGGTATAATCGCCTTTGGTTTCGTTTCTGTATAAGTTGAAACTTCCGTTAAGCCTCCACCATCTATATGGAGTATAGTTTAAGGTAAAGTCAAACCCAAAACGATTACGCTCACCCAAGTTTACCGGTGAAGTCACCAAAACATCTATATTGTTTATTTCTTCTACGTAACGTACAAACTGAGTAGCATCGGTAGTGCGGTTATAATACATTGAGCTGCTCAACGTAAAGCTAGTTCCCCAACGCTTTAAAAACCCTAAATCAAAAGCATCAGTCATAGACGGGTCTAAGTCAGGATTTCCTCTAAACAACGATATGTTACTCGATAAATTCGAGAACGGGTTAATCATTCGCGAACGCGGACGAGAAACACGTCTGCTATAACTAAGTGATATATTGGTTGCTTCGTTAAATTCATAATTCAAGAAAGCACTCGGGAAAAAATCGTTGTATTTTTTATTTCTGAAAACACTGTGTGTAAATTGATTTACATCAACATTAGTATCCTCCCAACGCACTCCTCCCATATAAGAGAAGTTTCCGGTTTTACTTCCGAATTGCGTATATAAAGCATTCACTTTCTCTTTATAGCCTAATACATTCGAATAAGCAGGATCGTTTTCCCAACCATTGTTTTGGAAATTTTCTACGCTATAATCGGTAGTTAAATCTGTGAAATTACCTCTATACCCGGCTTCAAAACGGCTGTCTTCCCCGATTGGCAATACATAGTCTGCCATGATTACCGTACGGTTTTGCTTCTGGTCACTCGAAGTTCGTTCTAATTTAGTAATTTCATCAAGGGTAAGATTGCGGGTAACAATATCAGAATAATCTCTGTCTTTACTTAATGAGGTCGAAAAATCAACACTCAACTGATGTCCGTCGTTATTAAACTTTTGGGTAATATTCGTAGAATAATCTACGTCTTCGTCATCACTCCAGTCGTCGTTGTTACGAGTAGTCTCTGCAAGCAACCCCATACTTGGATCAAAATAGTCAATTGAAACTTCAGTAGGATTAGTTCTACTGGTGTTTCTATAGGTAACGCTATTGGTCCACGAAAGATTATCGGTTAAATTCCACTCGAGCCCGAACATTCCGTTATATCCTTTGCTCATTCTATCATTTTTCCTTCTTTCTTTAATAAATCCGGTGGTTTCCCCTGTGGTTGGGTCTAAATTCTCAATGTCGTTTAATGAGTTTCCGTTTGATCCCCTATGATTATATCCTTGGGTAGTAAAGATATTAAAGTTATCTGTTTTATAGTTGATATTAGCGCTGATTCCGTGGTTAGCAGGATCTCCGGTAGTAGCTATAAAGGTTCCGTTGATTCCGTTATTTTTTCCTTTACGAAGGATAATATTAATAATTCCTCCGCCTCCTTCTGCTTCATATCGTGCCGACGGATTGGTGATTACTTCTATTTGCTCGACAGCATCGGCCGGCAACATCTTTAGGGCATCTGCAATATTAATTCCGGCTAATCCTGATGGTTTTCCGTCGATTAGGATTCTTACATTATCGTCACCTCTCAACGATATATTTCCTTCTACGTCAACCGTTACCGATGGGACATTATCAAGCACATCACTAATAGTTCCACCTTTTACCATCATATCCTGCCCTACGTTATATACTCGCTTGTCAAGACGCATTTCTACGGTCGAGCGTTCGGCTATAATTTCGATTCCTTCTATAACCTCAGAAGTCGGTGCCAATGCCAAGGTGCCTAAGTCTATATCTTCCTGAACCGAGTAATTTAAAAACTCAACGGCTTCATAAGAAATAAAATCTATTTTGATGTTATAATTTCCTTTTGGGACACTCACTGAAAAAGCTCCGTTTTGGTCCGTTGTTCCTCCGAAAACAGCACTTGAGTTTTCTGAACTCTGAATATAAACAATCGAGTATTCCATCGGGAGGCTCGAGTCTTTATCGATGACTTTGCCAGAAATGCTAACATTTTGTTGCGAAAAAGCAAATAGCGAAAAAAGAGATAAAATAAAAATCGGTAACGTTTTCATAAATGTATGTAGTTTATCATAAGCAAAAATACAATTACAGTTATGATTTCCTGCCAAACATTTGTTAAAGCAGGCGTTAAACACGTTTATAATACTGATTCTATAAGTACCGCCGGCCGGCCTATAACAGCTTTACTTTGATTGACAACAATAGGTCTTTCGATAAGCTTAGGGTGCTCCATCATAGCTTGAATAACCTCAGCATCAGAAAGCTTTTTGCCTTTGTATTGTTCTTTCCAGATGCTTTCATTTTTACGAACCAATTCTATCGGAGCAATACCCAATTTATTGATTATAGAAGTTAACTCTTCAGTCGAAAACTTATCTTCAAGATACAGTACTGTTTTAAATTCTTTTTCAGACTTTTCTAAAAATGCAACACCTTCTCTGGATTTGCTGCATCTCGGGTTGTGATAAATAGTAATCATTCGTTTTAAGGTTATTTAAAGTGCAATTCTAAGTTTAAAAAAAAGCTTGTCTTATTCTTTAAACCCAAAATCGTACTTAATTATTTATTCATTACTTACAAAGATATAGAAAATGTAATACTTAAAAAACAAGGTTCTACCTATAATCTGACAGTTTAAATAATTAGGTCAAGACCCTGCAATTGTTTAGAATAATTGGAATAAACTTCGTAAATTTGTTTAGCATCATTTATCATAAAACACTAGAATTTCACTATTCGAATTGGTTCTTAAAACATGTCTGATTAAAAATATATTTAAGAGAACCCTCGAAATTGTGGTACATTTTGCTAAATTTGCACCGGATTTTATAACATACATACAATATTATGGTAAAAGATTTATTCGAAAGGATTCTCGAAAATAAGGGTCCTTTAGGAAAGTGGGCTTCGCAAGCAGAAGGATATTATGTGTTCCCGAAGTTAGAAGGAGAATTGGGACCAAGAATGAAGTTCCACGGAAAAGACATCCTGAATTGGAGTCTGAATGATTATTTAGGATTAGCCAACCACCCCGAGATAAGAAAAATTGATGCAGAAGCAGCTGCAAAATACGGAGCGGCTTACCCGATGGGAGCCCGAATGATGAGCGGTCATACAGAGATTCACGAACAATTAGAACAAGAATTGGCCGAGTTCGTACACAAAGAAGCAGCTTATTTGCTTAACTTCGGTTATCAAGGAATGGTGTCGATTATCGATGCTTTGGTAAGCAAAAATGATGTGATTGTATATGATGTAGATTCGCATGCGTGTATTATTGACGGAGTAAGACTGCATCACGGAAAGCGTTTTACTTATCAGCACAATAATATGGAAAGCATAGAAAAAAACATTCAGAGAGCCACAAAGGTTGCTCAGGAAACTGGAGGAGGAATCCTGCTGATTACCGAAGGAGTTTTTGGAATGCGGGGACAACAAGGAAAACTAAAAGAAATCTGTGCTCTAAAAGAAAAGTATAACTTCCGATTGCTGGTTGACGATGCACACGGATTCGGAACACTTGGAGAAACAGGTGCCGGAGCCGGTGAAGAGCAAGGCGTTCAAGACCAAATAGACGTTTACTTCTCTACTTTTGCCAAGTCGATGGCAAGTATAGGAGCTTTTGTGGCAGCAGATCAGGATATTATTGATTATCTAAAGTATAACCTGCGTTCGCAAATGTTTGCCAAGTCGCTCCCGATGATTCACACCGTCGGAGCCTTGAAACGCTTGGAGATGCTTCGCACAATGCCTGAGCTTAAAAATAAACTTTGGGAAAACGTAAATGCACTACAAAACGGACTCAGAGAAAGAGGTTTTGACATCGGAGATACCAATACCTGTGTTACTCCGGTTTACTTAAACGGAAGTATTCCTGAGGCGATGATGATGGTTAATGATTTGCGTGAAAACTACGGAATATTCTTGTCTATCGTAGTCTATCCGGTAATTCCGAAAGGAATTATTTTGCTTAGAATGATCCCGACCACTTCACATACGCTCGAAGATATCAGGTTAACCCTCGAAGCTTTTGAAGCTATCAGAGAAAAATTAACCAGCGGAACCTATCTGCAATTAGCGGCAGAAAGAACCGTTGATGTGAGTTAATCTCAAACAAATATACTTAAAAACAAAAGCCATTTTCAGATAGAAAATGGCTTTTGTTATGAGGTTTGGTCTGATGTAATTTTTAGAATACGTCTTTTGAAGCACTTATTATAATTCAGGAATTCAATTTATTTTTTTTGATTCTTTAGTTTAGATATAGACAAATCAAAAGGTCAAAACGTGACAGATTGTGAAGTTTATGGAGATTAAGACTATATGTAATGTGATTGGACTGATTCGTTTATTATTGAATTTGTTTTTTCAACATTTTTAGAATCTTCTTTTGTAAAATCAATAAAATATTTATTTTGACAAGATTGTGCTTTATCAGCTTGTTTATTCTCAGTTTTAGTCCAACTCGGATAAATTCTAAAACCACGTTTTCCTTCTTTTGAGCTTGTTGTTAAAATTTGTCTTTTAATTAGTTCGCTTTTAGGAAATAGGAATAATCCATATTTTTCATTCTCTTCTGTGACAATTATATAAAAGTCAAAATTATCTGATGTTTTAGCCCCCTAAAAAGTCGGACATGATTATAGTTAAATAAATATAATAAT
>CAYPCZ010000097.1:0-8010 GCA_964409345.1 uncultured Flavobacterium sp. | reverse complement strand
AGACAGTACACCGCTTGAAGACCCAAAAAAACCATATACTTGAAATGTTTTCGCCTTGTATCGCTTATTAGCTTCGGGAGATCAAATTGATATCATGACACAAAACTATCAAGGAGGAAATTATGGTTACGGGCATGCCAAACAGGCTCTTTTCGAACTCATCACCGAAAAGTTTAAAAACGAAAGAGAAAAATATAATTACTATATCAACAATCCGCAAGAAGTAGAAGAAATCTTACTTCAAGGGGCTCAAAAAGCAAGCGCGGTTGCCAATGGCGTGTTAAAGAGAGTCCGAGAAAAGTTAGGGTATTAGATTTTTTCTTATTTTTGTTTCATATTTTTCATAAAAATGAGTCTTCATAAAAAGAAAATAGCGTTGTTAGTGGCTTTTTTCCTGATGTTTTCAAACATCGGGTTGGCTCTTAATGTGCATTTTTGTGGAGATACCAAAGTGGCTTCAACCACGGTTTATTCAAAAACTATAGAAGAGCTTTGTAATCACGAGAAACAACATCAACACACACAAGAAGAAAGTTGTTTTAAAGAAAAATCATGTTGCGCAGCATCTGACGACCATTCAGATTGTTGCAAAAACGAGTTGATTAAACAAGATAATTCTGAAGTGGTTGTAGTTAAAGCATTCAGCTTTTTTTTAGACGCTTTTATAATTAACGACAGTGGTCTAAAGGTTGAGTTTTATTTCACAAAAAAAGATATAAAGCAGGCTTCTTTCAGCTATAGCTATAATGCAAATGCGCCACCTTTATATAAACTGTATTGCAGTCTTGTTTATTACGCATAATTTAATGTTGAGTCGTTTGAACGCATGAGTTCAAACAAGTTCTGAGTACCTAAAATTATTGGTTTTTGGTTACTAACTTTTATTAATTCAACATTAAAAAATGAAAAATTATCTTTTAATTTTATGTGCTGTTTTTGGGTTATACGGATTTTCTCAATCTACGATTAAAGGAACCATATACGAAAACACCATAGACAATAAAAATCTTCCTCTTATCGGAGCTACCGTAATGTGGGAAGGTACAACCGAAGGAACCCAAACGGACTTACACGGAGGGTTCAAACTTTTATACAAAGAAAATACCTCGCTTGTGATTACTTATATCGGGATGCGGCCGGAGACGGTTTCAGTACAGCCTAACGATGATATTTCTATAACACTTTATCCGGATACATTGTTGGAATCTATTGTTATTGAAAGAAAAAGACAGAGTCTTTCTCGGATTAAAACCTCAGCGGCCAATGTCCAGATCATCTCGAGTAGCGAGCTTTTAAAAGCTGCTTGTTGTAATCTTTCGGAAAGCTTCGAGACTAACCCTTCGATAGATGTAAACTTTTCGGATGCCATTACAGGCAATAAGCAAATTCGGATGTTGGGTCTAAACAGCCCGTATATTCTGATGGCAGAAGAAAATATTCCTGCTGTTCGTGGTGCTTCTCAAGCTTACGGGCTTTCGTTTATTCCGGGTACTTGGGTCGAAAGCATCCAAATTACCAAAGGAGCCGGAAGCGTGGTGAATGGTTATGAGAGCATTTCTGGGCAAATTAATTACGAACTCCTAAAACCAATTGATGATATTCCGCTTTTCGTAAATGCCTACGCCTCGACTGATTCGCGATTTGAACTCAATACGCATCTAAATCAAAAGGTGTCAGACAAATGGAGTACTACACTATTTCTCCACGGAAACGCAAGAACATCCAAAAACGATATGAATGACGACGGGTTTTTAGATAATCCGCTCGGAAAACAAATAAACATACTGAATCGCTGGCAGTATTTTAACGCCGAAAAAGGTTGGATAGGCTTTGTAAATCTTCGTTATATGAACGATGATAAACAATCGGGGAGTGTAGATTTTGATAAGAAAACAGACAAATTCACATCCAATCACTGGGGGTCAGAAATCCTGACACAGAAAATAGATGCATCTGCAAAAATTGGTTATGTTTTTCCTGATACACCCTGGAAAAGCATAGGGTTTCAAAATGCTTTTAACTCGCACAAACAAGAATCATATTTTGGTCTAAGAGCCTACGACATTCATCAAAATAGTTTTTATTCGAACCTGATTTATTCGTCAATTTTGTCTAATACGATGCATAAATTTTCTACCGGTTTGAATTTTACGTATGACAAATATGATGAAATCGTAGGAGAAGTTAACGGTTCTGCCTTAAATGATTACGGGCGAGCAGATAATTCGGTAGGAGCGTTTTTTGAATATACCTATGACAATGATGACGATTTTAGCGTGGTTGCCGGAGTGCGCGCAGATAATCATAACCGACTCGGAGCCTTTATCACCCCTCGTGTTCATGCACGATACAACCCTTGGGAGGGCGGAACCCTTAAAGCTTCTGCCGGAAGAGGAGTAAGGAGTGCGAATGTCTTTGCAGAAAACCAGCATTTGTTTGCTTCGTCACGAGATTTTAATATTCTAAACACATCAGGAAAAATTTATGGTTTAGACCCCGAAATTGCTTGGAACTACGGAGTAAGCCTCATGCAGGATTTTATACTTTTTGATAGACAGGCAGAAGTAATTGTCGATTTTTATAGAACTGATTTTCAAAATCAAGTAGTGGTTGACCTATATTCGTCTGCGCAGCAGGTTTTGTTTTATAATCTAGACGGTTCTTCGTATGCTAATAGTTTTCAGCTCGAGTTTAATTATGCAATTACCAATCATTTCAACCTCCGTACGGCTTATAAATATTATGATATTAAAACAGATTATCTCTCAGGTAGAGATATTAAACCTTTACAGGCAAAGCATAGGTTTTTTACTAACATAGGTTATGAAACCCATGTTACTGATCAAGGAAAACAATGGAAGTTTGACTGGACTATGAATTTGATAGGTAAACAAAAACTTCCGTTTACCGGCAGTAACCCGAACTCTTATCAAGCAAGGGAGTTTTCGCCTAATCTGACGCTTATGAATGTACAGGTAACGCATAGCTTTTCACCTGTTTTTGAAATATATGTCGGGGGTGAAAACATTACCAATTATAAACAAAAAGATGCGATTGTTGCAGCAGACGATGCTTTCGGAACATATTTTGATAGTTCTATGATATATGGTCCTGTTTTCGGAGCGATGTATTATGCCGGACTTAGATTTAAAATAAACTAACAGTTAACTAAGCTAAACAAAATGAAAAAACTAATTTTAATTTTAATGGTTGCTTTTGTAGGGCTTTCTGCACAAGCACAAGAGAAAAATACCAAGAAAAACAAAAATGCCAAATATGAGATGGAAGTAAACGGTAATTGTGATATGTGTAAAAAACGTATCGAAAAAGCCGCTTATTCCGTCAAGGGAGTAAAGTCTGCTCAGTGGCATGTCAATCATCAAGATATGCATCTTGTTATTGACGAAAATAGAACATCAATCGACAAGGTTCATCAAGCAATTGCCGATGTTGGGCATGATACAGACAAAATAAAAGCAAAAGATGAAGTGTATCAAGAGCTTCACGGATGTTGTTTGTATGAAAGAAAAAAGTAATTAAATCTAATTTACTTTTAAACCTAAAAGCTATCCAGATGGGTAGCTTTTTTTGATTGCTATACTTTTCTAAAAATCCTGTGCCGTTTGTGTTCTTTTTTCTATTTTTGCACCTATGCAACACAACGTACTTATTTTAGATTTCGGGTCACAATACACGCAGCTTATTGCCCGTAGAGTCAGAGAGTTAAATATTTTCTGCGAAATTTTTCCGTATAACAATCCTCCACAAGATTTATCACCCTATAAGGCAGTAATCCTTTCGGGGAGCCCGTTTTCTGTTAGAGCAGAAGATGCTCCTCATCCGGATTTATCTGAAATAAGAGGTGAAAAACCTCTTTTGGCAGTGTGCTACGGAGCTCAATATTTAGCTCATTTTTCTGGAGGTGAAGTAGCTCCGTCAAACATTCGAGAATACGGAAGAGCTAACCTTTCTTATATCAAAGAAGATGAATTGTTTTTTGAAGGAGTGAGCTTAGGCAGTCAAGTTTGGATGAGCCATGCTGATACCATTAAACAATTGCCTTCTGGAGGAGTAAAATTAGCCAGTACCAAAGATGTAGAAAATGCAGCATATAAAATAGAAGGAGAGCCTACTTATGCGATTCAGTATCATCCAGAGGTGTATCATTCGAGCGACGGAAAACAAATGTTAGAGAATTTCTTGGTAAAAATTGCCGAAGTTCCACAAATCTGGACATCTGATTCTTTTGTAGAAAACACAGTGAAAGAGCTTAAAGAAAAAATACAAAATGATAAAGTTGTTTTAGGACTTTCGGGTGGAGTAGATTCAACTGTTGCAGCTGTGCTTTTACATAAAGCCATCGGAAAAAATCTTTACTGTATTTTTGTGAATAACGGGCTTTTACGTAAAAACGAATTCCAAAGCGTACTCAACCAATATCAAGGAATGGGGTTGAACGTAAAAGGAGTAGATGCTTCAAATAGATTTTTATCACAATTAGCAGGAATAGATGATCCAGAAACCAAACGCAAAACCATCGGACGAGTTTTTATAGAAGTTTTTGATGATGAAGCACACCAAATTGAAGATGTCAAATGGCTGGCACAAGGCACAATTTATCCAGATGTAATTGAGTCGGTTTCGGTAAAAGGACCATCGGCTACCATCAAGTCGCACCACAATGTAGGAGGGTTACCCGATTTTATGAAATTGCAAATTGTCGAGCCCCTGAGAATGCTATTCAAAGACGAGGTGCGTAGGGTAGGAAAAGCCTTAGGCATTAATGATGAACTTTTAGGAAGACATCCGTTTCCGGGCCCGGGACTGGCCATCAGGGTATTAGGCGATATTACTCCAGAAAAAGTAAATATTTTGCAAGAAGTTGATGCTATTTTTATAAACGGACTTAAAGAAAGTGGGCTGTATGATAAAGTATGGCAGGCGGGAGCTATTTTACTGCCGATAAACAGTGTAGGCGTAATGGGAGATGAGCGAACTTACGAAAGAGTTGTGGCACTTCGCGCTGTGGAATCTACTGACGGGATGACGGCAGATTGGGTGCATTTACCTTATGAATTCTTAATGAAAATTTCTAACGAAATCATTAATAAAGTAAAAGGTGTGAATAGAGTAGTTTATGATATCAGCTCAAAACCACCAGCCACTATAGAATGGGAATAGTTTTTGCAACGAATGCAGAGATGTTAAAATAAGACTATGAGAAAATTGTTTTTGTGGCTACTCTTTTTTGGGGTGTCATTTGGAGTGTTTGCACAAGAGCCTATCAGGCACACGGTGGTCAAAGATGATACAATCACTGGGCTAGTAAGAAAGTATGGTGTAACGGTTCACGATATCTTTACGCTTAACCCCAACTCGAGAAATGGTATTAATCTGGGTGAAGTAATCCTTATTCCCCAGAACGATAGAAATGCCAAGCTACAACCAAAAGACGGACTCTATCACAAAGTAGAGCCTAAAGAAACGCTTTTTGGTTTGGCTCAAAAATACCGAACCACCATTCAGGCCATCCAAGAAGCCAACCAAGAGTTATTAATAAACGGACTTCAGCCTGATATAGAATTGCGAATTCCAACAGGTAAGAAGGTAGAAAGCAAGTCCACCATAATCAAAAATGACGATGTTATTCATATAGTACAGCCCAAAGAAACCCTTTTCGGAATTTCTAAAAAATATGAAATATCAAAAGAAGAACTCATAAAAAACAATCCTGAATATACACACCTTAAAGATGATATAATCAAGATAGGAGATACCATCAAAGTGTCTTTAACAAAAATAGAAGAGGCATTGGCCGAAAAAATAGAAGCAGAAAAAGAATCTGAAAAAGAAAATCAATTAGCGACAACAGCAAGTGCGAAGTTTAAAGACTTATCCAAAAAACTTAGAGGTTCAGACAGAAAAAAAGTAGTTATTATGTTGCCTTTTAACGCAGATCGAGTGGGACAAGACAGCAATGATATTCAAGAAACTCTAAAAACAAATCAGTTTTTGAACATTACGGTTGACTTCTATTCGGGAGCGCTTGTTGCTATTGATTCTATCAAAAAATTAGGAGGTAATTTTGACGTTGTGTTTTTAGATTCTGAAGAGTCAAATTCTGGTTCTGCCGTAGAGCGACTTATCGCTACTCAAAACTTTTCAGACGTAGATGTCATAATTGGGCCATTGATGAGTACGCATTCAGAAAAAGCAGCTTCTTTGTTGAGCTCAAAAAAAATTACCGTAGTATCTCCGCTTTCAAGAGAGGGTAAAAAGACACCCTATGATAATCTATATTTGGCCACTCCGCCTACAGAAGTTTCCAAAAGAATGATGCTTAATTATTTAAAGCAAAAAAATCAAAATGTCATCGCTGTCGTTGACAAAAGAAGACAAAGCTATAGAAATTTTATCGCCAATAACTACCCCGGAATTTCTTTTGCTTCACTTACAGATAAAGGCATACTTAATGTAGATAATCTTAAAAGTTTGCTCAGAACAGACCAAACCAACTATGTGATTCTAGAAACAGAGTCATCTTCTATGGTGCTTAATACAACTCGAACGTTGCTTAATTTGCTAAGTATCTATGATATAAAGCTCGTGGTTTTAGAAAAAAATGCGGCTTTTGAATCAGATGAGATACAATCTACTACCTTGGCACGTCTTAATATGCATTATCCATCGTCTATTCGTGATTTAAGCTCAGACGAAACCAGTTCTTTTTATACGGAATATAAAAAGAAAAATAATGTTTTTCCGAGTCATTATGCCGTTCGTGGTTTTGATGTGGTTTATGATGTGTTACTTCGTTTGGCACAAGATCAAAGCTTCGAAAAACTGGCAAAAAATATAGCTACCGAGCAAGTAGATAGTAAGTTTGTTTATACCCAATCACCAGAAGGAGGCTATTATAATACCGGAGTTTATATTTTGTATTATGACCAAGATTTAACCATAAAAGAAGCCCAATAATGACTTCAAAAGTAACCTATCAAGGCAATTTAAGAACCATTTCTTCTCACTTGCAATCAGGCAGCGAAATTATTACTGATGCACCTCTTGACAACATGGGCAAAGGAGAGGCTTTTTCGCCTACAGATATGGTGGCTAATTCGTTAGCAACTTGTATGCTTACCATCATGGGAATCAAAGCTAACCAGATGGAAATCAGTTTTGACAGTTCGACTGCTTCGGTTACGAAAATTATGAAATCTGAACCTCGTATGATTTCCAAAATCATTGTCGAATTTGATATGAAACTCAATGCAGACGAAAAAACCAAAACCATTCTGGAAAGAGCTGCGCTTACCTGTCCTGTTTATTTAAGCCTCCATCCTGATATTCAGAAAGAAGCTACTTTTAATTGGGGGTGATGTAAATTCGTGCGGTGTCGATGTAAAATAAAAACTGTTATAAAAAAACTCCTTTCATTTCTGACAGGTCTTTTTAATTCAGTTACTTGTTACATCTTCATTTACACTTAAATCCAAAATTGATACTTTATTTAAGTCTTGAAGTTTCATTATGGATAACATCCTCTTTCTTAGTTTTTACCAAGAAATGTTGCTGAAACCACTACTTAATACGGGCTGTGGATTTTTAATTCCCAAATAACTTTTAAGAATGTTTGACAGGAGTAAAATGAAAAAACCGTCAGTATCAGAATTATTATAAAATAATTTATTTTCTTTTTAAACATTACAATCTTTCTCCAATAAATCTAATATCTACGTAACCAAAAGGGTCTTCCTCATCAATACGTGTTATATAATCATCAGGTATTATTGTAAAACTTACAAAACCTAATTCTTCTGAAATTTCTTGAGGTAACCTAAAAAAATCATCATCAATTTCTGTAATTCTAGGTTTTGAAACGACTCTTATGTCCCTAACAAAAAGAAACTCATTTGATGATTTTAAATCATCGCTTCCACACCTTGACAAACAAATACTGTTTTAGCCCCCTAAAAAGTCGGACATGATTATAGTTAAATAAATATAATA
>CAYPCZ010000096.1:0-8013 GCA_964409345.1 uncultured Flavobacterium sp. | reverse complement strand
CGTAGATCGGGAATCCCCCAATTCTGCCGCAGCCCTATTGCCTTTCCCAAAACCGCCGGCAGAAAACTTATACAATGCTGGCAAGCTGACATCCCCTAGGTTTGAGGTAGTGGCAAGGGGATCCCGCCTGCCCGTATGGGGATATTTACTCCGCTAAAAGCGCAGTAAATTCCGAGATGACGATAGAGCGGGCGGTTTGCGTGCCCTATTGGATTATGGGTAAGTTTTATTCCTAAAATAAACAAAGTATATAGCAGAAAAAGAATTAAATTTAGCATTTGAAATCTGCGGTATAACGAATGAGTGACATTGCCATAAAAGTTGAAGGTTTAGGGAAGGAATACATCATTGGCCAGCAAAAGCAGGGTGACATAATGAACTCCTTTAGTACTGGCTGGAAGCAACTTTTCCAAAAAGGGAAAACCAAAGAGAGCTTTTGGGCGCTTAAGGACCTTAATTTCGAGATCAAAAAAGGGGAAGCCGTAGGCATCATTGGCCGGAACGGCGCAGGCAAAAGTACTTTGCTGAAAATCCTTAGCCGCATTACCGAACCCACCACAGGCCGCTTTGAGATAAACGGACGTGTATCTTCCCTTTTGGAAGTAGGCACCGGTTTTCATCCTGAACTGACTGGCCGCGAAAATATCTACCTTAACGGCACCATCCTGGGCATGAACCGTAGAGAAATTAAGCAAAAGTTTGATGAAATTGTAGAGTTCAGCGGTGTAGAGAAATTTCTGGACACACCAGTAAAACATTATAGTTCAGGAATGAAAGTCCGCCTTGCCTTTTCTGTAGCCGCTCATTTGGAACCGGAGATATTGATCATCGATGAAGTTTTAGCGGTAGGCGATGCCGAGTTTCAAAAGAAGTGCTTGGGGAAGATGGACGAGGTGAGCAAAAAGGAAGGACGTACCATAATCTTTGTTAGCCATGATATGAATGCGATTCAGAGGTTATGTTCAAGAGGTTTTTTGTTGAAGGATGGCAAAATTCAAGCATCTGGTGGAAGTTCAGAAGTCATCGACTATTATTCAAAAAATGTTTATGGTATAATGCAAGCATTCTGGGAGCAAAAAAAGGAGCTTGCTTATCCACATTTTAAAAATGTACAGGTAAAGTTAGAAGGAAAACAACCTGTTCTAACTTTAAAGATTGTATTTACAGTTGAATCAGTGTCAAATCATTTGCCTGCCTTTGTAGCTTTTGATATTATAAATTCTAGAGGTAGTGGCGTCATGCAGGCTATTCCTCAATTGTCCCCTTTTATTCAATATAGCAAAGAGCCGCAGGTATTTGAATGCAAAATAATATTACAAGGACTCGTCCCAGATAATTATCATATTACAGCTTGGATGGGCTCTCACAATAGTAATACCTACGATATACAAAAGGAAGTGGTGAATTTCGAAGTTATAGATTCCCCCACGCTAGGTAGAACTTATCCCCATACACCTGATCATGGAGCCATCGTTCCCTTTTCAGACATCACTCAAGTGTCTCATCATAGTCTAACTGTGAACTGATATGTTTTTTGAATATTTGAAATATCTCAGTTGGAAAGGAAAGTTGCAATTAATATTAGGCTCTATTGCTTACAAGCTTTTCACTGCCATTCCTAAAGGTGTATTTGAAGTAAGGAACTTTGTTGAAGCATCCCAAAAGAAAGGGTATAAGATTGTTGAAGAGGCTTTAGCTTATGTAGTTTCAAAAGACAGGATAAAAATTCTGCTGCGAAAAGGGTCTTCTGACCTCAAGGTTTTCCGACAGATTATCATCAACGAAGAGTTTAAAAATGTGGTTCAACTTATTCATCAGCATGACATCAAAATCAAAAATGTTATAGATGCTGGGGCAAATATTGGCCTAACCACCCTATACTTAAAAGAGCATTTTCCAGAGACGGAAATATTGTGTATCGAACCTGATGCTAGTAATCAGGCACAGCTTTCACAGCATATAGCATTAAATAACCTAACAAATGTAGAACTTATAAAAGGAGGTGTTTGGTCGCATAACAGTTGGCTCAATATAGACAATACATTTAGAGACGGTTTGGAGTGGTCAAGAAGCCTAAAACCAGGAGAGAATGAGAAGGGAGATATCCCTGTATATGCTATCAGCAACCTATTAATAGAAAAACAGTGGGATTCTATTGATTTTCTTAAGATGGATATTGAAGGAGCCGAAGAAGCCATCTTCTCTAAAGATGCCGATTTATCTTTTTTAAGTAAAACAAAAGTTATTACAATAGAAATTCATGATATGTTTGAAGTAGGGCATAGGATTGTAGAAATTTTGCAAGAATATAACTTTAAGCTATACTTTTCAGGAGAATTAACTATTGGAATTAAAAAATGAGGCTAGGTGTATCTGTAATAATTTGTTGCTATAATAGTGCTAAGCGATTGCCAGAAACATTGCGGCATTTAGCGCTACAGGAAATTCCTTCCGATATTCCTTGGGAAATAATTGTAGTCAATAATGCTTCAACAGATGATACGGAAGAGATTGCAAAACAAGAGTGGGTAAAACATTCTTCATCCGTCCCTTTTAAAATAGTGGATCAGCCCGAACCAGGACTAAGCAATGCACGAGACAAAGGCTTTGAAGTGGCAGCTTATGAATATTGCTTATTTTGTGATGATGACAATTGGCTTCAGAAGGATTATGTAAAGCTAGCATTTGAAACTATGGAGAGTAATCCAATGATTGGAGCTGCTGGGGGGCAGGGAGAACCTGTGGTTTGCAAAGAAAAATTGACCTTATGGAAAAACTTAAACAAAATTGGCTATGCTGTAGGTGCTCAACACAATGCATCTGGTGATATAACTCTCACAAAAGGACAAGTTTATGGTGCCGGAGCCATTTTTAGAAGATCATTTTATTATGACATAAAAAGGAATGGTTTTATAAGTTTGCTTTCTGATAGAAAAGGAAAGCAACTTAGTTCAGGAGGTGACACTGAGTTGTGTCTTGCTTTAGTATTGAAAGGTTATAAAATATACTATTCGGAAAATCTAAAATTTAAGCATTACATTCCTAAAGAACGCATTTCTGCAAAATATCTTCATAGGATGAAAAAAGAAAAGGAACATTCCAGAATTCCAATTTCTCTTTATAGGTATAAAATTTTTAATCCTGATATTTTTAATGATAAATTCCTCTGGTGGAAGGAGGTGGGGTTCTCTTTTAAGATGGGAATCAGAAACATAGGACGAGAGAGTGAAGTTTATCATCTTCGATATTTTATAAAATTAATTAAAAACAGAAAAAAATTTCATAAGACAAAGAAATTTATAGATCGATTATTTACTAGTCAACATGCATGATTTGAACTATGAAATAAGTGTAGTTATTCCTACTTATAACAGAGCCGAAAGAATTTACGAAACCTTTGGCAGTTTAGAGAATCAAACCTTTAAAAACTTCGAAGTTATAGTGGTAAATGATGGCTCATCCGACAATACTGCTATTTTTCTTGAGAATGAGCTTAAAAAATCAAAATTTACCTTCCCCTTTCAAATTATCCATCAAGAGAATAAAGGTCGTGCCGGTGCAAGAAATACTGGCATAGAAAAAGCCAGAGGAAAGATTATTGTTTCCACAGATGATGATATATTCATGGAGAGCAATTGCTTGAGAGTTCATTATCAACACCATTGTCATTACACAAAAAGCATAATGACAGGAAGTGTAGCTGATAATGAGAGTTTGGCTTCAACTGACATCCAAAAATACAAAGCTTATATTACCAGAAACTGGGAGAAGGCTCTATTGAAAAAGGGATTTCATGAAATAAAGAAAGAAGAGATATATTTAAGCGCTGCTAATTTTTCTATTCCTAAGAATTTATTTTATTTTTTGGGAGGGTTTAATGCTCAATTAAATACAAGTATAGACATAGAACTTGCGATTAGAGCTTATAAACAAAAAGTGCCTATATTTTTTAATCCAGAAGCTATTGTTCAACATTGGGATGAAATAACATGTGCTTCTTATATCCATCGAAAAAGACAAGATCCAATAGGAAGGAAAAAGCTTAAAGAAATTCACCCTACATTGAGTAAAGAGTTTGTTACATTATTAAATACACATCCTAAAAAGAGCTTACCCTTGTATAAAAGATGGTTATACAATTTTCTTGCGAGAAAAAGATTCGTATCTTGGATTGATCATCATTCTATATTTTTAATTCTCATTCCTATAAAGAAAATCCGTTATAGATTTTATTCTGCCGTAATCTTCAGTCTGTCAAAAATTCACAGCAATATTCCTATATAAGAGTAGCTTTACCAAAAATATATTGGAATCTCAACTAAACATGGGGGATAGTAAAAGAAACATACTGTTTGTGATACCCTCTCTGGATACAGGTGGTGCAGAGTTGCAAACAATTAATCAATTAAACTTCTTATTTGAAAATAAGAAGTGTCAAGTGCATTTAATTGTTTTAAGTGGACAAGTATCAAATCTTAGGCTACTTAAAATACCGTCTTCACAATATACATTATGCTCAGAAAACGATATTACATTTTTGAGTTTTTCTGTGGTTAAAAAATTGCCTTATTTAATTCGGTGTATAAAAAATGTCGTAGTAAACAATAATATTTCTCATGTAATAGCAATCCTTCCAATAGCACATATAGTTTGTAGAATCATTAAGCTTTACAGTTACTTGTTTCTACTAAAGAAATTTAATCTGATCATTTATCACCATTCGATGCAATATAAAGCTTCTCCTATGGATAATTCCATAAAGATCCTCTTTAATTTTTTCAATAATTTTTTTTCTAAACTAAGTGATAATAAAAATATTTTTATATCTAAAGCAGTAAAAAACAATATTTCAAAAAACATATATGTAAGAAACCCTAAAGTTATTCCTAATGCTATTCCTTATATAAAGCCTGACTCTCTTCATCAGCCCACAATTTTATTAAATAAAGACATTTCCCATAGTTACAAAATCTTAGTTCCCGGCCGGATTAATAGTATAAAGGGTCATTATTTTTTTTTAGATAATATTGCTGCTTTTATTCAAAAGAACAATCTAAAACCAAATGATATTAAAATCATAATAGGAGGAGGTGGGGAGCAAACTAGGTTAGAGAATGCGATTTACAATAAAAAATTAAAAGATTATTTTATTGTTACTGGTTTTTTGGCAAATGAAAAGTTATTATCATATATGAAATTCTCCAACCTAGTGGTAATACCTTCCATCCATGAAGGGTTTGGCAATGTAGCTATAGAGGCCATGATGGTAGGAAGCCTTATTCTATCTTCAGATGCAGGCGGTCTAAAAGAGATTATTCGAAATAATGAAAATGGTTTCTTGTTTAAGAAAAATGATGTCGCTGATTTTTTAAATAAAATCTCCTATTTGTATTTCAATAGGGAAACAATTATTATTGATCCTGAAAAACTACAAAAAGAGTATCATGAGAGATATGATTTATCTAACCAAGTAGATCAACTTATCAAATTTGTTTTAGAAGAATGAAGGAGAAAAATATCGTTACCTCTGAATATTTAAAAGATGAAAATAAGCTTCAACAAGAGAGTTTATAACAGATTAATATATTATTCTTATATTTTGCCTTTTGCACGAAGAAACGAGAACACTAATATAATTAATCCTAAAAACACAATTTTAATATTCTCAAATCCTAGAGGTGGTTCAACCTGGTTAGCAGAAATCCTAAATTCCATTCCTGGCTCATCCCTTGCAATTGAACCATTAAAGCTAGGAAAGTTAAAGGAATTTAATAAACTTAACTTCTGCTGGTATCAACCAATCCCTGAAAACGCAAATTGGGATGAAGCAAAAATAGCTTTTAGAAAGCTTTTGAACAGAGAAACTATACCTTTATCTCTCTATTTTAAAAATGATTTACTCAAGATTCCTCTTAGTGACTATTTTATTTTTAAATTTTGCAGAGGAAATATGTTGTTGCCGTGGATAGTTAAAAATTTTAATGTTAATCCAATATTACTAATTAGACATCCCTGTGCCGTAGTCAATTCTCAAATTAGACATGGAAACTGGAATCATATTGGAAAAGAGCAGATAGGCTATATAATTCCAAATTGTAATTATAACGAGCACTATTTAATCTATTCAGATATACTTAATAAGGTAAAAACAATTGAAGAGAAATTAGCAGCTACTTGGGCATTAACAATGGTTTATTCCGTTCTTAATATAAATAATAATAAAAAATGGATAACAGTTGCTTACGAAAACCTATATAAAAATAGCGAAGATGAAGTAACTAGAATTTTCAACAGACTTAATTTAACAATACCAGATAACATATATAAAAAAATATCTTCTCCTTCGTTCACTACAAAAGAAGAATCAATTAATAAAATTCGTCAAAACAAGCAACTGGAAAGTTGGAAAATGGAGCTTTCTATTACACAACAAAAAAGAGTATTAAATATTATTAAAGAATTTAATATTGATTTTTATGATAGTTCTTTAGAACCTGACTATAACAAAATTTATAATTAAAAGAAAGTTTGAAAAATGTTCTCTATCTCTCTTACGACGGCCTGACCGATCCTTTAGGCCAATCTCAGATTATTCCTTACCTAGAAGGCCTTTCTTTAAAAGGTCACCAGATCCATATTATTAGCTTTGAAAAAAAAAGGTTGTTTAATCTTTCGAAGAAAATGGTTAATGATAAACTAACTAAAGCGGAAATTCAATGGCAGCCATATATATATCATAAATCGCCTCCAATTTTTTCTGCTCTATGGGATCTATTACAAATGTGGCAAGCTGCTAAAAAACTTCATAATAAAAACAGTTTCCAAATCATCCATTGTAGAAGTTATATCACTTCCATAATAGGTCTTGCCATGAAGAGAAAGTACAAAACCAAATTTCTCTTTGATATGCGGGGATTCTGGGCAGACGAACGTGTAGATGGAGGGCTCTGGAATATCAAAAATCCCATTTATAAAATTATTTACAGCTACTTCAAGAAGCAAGAAAAAGCTTTCCTTGAAAATGCTGATGCTATCATTTCGCTGACCCATCATGCAAAACATGAAATAGACAGTTGGTTAAACGTGGCTATAAAAGCCCCTATTCATGTTATCCCATGTTGTGTAGATTTGGGTTTGTTCAGTAGGGATATGATCGATACCGAGAAACTGAAAACGAAAAAGAAAGAATTGGGAATTGAACCAAGCGATTTTATTTTAACCTATCTCGGCACTATTGGCACTTGGTATATGTTGGATGAGATGCTTGATTTTTTTAAGGTTCTGCTACAAACAAAACCTAATGCCAAATTTCTGTTCATTTCCGCTGATCAACACATTATAGTGCAAAAAGCTGATAACCAAAGTATTCCTCGAAAAAATATCATAGTATACAAAGCCGAAAGAAATGAAGTACCACTTCTATTATCGCTGGCGCAATTATCAATATTCTTCATCAAGCCTGCATATTCAAAAAAAGCTTCTTCGCCAACAAAGCAAGGAGAACTGATGGCGATGGGAATTCCTATAATATGCAATGCCGGAGTTGGAGATACCGATGAGATAATCAAAAAGTTTGAAGCTGGGGAAGTAGTTGAAGATTTCAGTTCCATAACATATAAGCAGGTTGTAAATGATATTGGCCGCATCGCAACCTTAAACGCTAAATCGATTGTTGAAGGGGCTAATCAAACTTATTCTTTAAGGGAAGGAGTCCAGCAATATGCCTATGTATATGATCAATTGCTTCAACAAAATAATAATTCCAAGTAAAACAGCTGTTTATAAAGTAATTTAGTATTTTTATTGTTATGCTCATATTAAATAAGTGAGCGATTTTATTAAAGGAAACTTGGCAAATAAGCAGATGGGACAATCCTATAACTATAATTACTATATCATATCACTTGTTCTGTTTCTTATTCCTACACATTTTTTAACTGCTCAATCCAGTTCATTAGACTTTCTATCTCCTAATGAGGTATGCCATGAACAATATTTTGATATTCAAAATGT
>CAYPCZ010000095.1:0-8027 GCA_964409345.1 uncultured Flavobacterium sp. | reverse complement strand
AAGATGAGTGCAAAAGTAAAACTATTTTATCAATTTACAAACAATAAAGAATAATAGTTTCTTAACCTGTTTTTTTCTTGGTTTCACGTCTTCGTAGATTTATAATGCATTTGATTAGTTTAACTCAATGCTTATAGTAATTCCCCTATTTAAAATAAAGTTAAACCCTGTTAATCAGTAGTTAAAGAGTTTTTCTGAAATAGATAATGTAGTAATTTTAAGGTGAAATTTTAAAAATTTAATTAATATGAAAAGATTTTCAAGTTTATTTTTGGTGGCTCTTCTTAGTGGTGGAATCACCCTTGGAGCCTATAAGTTATGGTTTGAAAAAGCGACCTTTTCACCAGACCATATCCCGAGCGTCTCTACGCTTCCGGTGGCCAATTATAAGAACGTAGGTTTTACTGCCGAAGCGCCTGATTTTACCGAAGCTGCCGACTTGGCCCTACATTCAGTGGTTCATGTGAAGAATGTCAGCTACAGAACGGTTTCTAATCCGTTTATGGAATTCTTTTACGGATACCCTAGAGGGCAACAACAGGCTCAAGTCGGGATGGGATCGGGTGTCATTGTTTCTGAAGATGGGTATATAGTCACCAATAATCACGTGATTAACGGAGCTTCAGAAATAGAAATTACCTTAAGCAACAAAAAGGCTTATAAAGCAGAACTTGTCGGAACCGATTCACAAATGGATATTGCTTTACTAAAAATTGATACCAACGAAAAACTACCGTATGCGGTTTTTGGTGACTCAGATAATTTGCGAGTAGGTGAGTGGGTGTTAGCAGTAGGGAATCCGTATAATTTGAATTCGACAGTAACTGCCGGAATTATTTCTGCCAAAGCTCGAAATGTAGGGGCTTCGTCTAAAAATAATATACAATCATTTATCCAGACCGATGCTGTAGTGAACCCAGGAAACAGCGGAGGTGCCTTAGTGAATACGCGAGGCGAACTTGTAGGGATAAACACAATGATTTCTTCGACCACAGGCTCGTATGTTGGTTATTCGTTTGCAGTACCCTCTAATATTACCCGAAAAATTATCGAAGATATTATGGAGTTTGGTAATGTGCAAAGAGGAGTTTTGGGCGTAAGAGGGGGTGAGCTAAATCAGGCAGTAGCAAAAGAACTTGGGTTGAATCGTACACAAGGGTTTTATGTGGCTGATGTTACAAAAGGCTCAGGGGCCGAAAAAGCAGGAGTTAAAGAGGGAGATGTTATTGTTAGAATAGATAATCAAAGAATAAATTCGTTTGCCGAGCTCACAGGCTATATAAGCACCAAGCGTCCGGATGATATAGTAAAGGTTTTTGTGTTGCGCGATAAAAAAGAAAAAGAATTTGAGGTGATGTTAACCAAAATGGAATTGGCTCCGTTAGAGTTTTTTGGAATGGAAGTAGAAAATCTTTCGGCAAAAGACAAACAGAGGTTTGGAACCAATCACGGGGTAAAAATTACCGAAAGCAGAGAGTATGGCGAGGTAAAAGGAAAGGTTATTTTATCTATTGACGGAATCAAAGTGCAAGACATCCAAAGTATTTCGGATATTATTTCGAGAAAGAAACCTAATAGTGCTACAAAGATAGAAATACTTAGCCAAGACGGAGAAATAGAACGGTATATTATTCGCTAAGAAGCTTCTTCTTTAGAAGTCAACAGAAGATAAAATGAAATACAGCCCGGACCTATTCGGGCTGTTTTGTTTTTATTCTCTTGATGTATAACGAACTTTTTGTGTATTTTTGAAAACTAAATTTAAACATAACAAATGACAACTATCAGACCTAACGGCTCGTTATATACCAAAATAGAAAACAAAATAGCAATTATAGAGTTCGGACATCCTCAGAGTAATTCTTTTCCGAGCGAATTATTAGTTCGATTGACCCAAGAGATTGAGCTATTGAGTCAGAATGATAAGGTGAGTCTTATTCTTCTGAAAAGCGAAGGGACAGGTGCTTTTTGTGCAGGCGCAAGCTTTGATGAATTATTGCTGATTTCTGAGGAGGAAACCGGTAAAAAGTTTTTTTCGGGTTTTGCTAATGTAATAAATGCCATGCGAAAATCTTCTAAAATCATTGTCGGGAGAATTCATGGCAAAGCAGTAGGTGGCGGGGTAGGGCTTGTGGCGGCTTGTGATTATGCTTTAGCAAGTGTCGATGCGGCTGTCAAGCTATCAGAATTGGCTATCGGGATTGGTCCTTTTGTGATAGAGCCTGCAGTTTCTCGCAAGATTGGTAAGGCAGCAATGAGCGAAATGACCTTAGCACCACACTCCTGGAAAAACGCCTATTGGGCAAAAGATAAAGGCTTGTATGCTCAGGTTTTTGATTCGGTAAATGATTTGGATAAAGAGCTTGAAATTTTTTCTTCAAAATTAGCGGAATGTAATCCTGAAGCTTTGTCTGAGATGAAAAAAGTATTTTGGGAAAACACTCAAAATTGGGATACTTTGCTTTTTGAAAGAGCCGAAATTTCAGGAAAGTTAGTGCTGTCTGATTTTACTAAAACTGCTTTAGCGAAGTTTAAAAAATAACTTTAATAGTAAGAATAGCTAATAAAAAAAAGCCTTTCGTTTAGGAAAACGAAAGGCTTTTTCATTGTTAACCAAAAACAATCACGGAAAAATTATTTATTACCTTTTTCCATTTTTTCTTTTAGCTCTGCAAGAGCATCAATGTCTCCTAAAGTAGTTCTTTCTACTTGGTTAGAAGTGCTCTCAGCTTCTTTAACTGCTCTTTCTTCTTCTGCACGGAAGATGGCGGTGTGTGAAGCTACTACTCTTTTGAATTCTTTGTTGAATTCGATTACTTTGAATTCAGCTGAGTCTCCTTTTTTAAGTTTTTTGCCGTCTTCTTGCTCTAAGTGTCTTGTTGGAATAAATGCAACTACATCTGCATTAAACTCAACTGTGGCACCTTTGTCAACGATTTCAGCAATTTCGCCTGTATGGGTAGTTCCTACAGCAAATGCGTCTTCATATTTGTCCCACGGGTTCTCTGTAGTTTGCTTGTGCCCTAAAGAAAGCTTTCTTCCTTCTACGTCAAGTTCTAATACTACTACGTCTAATTGGTCACCTACGTTTACAAATTCGGAAGGGTGTTTTACTTTTTTAGTCCACGAAAGGTCAGAAATATAAATAAGTCCGTCTACTCCTTCTTCTAATTCTACGAATACTCCGAAGTTAGTAAAGTTTCTTACTGTTCCTCTGTGTTTAGATCCTACCGGATATTTAGTAGTAATATCTGTCCAAGGATCTTGGGTAAGTTGTTTGATGCCCAAAGACATTTTTCTGTCTTCTCTGTCTAAAGTAAGGATAACAGCATCAATCT
Organism: uncultured Flavobacterium sp.; assembly: GCA_964409345.1. GTDB lineage: Bacteria > Bacteroidota > Bacteroidia > Flavobacteriales > Flavobacteriaceae > Flavobacterium. The sequence continues at coordinate 4,689 of CAYPCZ010000095.1, read as the reverse complement.
CGTCACCTACTTTTACGAAGTCTTGTGCACTTCTTAGATGCGTTGACCAAGACATTTCAGATACGTGGATAAGTCCTTCTACTCCTTCAGCTACTTCGATAAACGCTCCGTAATCAGCTAGTACTACTACTCTCCCTCTTACTTTGTCGCCTACGTTTACATCTGCACTAAGAGCATCCCAAGGGTGTGCGCTCAATTGTTTTAGACCTAATTGGATTCTTGATTTATCTTCGTCAAAATCAAGAATCACTACGTTTAGTTTTTGATCTAATTCAAGTACTTCGCTCGGGTGATTGATTCTTGACCAAGAAAGATCGGTGATATGGATAAGACCATCAACGCCACCAAGATCAATAAATACTCCGTAAGAGGTAATGTTTTTAACCACACCTTCGAGTACTTGACCTTTTTCAAGTTGTCCGATGATTTCTTTTTTCTGTTCTTCGATATCTGCTTCGATAAGTGCTTTGTGCGAAACAACAACGTTCTTGAACTCATGGTTGATTTTCACTACTTTGAATTCCATTGTTTTGTTTACGTATTGATCATAATCACGGATAGGTTTCACATCAATTTGAGAACCTGGTAAGAACGCTTCGATTCCGAATACGTCAACAATCATACCTCCTTTTGTTCTTGCTTTTACGAATCCGTTTACGATTTCGCCGGTTTCGTTAGCAGCAATAACTCTGTCCCAAGCTTTGATAACACGGGCTTTTCTGTGAGAAAGTACCAGTTGTCCTGTTTTGTCTTCTCTTACGTCGATAAGTACCTCAACTTTGTCACCTACTTTAAGGTTTGGGTTATAACGAAACTCATTCAAAGAAATAACTCCTTCAGATTTTGCGTTGATGTCCACAATTGCATCTCTGTCGGTAATTCTTACTACCGTGCCCTCAACAACTTCGTCATCGCTTGTTGAAATAAAGGTTTTTTCTACTAAATCTTCAAATTCTTTAAGGTTTTCTTCGTCAACGACATCAATCCCTTCTTTGTAGCTTTCCCAGTTAAAGTTCTTTAAAAACTCCTCTGGTGTTTGTGTTTGTTCAGACATAATGTACTGATAATTAAATTTGTATTTTGCAATCTGTTTAGTTTCTTTGTTCTGGCAAAAGATCACAAAAGTGTTTATATAAATTTTATTAAAATGCCCTTTTCAAGAAACTTCTATGTGCCAAAAAAGGAGTGCAAAGATATAACTATCTTTTTTACTATCAAATATTTATAAAATATTTTTCTTTAACAGAAATAAGATAAGGCATGGAGCTGCTTTTTTGTGGTATTGATTGTTGTGCTTTGAGATAGCCTACTATTGTTTAAAACTGTTTTTTTATTTCTTTTTGAAGGAGTTTAAAGAATACCAAACTAAAAGCCGCTTTAAAATATATATTTTAAGGATAAAAAATTTGAATTAGTTATTTTTTTTTAGCACCTTGCTGTCTTTTTGAGGAAAGAATGTGTTTTAACCTATGCAATATTACTTATGAATTTAAGATTACTACTGCCTTTATTGTTGTTTATAACTTCGATAACCCAAGCTCAAGAACTCGCTGTTCACAAAAAAATAATAAACCTTACAGACGTAATTAATGACGGTGTCATCGAACTCGAAGTGTCTGGAGGTATTCCGCCTTATACTTACAAATGGAGCGATCAAAACACGGCTCTTACTTCTAATAAAGCAGTAGGACTCACGGAGGGTGTAACCTATAGCGTATTGATAACTGATGCTGCAGGTAATTCAGTCAATAAAAAATACACTGTACCCACAACTACTATAGCCGAACAATTTAACGGAACTTTCACGCCTATCGTAAACAGCGTGAGTAGTGTTTTGTTTTGGGATCCGTTTGCTGCGCTAGGCTTGCATGACCCAATAGTCTATGAAAACGGAGTTATGGTTTTGCACCCCAATGGTGATCCGGTAGAAAAGGGAATTCCTTTTATAGTAGTTTGGCTGGGAATAGGGGCTTTATTTTTTACTTTGCGAATGGGCTTTGTCAACATTAGAGGCTTTGGTCACGGGTTGCAATTGGCAAGAGGAAAATATAGCGATCCGGATGCTCCGGGTCTGGTTACTCATTTTCAAGCACTTGCCACTGCTGTTTCTGGAACAGTAGGTTTAGGAAACATAGCTGGTGTAGCAGTAGCTGTATCAGTAGGAGGGGCAGGAGCAACTTTTTGGATGATTGTTGCTGGGTTTTTAGGAATGACTTCAAAGTTTGTAGAATGCGTTTTAGGAGTGAAATATCGTGATATTACTGCCGACGGAAGAGTTTTTGGTGGTCCAATGAGTTATTTAGAAAAAGGTTTTGCTAAGCGAAATAAGAAAAAATTAGGTAAAATCTTGGCTATTGTTTTTGCTGTTCTTTGTGTAGGAGGCTCTTTTGGTGGAGGGAATATGTTTCAAGCCAACCAATCATTCGAAGCCATTGCCGGACAAATTCCTGTATTAGAAGGAAACGGATTCTGGTTCGGGATTATCATGGCAGTTGTTGTGGCTACTGTAATTTTAGGAGGTATAAAAAGCATCGTTAAAGTTACCGAAAAAATTGTTCCTTTTATGGCTATACTTTATGTGCTGGCTTGTTTGACGGTTATTTTTGTTAATTTTAATAATCTCGGAATGGCTTTTAACGCTATATTTGACGGGGCTTTTAGTCCTGGAGCGTTAAAAGGAGGTGTGATTGGAGTGTTGATTATTGGGTTTCAGCGTGCTGCGTTTTCTAACGAAGCAGGTGTCGGCTCAGCAGCCATCGCACATAGTGCCGTAAAGACGAATCATCCGGTTTCAGAAGGTTTTGTGGCACTCATTGAGCCGTTTTTAGATACGATATTTATTTGTACCTTAACTGCTTTGGTGATTATATTTAGCGGAAATCACGAGGTAGTAGGGATGGGAGGCTCCCAGCTCACTGCAGACTCTTTTGCTTCGGTTATATCGTGGTTCCCGGCTGTACTTGCTTTAGCTATTTTCTTATTTGCGTTTTCTACGATGATTTCTTGGTCGTATTACGGGATGCGTGCCTGGACGTATTTGTTTGGAAAGAGTAGGCAAACAGAAACTATTTATAAAGTGTTGTTTTTGTTTTTTGTGGTTTTGGGTTCGTCAATTAGTCTGGGAGCCGTACTTGATTTTTCTGATATGATGATTTTGGCCATGGCGGTTCCTAATATGATAGGTCTTTATATGATGTCGGGCGAGGTGCGTCGGGATATGAAAGACTATATAAAGCGACTAAAGAACAGAGAGCTGTATAATAAAGATAACGTCTAACTTCATAAAAGATCAGAACTACAAAACCTTTCTAAATTGCTTTTAGCTTTTACTTCTTTTGTGTTGATTTTTGATAATCAGAGCAAAAAGCAGTACTTTCGCATGGTTAATTCTAAAATATTTTTATACAATGAAACATATTCCACTAAGAGACATACATGAGGGTCTTGGAGCAAAAATGGTAGATTATGCAGGGTTTTATATGCCTGTGCAATATGAGGGCGTGACTGCAGAACATCACACTGTTAGAAACGGAGTAGGGGTTTTTGATGTTTCTCACATGGGAGAGTTTTTGCTTACCGGAGAAAATGCCTTGATGCTTATTCAAAAAGTATGTACTAATGATGCCTCGACCATTGAAGTAGGCAAAGCTCAATATTCTTGTTTTACTAACGAAGAAGGCGGTATTATTGATGATTTGATTATTTATAGAATACAAGAAGATGAATATCTTTTGGTAGTGAATGCTTCAAATATCGATAAAGACTGGGCTTGGTTAAATAAGAACAATGACGTAGGAGCTACCCTGAACAACCTGTCGGATGAGTATGCCTTATTGGCTATCCAAGGTCCGAAAGCAGTAGAAGCCATGCAGGGCTTGACTTCGATAAAATTATCGGAAATACCGTATTACAGTTTTAGAGTGGGAGATTTTGCCGGGGTGGATGATGTGATAATTTCGGCTACCGGATATACCGGTTCGGGTGGTTTTGAAATTTATTGTAAAAGCGACCAAATAAAACAAATATGGGACAGAGTCTTTGAAGCAGGAGCTTCTTTTGGTATTAAACCTATTGGTTTGGCAGCTCGTGATACACTGCGTCTTGAAAAGGGATTCTGTCTGTATGGCAATGATATTGATGAAACTACTTCGCCGCTTGAAGCCGGGTTGGGCTGGATTACTAAATTCACCAAAGGGTTTATAGGGTCTGACTTGCTGAAAAAGCAAAAAGAAGAAGGCATTAAGCGTAAATTAGTAGGCTTTGAGCTACTTGAGAGAGGAATACCCAGACAGGGGTATGAAATCGCGGATGCTCGAGGAAATATTATCGGAAAAGTGACTTCGGGTACTATGGCACCGTCTGTTGAAAAAGGAATCGGAATGGGTTATGTAACCCCTGAATTCAGCAAACCTGATACAGAACTATTTATTAAGATTAGAAATAATAACGTAAAGGCCAAAGTGGTCAAAACACCTTTTTATAAAAAATAGATAAATGTTTTTTTAGAGCCTGTTTAAATTTCTTGAAAAATAAATTTAAACAGGCTCTAAAATACTTAAAAAAATAACCCGAGTACACAAGGCCGTCTTCGGTATTATGTGCACAGCCGTGAACCCCGCCATTTTGCCAAACCGCTTGTTGAACTAAACCTTCGGTAGCACCATTCGAACTTTTAATTATCTTACGAAT
>CAYPCZ010000094.1:0-8499 GCA_964409345.1 uncultured Flavobacterium sp. | reverse complement strand
ATCTGGTTTACACCCAGAGGGTCGGGGGTTCGAATCCCTCATCGCCCACAACTTTATTTTAAACCTATAAATCTCTATATTTATAGGTTTTTTATTTTCTATAATTGAAGTGTTTCGACTAATTCTCTAACAGCAATACGTCCGGCTCTATTTGCCCCAATCGTCGAAGCCGACGGTCCATAACCAACCAAATGAATACGAGGGTCGCCAGCCACCTGAGTAGCTAATTTACCAGACATTTTGATTCCTTTTTTTTCGTTTATTAAATTCAATGGAGCTAAGTGGTCTAAAGAATGGCGAAATCCGGTGTTCCAAAAAATAACATCGGCGTTGATTGTTGTTCCATCCTCCCATCGAACGCCTGTTTCTGTAATCTCCTTAAAGATGGGTTTTCGGTTAAGAACACCACTTTCTAACATTGCTTCGATGGCTGGAGTAATAGGTAGGCCTGTAACAGCAACCACTGATTGGGGTGGCAATCCCTCACGAACTCTTTTCTCAACCATTGCCACAGCCTCTCGTCCTTTATCGGGAGTAAATTCATACTTTCTAAAATCAGGAGAACGGCGTGCTACCCATGTAGTTTGAGTTACTTCAGAGATTTCGCCCAGCAACTGTATGGCCGAAATTCCTCCGCCCACAACGATAACATGCTTTCCGATAAACTCCTCTCTACTTTTATATTCTCCGGTGTGCAATTGTTTGCCTCTAAACTTCTCCCATCCGGTATATTTAGGACAATGCGGGGTTTTCCATGTACCGGTAGCATTAATAAAACCTTGTGCACTAAATTGAACTCCGTTTGTTCTGATGATAAACCGCCCATTTCGCTCTGTAACTTTATTTACCCTGAGTGGTCGAATTACCGGAAGTTCAAACGTTTTTTCATATTGTTCAAAATATTTAGGGATAGCTACATTAGCCTGTAACTCGGTGTCTTGGGTATTGACAGCATCCGAAAAACTCATTCCGGGTAAATCACTAATACCATTGACATTACTCAACCTTAAAGAATCCCACCGGTGTTGCCAAGCTCCCCCAGGACCAAATTCATCATCCAAAATTACAAATCCCTTACCGGGCTCCAGACCCGATTTTTTCAGGTAATAAGCCGCAGATAAACCCGCTTGCCCCGCCCCTATTACTACAACATCTACTTTATAGAAAATATCAGGACGAGTATGAGAGACCAAATTCTCTTGTTTTTTTATGGATTTATCGTTTTGCATTGCAATGTTATTTTAATTTCTCTAAATACTTTCGTCTCATTTCTAAAACAAAACCTTCAACCCTCCATAATAATTTCGCGTAGGTGCCGGATTGAAAAACCGATTACCAAAAGCATTGATATCATTTCCTAAGCTGTATTTTTCGTTTAATACATTGTCTATACCTCCAAAAAACTGCATTTGTTTTGTCGGGCTAATACTCCACGTCCAAACTACCTTAAGTTGCACCAAGTGAAATGAATCAGAAAAAACACTATTAGCATCATTCAAAGGTATGGCTGAAGTATAGTTATGAGAAATATTTAATCGCATGTCTTTGGTCAAAGTAAACAATAATGTATTGGTCCACACCCACTCGGGTACAGCCGTAACTTTGTTTCCAGAAAAGTTGCTATCATCTGTTTGATAAGGACCAAAGCGATAATGTTGATAGGAAACTGCTGATTGCCAATTTAACTCTCGTATCATTCTATTGTTTTGCCAAGGCAAAAGATAAGCCCACAGCGAAAACTCTATTCCTTTTTGTCTGATCTGTCCGGCATTTACATAAAACTCTGCTCCACTATCATGCAACTGTCGGACAATGCCGTTTTTCATCACATAATCAAAAAGGCTCACATCGGCTATAAACTTTCTGTTATTGACCTCCAAACGCATCCCAATTTCATAATTTATCCCTGTTTCTGCCTTCAAATCAGCATTGATAAGGTTATCTGAGGAACGAACTTCGGCAAGAGTAGGCGGAGAGTATCCTTTTGAAACAGAACCCCGAATAGCTACATATTCATTTATCAAATAGGAGCTTGCCACTCTGGGCATCCAGATACTTCCGAAACTGATGTGCCCCCCTAAATTCAGCACCTCAGGGTAACGTTGTTTATAATCAATAGCTGCATAATTTAGACCGATTGAGGCTTCAAAAGTCCATTTTTCAGATAGACGCATCATGGCTCGATAAAAAAAGCTATGCTGAGTGTTCTTTAGGTTATCTTTTGCCTGCGGGTGAGTTGCCTCCCCTTGTAGGTTGTCATAATTATCAATTTTGTTCCAGCCTTTTTGTCTTTCGAAACCCAATTGCATTTGCCATTGAAGCGATGTATTATTGATGTTTTTATAAGAAAAATAAGTTCGCAAGCCTATATTCTTTTCGAGGCGATATTCATAATTAGTGATAAACGGATTTTCGAAATCGGTATAAGAACCAAAAACACTCACGGTATGAGACAGTTTTTCGTTAATCTGAGTAGCATGGGCTATACCTGCAAAGAAGGTTTGGTTATATATTCCTGCCTGCTGTTCTTTGGCTGAAGGATTAGGTCCGCTTGCTGGACGTGCCATCCGAGGGTTTTCTCGCATCTGGCTTTCGGTGAGGCCACCCGGGGTTAAGTATCCCAAATCAGCATAGAACGCAAAAAGCCTTAATTCATTATTTTGTGAGTACTTCCATCGGTGAGCTGTCTGGAGGGTTAGTTTGTCTAAAGCAGTATGATCGCGATAGCCCTCTGAGCGGGTAAACGACTGGTCGAACGAAAAAGCATAACGCTCACTAATTTTTTTTTGAAGAGAAAACTGCTCCTGAAACAACCCGAAAGAACCACCGCTCAACAGGACAGAGCCTTCACTTTGCGACACATTAAATCCTTTGGGCTGGATACGAATAACTCCGCCTGAATTCGCACCATATAGTGAGCTGTCTGGCCCTTTCAAAATATGAATGGCAGTCACAGAAGCTGGGTCTATTAAGTTTAAATACGTATTGCCTGATGCATCTGTCAACGGAAATTCATCCACATATACTTTAACGTTACGCACACCAAACGGAGAGCGAATTAAACTACCCCGTAGAGCCAAACGATAACTTCCCGGCGAACGTTCTTCCATACGAACACCCGCTACCGAATTTAAGGCTGGCAAAAACGTTGTGGTCTGCTGCAACTCAACCATATTTGAGGTAACGGTAGCAGCCGCAGTGGTTAGCCCCAAAATGGGTTGTGGGCTAAAATATGCCATTATCTCTATGGGCTCTAATTCCTTAACTCGATATAAACTATCAGTCACTTGAGAAAAAAGCAACCACGAGCTATTCATACAGAGGAATATAAACCAGCATATTATAATACGGCGCATATAAAATTAGGGATGTTTGTGAGCAGATTAACGGACTGTATAAAAAACAACTGCTATAAGTTTTATTTTATAGCAGTTATATACAAAAATTATTTCTTGTCAATTTTATAGAGTTTTCCCCCTTGTGTAACGGCATATAAGGCTCCGTCCTGACCTTGGGTAATATCTCTAAAGCGTTCTCCCTGCCCTTCCAAGATTCGTTCTTCGCCGACCACTTTATGGTCTTTAATAACAATTCTTGCAATATGCATACTACTCAAACCTGTAATAAACAGACTGTTTTTCCACTCCGGAATGTTTTCTCCTGTATAGAAGGTCATGCCACTGGGAGAAAGTACCGGATCCCAATAATAAACAGGTTGTTCCATACCTTCTTTTTGCTGAATAACCGGATCTCCAATTTCGTCCCCACTATACTCTAGACCGTAAGTAATTACTGGCCAACCGTAATTAACTCCTGGCTTGATAAGGTTAAGCTCGTCTCCCCCCAACGGACCAAACTCATTGTTCCATAATTCTCCGGTTTCCGGATGAAACGCCAACCCTTGTGTGTTGCGGTGGCCATAACTGTATATTTCGGGTAACGCATCACTATGACCTTCAAACGGATTTCCCGCAACGGGTTGTCCATCAGTGGTGATGCGAAGTATTTTTCCGAAAGCTGAATTTAAATCTTGTGCCTGCTCGCGCGTTTGCTTGTCTGAACGCTCTCCTGTGCTCACAAACAAGTGCCCATCTTTATCAAAAATAATTCGCCCGCCATAATGGTGTGTGCCGTCATAGGTGGGCAAAGCACGATAAATGACTTGTGCGTTTTCAATCGTTTTTTCGTCATCAGCCAACCTGCCTTTGGCTACGGCTGTATGATTTCCGTCAGCTACCTTTTCAGAAAACAGCCAATAGACCATTCTGTTTGACGAAAAGTCGGGTGCTAATGTTAAACCTAATAAACCACCTTGTCCTTTATCATCTACTTCGGGAAGACCTGTAATAGCTTCACTCAATTGACCGGTTGATGCATCAACAATACGCATTATACCCTGGTTTTCAGTAATGAGTAGTCTTCCATCAGGAAGTGACACTACTCCCCACGGAGCAGTTAAGTCCTCAGTAACCACCACCCCTTGATAAGACGTCGTGGTGGTGATACCCGGAGCGCGGGTTTGCTCCTCAAAAGCTGGTTGATAGTCGGTGTTTGCTTCTTGGGTTTCTACAGGCTGTTGCGAAATAGTATCTGTAGTCTCTTGGGCAGTAACTCCCTTTTTATTGCACGAAACAAGTGCTATGGCAACAAATGCTAAAGTAAAAATATATCTCATAATATTTCGGATTTTTAAAGATTATTTGTTCTATCGTTTTATCTTGGCTCTTTTACAGCAAAATTCATACCTTTATAAGCTCTCCGTCTTATTAAACGACATATTCTACTTAAACAAGCACTAATAAGAATATGATTCTTATTACAATAACACATAAAGCTATTTAAAAAAAATAAAAGCCTCTCGTTATTTTTTTACCTTTGCTACGGCAATTAAAATTTATATGCAAAACCATATCTTATATTTTACCCACGGTCAAAAAGAGTTTCTCAACGAGGCTGTTTTTGCTTTGTTGTCTTATTATGCACACCACACAGAAGACGAAAACAAAGTAGTGGTTTACACAGACAATGTTGATTATTTTAAGCAAAAATTACCGCTAAGTATAACATATATTCCGCTTAGCCAAGAAACTATTCAAAAGTGGAAAGGTGACATAAATTTTGTGCATCGCGTAAAAATCGAATTACTGAAGGATTTTGCTACCAAGTTTTTGGGTAGTGTGTTGTATCTGGATAGTGATACCTATTTCAAGACCAATATCTCACCCTTATTTGGTCAGATTCAACAAGGGATTCCGGTGATGAGTCTATCAGAAGGAACTATCGGGAAAAGCCGAATCAAGCACTTAAAGCAATTTGATAGCTATTTTAAAAAGAAAAATTATCAAATAACAATCCATAATACAACTCTTGATTTTCAGAAGGATATCCGGATGTATAATGCCGGAATCATCGGAATCCAAGTACCTGAAAACGCTCCGCTTTTTGATACCGCTCTACAGATTACAGATTATATTTATCCTGAAAATCCGTCGCACGTAGTAGAGCAATTTGCTTTTAGCTACCTGCTGCAAACTCAAGATTCAGCTATTATTGAAGCAGAACCACTGATTCATCATTACTGGTATTTCAAAGAATTCAGAAGTATAATCAATTTGTTTTTCGAAAAATACAAACACAAAAACTTCCCAGAACTAGTTGCTCTTTCTCAACACATCAACCCTGAATATATTGGTTCTGAAAAGCTTACATATAAGAACGCTACGTTTTTAGAAAAATTAAGAATTAAACTCACTACTTTTAGAAAATGGAAAATTAAAGCGTACGAACTATAAAGATGAGTTATTTAGTGTATTTCTTCTTCAATGCTTCGTTAAAAACAAGGTTAACTTATTGAAATACAATGAAATAAAACAAAAATAAAAAGGAAAAAAATAGGATAACTCTTTAAATTTCAGTAAATTAGAGAAATAACAACAAATCTTTAATTGTGAATTTTTCCGAGTTATCCAAGTCCAAAAATATAGTTTTTTCTGCCCTTGCGCAAATGAAAAACTTAAAGTCAAGTAGAATTAATTTTATGATACATATTTTCTCTCTTTTTTTGAGCATAAAAGGGAGGTTGAATTTTCTTCAATTTGAACGCTTCGGAATGTTTGATGAACAAACATTTCGCAATCAGTTTGAGAAACGTTTCGATTTTTTAGAGTTCAATAAAATATTGATAAATCAACACTCTAACAAGAGTTTGGCTATTGCGTTTGATCCAAGCTATATTTCAAAGTCTGGGAAGAGAACACCAGGAGTTGGCTACTTTTGGTCAGGTTGTGGATGCGTATTTTTCGAAATACAATTTTGTACATCCTTTGGTAGAAGAAGGTTTCGCGCTGATTTCAAGGCTTAGAGATGATTCTGATTTAAAATACATTTATCTTGGCAAGCAAAGAACAGGAAGAGGTAGACCTAGAAAATACGAAGGGAAAATAGATTTCAAAAATTTAGATTTGACTAAAGTCACCAAAGTAAGTAGCCAAGTAAAAGAAGAAATATTTTCGAGGATTGTGTATTCAAAATCGTTGAAAATGAATACCAATTTAGTAATTGTAAATACAAAAAACAAAGATAAATGGACACATAAACTGTACTTTTCGACGGATATTAAACAGACATGGAAATCTATTTTAGAACTTTACAAAAGTCGATTTCAGATTGAATTTCTGTATAGAGATGCTAAGCAATTTGCGGGATTGAACGATTGTGAGGCAAGGAGTGAAAATAAATTGGATTTTCATTTTAATACTGCGCTCACAACTATTAATTTAGCGAAAATAGCACACTGGTTAAATGAAAAAAAGGACAAAAAGGGGCCTTTCTCAATGTCCGATGTGAAAACCGTATATCATAATGATTTACAGATAAATAGATTTATTCGCAAGTTCGGGATAAACCCAAACACGAAGAAAAATAAACATAGAATAAGGCAACTCTTCTGCTTTGGCAAAATAGCTGCTTAAAAATTAACGAAGTATTGTTCTTAGTTTAGCTTAAAATTAATTTGATTTTTTTCTAATTCGTCAAGGAGCTCCTTGCAGATGTTAATCTTTACGCTTCGGCTATCCATAGCAAGACGGTTGAGTATCTCGATTTCTTGAATCTCAGACACAAATGCTTCTTCTTCTATTTCTTCGGGTTCCATAAAATCTTCTATTTCATCCAAATCATCTCTTTGAGGTTTCAGCATAATAGAGGTAATCGGATTTTTTTGTACTCGTGTATGGTCAATTTCAAACACTTCAAAGGTAACTGAGTGATTCCCTTTGTTTTTTCGGAAAGCTTCGAGTAATTTTTCGATAATGTTTTTTTCGAGTTCGTTAAGCTCAAATCTGATGATTAAATTTTTAGCATAGTTTGATAATACATCTTGCAAATATTGCATATGCAAATACTGAATTCGCGGGTCAGTTGGTCTTCCGGTGTTTTTGTCAATCCAGCCTTCTCGCACCGTAAACTTCATATAAGTAAACTGATTGAGGTTGAAATACATCTTAAACTTGAGATAATCCTCTCCGAAAAACCTAAAATCATAACTCCCTTCATAATCTTCTAAGGTGATAAAGCCCCAACCTTTTCCTGTCTTTGTTATGCGGTGCTCAACGTTAGTAATGATTCCCCCTACATTCACCTGCTTTCCGAGTAGGCTATTCAAGTCTCTGATTTTACTCAAATTAGTATTGCAGAAATACTTTAGTTCATATTTATAATCATCAAGCGGATGTCCTGAAATATACACGCCTACTACTTCTTTTTCTTGGGCTAGTTTTTCCATAGCTCCCCATTCTTCGGCAGCCGGCACAATAGGTTCCGGAATTTGCACTTCGCTCGAATCTCCGAAGAGGCTTACCTGAGCCGAGTTTTCGTTTTCCTGATACTTTGCCCCATACCGAATCACTTTTTCGAGAAAATACACGCCATCGGTGTCCACGTTAAAATACTGTGCTCTATGAGTATCTGTAAAACAATCGAAACCTCCTGCCAAAGCTAAATTCTCAAATGCTTTTTTGTTGGCAGCTCTCAAATCAATTCTGCGAGCCAAATCAAATACCGATTTATAAGGTCCGTCTTTTCGGTTTTCTACAATAGTCTGCACGGCTGCCATACCTACGTTTTTTACCGCTCCCATTCCGAAACGAATTGCATTGTTTTCGTTTACACTAAATTTATACAACGATTCGTTTACGTCGGGCGAGAGGACTTCTATACCCATTCGCTTACATTCTTCCATAAAAAAAGTAACCGATTTTATATCGTTCATATTATTCGAAAGCACCGCTGCCATATACTCGGCCGGGAAATGAGCTTTTAGATAGGCTGTTTGATAGGCAATCCAGGCATAACAAGTCGAGTGTGATTTGTTAAAAGCATAACTTGCAAAAGCTTCCCAGTCTTTCCAAACCTTTTCTAATATTTTTGGATTATGACCTTTGGCAGAAGCCCGTTCGATAAAACGAGGTTTCATCTTATCAAGAACATCTTTTTGCTTTT
>CAYPCZ010000093.1:0-8503 GCA_964409345.1 uncultured Flavobacterium sp. | reverse complement strand
AATGCTGGCAACCACGAATGGTACCCAGCAAACATACAAAATGCTAAAGATGCGTGCGCTTGATATCGGAAGATGAAAAATAGCTGTTTGAGAAATAAAACAGGAGTATAGAGTTTGTTCGGGTGGAAGAAAGAAAATTCCTTTATTTCATATCGCTCACGCAACATTTCGATATCACGCCTGACAAAAGTCGTAGGCTTGGTATAAAAGTAGAGGATTAGCTTTTTGTTACCTAATGGCAGCTCCTCATGCATGAGTTTACTTCTCTGGCTCAATTATGAATTCGATTTCCTGACACGGAAATATATAACAAAAAGATTCCTCATACCACTCCTGCCACCAAGAATTGATGTTAAAGATTTTTAACAAAGAATTTGACAAGAAAGTCAAAGAAGGGTAATGCTTTTAGGGGGTAAAGAGGATAGAAAAAGAGAAGAGGTTAAAAAACTTTTTTATCTTTGATACACATTATCATTAGAATCAAGAACATGTATAAGGAGCACCCAATAGAGTGGAATGATGTTAAAGTAGCCAGATTTTGGGATACAGTTTCCAAAAACAAATCATTAACAGAAACATACTTCACAAAAATGGTGGGAAAAGAAGTAATTGAAGATATTGGAAAAGAGATCGGAATAGCAGAAAAGGAAGTATTAGATTATGGGAGTGGTCCAGGACATTTATTTGAAAGTATCCTCCAGCTTAAAATCAAGTTAAAATATTTTGCACTAGAATTTTCTAAAGATTCTATAGATGAGCTAGAGAAACGTTTTAGAAAAAACCCGAACTTTGAAAGCAGCTATTATGTCGATACTTTTCCCTCCAAAATTAAACGTCAATTTGATATTATCATTTGCTGTGAGGTCGTTGAACATTTACCCCAAGACATGCTAAATAATTTTATCGTAGAAGCAAAGAAGCTCTTGAAGCCAGGAGGTTATATTTATATTACAACTCCAAATGAAGAAAACTTAGATTTAAGTAAAGTAAATTGCCCTGATTGCGGATGCTCTTTCCATAGATGGCAGCATGTGAGAAGTTGGAGCAGTGAGACATTGAGAAGCTTTATGGAAGACAATGGCTTCAAAACTCACATTGTAAAAACGCTTAATTATTATGAAAGTAAGAATAAAATTTTACAAGCAAAGAGCTTTATTCGAGACATAATTTTAAGGAAACCCACAAAAAAAAGCAATCTGTGTTATATAGGGAAGCTTTAAGTGTTCTTCCTATGGCTTAAAAAACATTATATATGTGTGGTATTGCAGGATTTTACGACGGGAATAAAGAATCAAATTTAAGAGATCTACAAAACATCACTGATGTTTTAAACCATAGAGGCCCGGATGACAAAGGTTATTTTTTTGAAAGTAAACATAATTTCAATATTGGATTAGGCCATAGGAGACTCTCCATCCAAGACTTATCTTCTCTAGGACATCAGCCTATGCGGTTCGAAAATCTTTCAATAAGCTTTAATGGGGAAGTATATAATTTCAAAGAAATCAGGGATGCCCTTATTCAACATGAATATACTTTTGACTCTGATTCAGACACAGAAGTTATTTTGAAAGCTTTTCACAAATGGGGACCAGATGCTTTACATCGTTTTAATGGGATGTTTGCAATTGCTCTATTCGATCATCAAACAGATCAACTCTTTTTAATCAGGGATAGAATTGGAGTGAAACCATTATACTATTACATTCACAACAAGACCTTCGTTTTTTCTTCAGAATTAAAATCAATTCTCAATTACCCTAATTTTCAAAAATCAATAAATTGGGAAGCCCTGTATTCATATTTATTTCACGGTTATATAGCAGCACCTCTGAGTATTTTTAAAAATGTTTATAAATTAAAACCTGGACATTATATAAAAATAAAAAATAATGAGACTAAGATTAAGACTTACTGGAGTCTTCAAGAGAAGTTTTCCCAAAGAGAAGTACGGAAAAATATATCGGAAGAGGATGCTCTAGAGGAGCTAAACCAACTTGTAACGAGTGCTGTAAAGTATAGAATGATATCAGATGCGCCGATTGGTGCATTCTTAAGTGGCGGCTATGATTCTTCTTTGGTGTCTGCTATCATGCAAAAGAACTCAGCTAAACCGGTTAAGACTTTTACCATAGGATTTGAGGAAAAGCTTTATAATGAGGCAGAGCAGGCAAAAGTCATTGCCCATCATCTCAAAACAGATCATCATGAACTTTATTTACCTATTTCTGCTGCTGCTAAGATAATAAATAATATTCCCCTATATTATGACGAACCTTTTGCTGACAGTTCCCAGTTGGCGACTATGTTGGTAAGCGAATTTGCAAAAGAACAAGTAGACGTAATTCTATCTGGAGATGGAGGAGACGAATTGTTTTGTGGCTACTCCACTTACGACTTAGATTTATTATATAAAAACTATATGGGAGGATCGTCATTATTAAAAAAGATGAACAATATCCTTCCCTTAAAATCTATTGCCACCACCCTCAATAAAAAATGGGACAAATTCTTTTACATTAATAACCAACAGAACATTATCAACTTAGAATATTTACGCTCTACTCAGCATTTAAAAGGTCTAATCAAGAATATGCCCTTAAAAATTAACTCACAGTATTTTTATGCTGCAAGTCTATCAGAAGATATTCAGGAAGCCCATATGCTTCAAGACATACTTATTTATCTGCCTGACGACATCATGACAAAAGTAGACAGGGCTACAATGTCTGTTTCTCTTGAAGGACGTGAACCTTTATTAGATTATAGGTTGTTTGAGTTCAGCTTTAGTATACCTCATCGCCTAAAGTATAATAATGGAAATAAAAAATACCTGCTAAAACAACTAGCGCACAAGTATATCCCCGAAAAGCTATTAGATAAACCTAAAACGGGATTTGCAGTACCTATAAATAAATGGCTGAAAAAGGACCTATCTTTCCTCATAAAGGAATATTTATCACAAGACTACATTAACAAGCAAGACATTTTCAACTACACCAAGCTTAGAAAACTTATTCAACAGTTCAATCTCGAAGAAAAAAATGGCATGGCTACTAAAATTGTTTGGAACTTAATAGTCTTTCAATTGTGGTATGAATCTTATATGAAATGAAAAAGGTCCTAATGATTGCTCCTACCATGAGAAGAGGTGGAATGGAAAGACAGTTAGCCACATTTCTTCATGCGTATGATAGAAAAAGACTGCAAGTCACTTTAGCACTTTTTAACAAAGACATACATTACCCTCTTCCTCCAGATGTCAGTATTATCGACTTAAATAAAGGGAGAAGGCCTGATATATTGTTCGCAGTACGCTTAGCCAAACTGGTACTTAGTTACAAGTACGATATCATTAACATCAAGATCAGTACCATTAGTATTTATATATTGTTGATATGTGGCTTCTCAAAAAAGGCAAATGTAGTAGTTGAGATAAGGACTAGCGGTGATCATCTTTCACCTTTCTATAAAGCAATCAACAGACTTTATAAGGTATTTAAGCTTAAATGGACCTTGGTTCTTAATTCAAGAAAAGAATATGAGCGGGCAGGAGGCTTCATACTGCCGCTACAAGTTGTATTTATCCCAAATGGTATAAATACAAACAAATTTTCAAAGCGATCAAATAAAAAAGATGCGCTCTTTATGATAGGATATGTTGGCCGAATACTTCCTCTAAAGAATTTGGAAACCTTAATTAAAGCGATTGCTATAATTCAAGACCAAGAAGCAGATTTCAAAAGGATTGTTAAATTAATGATTACAGGAAATGTTGACGACAGGAACTATTTAGAAAAGTTAAAGATTCTCATTCATAATCTACAGTTAAACAATTCCGTTGTTTTCCAAAGCGGCCGTGATGATATCGAGTATCACTATAACCAACTGGACCTATTTGTTTTACCTTCTTTCTATGAGGGAACGCCTAATGCTCTTTTAGAGGCTATGAGTTGTGAATGCACTTGCTTACTATCAAAGGGAGCCAATTCGGATAATTTTCTAAAGGATGATTTTATTTTTGACACCGAAGACGCTGATCAGCTAGCAGAAAAAATTGAAACGATCCTCCGATTGAATGATTCCCAAAAGGATTCTATTGGGAAAAGTAACCGACAATATATCATTGATAATTATTCCATAGAAAATATGGTTGATAATTTAACAGCAGTCTTATTGGCATAAGTCAACAAATAAAATTCTACATACCTCCGCACCCAAAGAAAAACGCTCTTTCACTTATAGCAAGATATAAGCATATATTTACAATCTTTGCACAAACTATCATTCAGTGGGACAAATTAAAACGCAAGCTATCAAAAACTCAATTGTATCCTATTTAGGAGCATCCATTGGGTTTATCAATTTTATCATTTTACTCCCCTATGTTTTTAGTGCTGAGCAGATAGGCTTGACACGATTGCTCCAAAATTCGGCTTCATTGATTGTACCGTTTGCTGAATTAGGAATTATATCTATTGTTTTACGTTATTATCCTTTTTACAAAGCAGACCTCAACAAAAGGCTTAGCTTTATATATTTTTGCTTAGGCGTCGCCTTAGTAGGCTTCTTTATTTTTAGTGGTTTATATATTTTTTTTAAAGAGCAACTATCCCTTGTCTTTATAGAAAAATCTCCATTAGTATTAAATTACTATGATTACATTATTCCCCTTGTGTTTTTTATAGCTTTTACCGGTATTCTTGAGGCCATATCCAACAGCTTATACAAGACCGTATTTCCTAATTTTTTGCGAGAAGTGCTTTTACGAGTTGCCATTTCTATTCTTGCTATATTATTTGTTGTCAATGCTATTGATTTTGATAAATTCATTGGAGCATTTGTTTTTGCATACTGTTTCCCTTTCCTGTTATTGATCTTCTACTTATATCGGCTAAGGGAAATCTCACTCAACTTCAACTTCATTTCAATCCCTAAAGCTACCTTAAAAGAAATGGCCACTTATGGAGGATTTGTTTTGTTGGGATCAACAGGGCATCTGTTGGTCAGCTATATTGATACTATCATGCTTGGAGCCTTTGTGGGTCTGGAAGAAACTGGGATTTATGTTACCGCCTTTTACATGGCAGTAGTGATTGAAATACCTCGACGTTCAATCAGACAAATTATCGTGCCCCATATTGCAGATGCATGGGGCCAAAAAGACATAAAAAAGATCAAAGACATTTACGTAAAAACTTCTATCAACCAACTTATAATCGGAGTATTAATATTCTTAGTTGTCTGGGTGAATATAGATTCTATTTTCCAACTTATGCCTAATGGAGAAATATATAGCGCAGGGAAATTTGTTGTATTTTATATATTGATAAGTAAGCTTATTGATATGGGGGCAGGAGTGAATGGTGAAATAATAGCCCTATCTCCTCAATACCGCTTCAATATGTATTCTATTCTGATCCTAGCGGTGCTTGCAATTATAACCAATCTAATCTTCATTCCTTTAATGGGGATTACTGGGGCAGCATTCGCCACAACAATATCTCTATTCCTCTACAATTTGGTAAAATATATATTTGTAAAAATTCGCTTTCAATTAGATCCTTTTAACCAAAATACTTTAAAAGTTATGATTGTAGGATTTATGTGTTTATTACTTATAAGCTACATTCCTGACGTTGGCAATCCATTTTTGAATATTCTTATAAAGTCGTCAATTATATCACCAGCTTTTATCACTCCAATATATTATTTCAGCGTATCGGAAGATGCAAACAAACTAGTAAACTCCTTATTTAAAACTTTAAAGAAACTCATTTAATTTCTATCTCATTAAATAGACCCATCCTTTATAATCAATGCATTCATCAACTCGAAGACGTATATAATAAAGACCGGCACCAAGTCCCTGACCGTCCCAATCATTTTGGTATCCTACCTTTTCATATACTTTCATGCCCCACCTATTTATTATCAACAGCTCATTTGATGGAAAATGGACTAAATCTATAAATACTAAGCAATCATTTTTCCCATCATTATTTGGGGTAATAACATTAGGAAAGGATTCTGGACTTAATTTCTCATGGATAACGGTTACTGTGTGAGTGTAGATTTCGCAACCCTTGTCTTTAGGTAAAAATCTAAAGACATTCTCACCTAAAGACAAATCCTTGACTTCAGTTCTATGTTCTTCAGAGGTCTCAATGATTCCAAAGCCTGAAACAATCTCCCAGTTTCCTAAAACTTCTTCTGGCAAATCTACAGTCAAAATTGATTTGCCATTACAAACTCTCTGTATATCTTCATTAAAACTATGATCTTCCAAACTAGCAAAAAATATTATTATAGTATCTGACTTAGTGATATCACAATAAGTTTCATGAAAAGACCATGTAAAAACATTCTCTCCAGGAGAGAGATTTTGTACTGCTGAATTCGGGTTGTTGACATCTAGTACCTGGCCTGATCCCGAAATTAACGACCATTGACCAATTATACTATCAGGGGGAGAATTAGCAGAGAGAAAGGTATTGTTTTGACAGACAATCTGATTCTCACCGGCATAAGGAACAAGAGGTAAATCATTATCTAACAACTTTATTACCACTGTATCAGAATTATTCACAAAACATTGGTTTGCAGGAAATGTCCAAACAAAACTATTTTCTCCTAGTGAAAGATTCTCTACTGCTGATCTTGGATTATTAGGCTCCATGATAATCCCTGACCCTGAAACAACAGTCCACCCCCCTGATAAACCAGGAACTGGTTCATTTGCAGAAAGTTCAGCATAATTTTCACAAACCATTTGATCTTCTCCTGCATCTGGCTCAAACAGCTCCGCAATATTTAGATAATGTACTATTACAGTATCTGAGTAGCTTAGTCCACATTGATTCTCTAAGAAAGTCCATACAAATCTATTTTCTCGCGAAGAAAGGTTTTGAACCACTGATCTCGGATTATCCTTATCAATCACAATACTTGAACCAGATACTACAGACCATTGTCCTTGTATTTCACTGGGTGGGTCGTTTCCTGATAGATATGTATTATCCATACAAACTATTTGATCTCCCCCTGCTACAGGCAAAATAATCTGCTCAAAGTTGAGAAAATAAACGGCTCCCTTATTCTCTCCACCATCATCATCTAAAACTGCAGCGGCAATCAATGATTTCCTTTCATTTAAGGGATCGTTAATAAAACCTAAACTTCCACCAAAATAATCTCCTTGGTCTAGAACTCCCTCCAAACACTTAGATGAATCTCCAAACTTTTGAAAACCCTTAACTGTACCATCTCTATTAAGAAAGAGAAGCCAAACTGCACCCTTATTAGTACCTCCCTCCTGATCTCTATCAGCCCCTACTGCTATATCTAAAATCTCATCGCCATTCAGATCGCCTATAGCTGCAAGAGCTGATCCAAAGAAATCACCATTTTGAAGAACTCCTTTAAAGTTTCCTACACTTTTAGTTATTTTCTGATTTTTTTTAACAGTTCCGTTAGAATTCAAAAACAGAATCCATACTGCCCCTCTGCTTGCCCCATCTCTAAAGCTTGAAACAGCAATATCTACTACCCCATCTCCATCCAAATCCCCAATCGTCGCAATTTGTCCCCCAAAATAGCCGTCACCTTGCAATTTATCTTTAAAGCCGCCTATGCCTTCCCCTACTTTTTGCGAATTTTTAACGGTACCATCAGCGTTCATGAAAAGTATATAAAACGAACCGCTTTTATTTGTGCTACTATTGTCTCGGTAGGCTCCTACTGCAATATCAGGGACACCATCGTTATCTAAATCTCCTAAGGAAGCAATACTGCTTCCAAATGATGCAAGCTCAGGCAGATTTCTATTGAAATTGCCATGAATGCTGTTAATCTTTTGATGAGATTTTACGGTTCCATCAGAGTTTAATAAAAGTATCCAGACGGCCCCTGTTTGGTTACCTGCCTCACTATCATAATTTGCTCCTACTGCAATATCAGGAACACCATCATTGTCGAGATCGCCAATTGATTCTACAGCAATACCAAATTTATCATTAGCATTAAGGTTTCCTGTAAAATTCCCTTCGCTTGCAGAAATTTTTTGAAAGTCTTTTACGGTATTATCACTGTTCAAGAAGAGAACATATACCGCGCCTTTATTTAAGCCTCCGTCATCATCATCATTAGCTCCAACAACTATATCTACTACCCCATCATTATTAAAATCACCAATAACGGCTATATCCGATCCAAATTGATCACCTAACTTTAAATTGGCTCCAAAGTTCCCTTCTAAATCACTAATCTTTTGATAGGCAGTCAAAGTAACTTGACACTCACTCAAATGATAAAAGGTGAAAAAAAATATAACCAGCAGATGTCTATACTTTATGAGGGGCATAGCAGGTTTAGAAATTATTAATTGTATTAATATAACCCTTAAAATAAAAAATTAAAAATATCATATAAGAATTGTAGTATTGCCCCTAAACCACCATCCGACACTCCCCAAAAACGCTAGTACGATAATGATAAAGGAAAT
>CAYPCZ010000092.1:0-8575 GCA_964409345.1 uncultured Flavobacterium sp. | reverse complement strand
TAATGTACACCGAAAATGATATTAGAAAAGAATTTAAAGCACATTTCTCACTAAAACGATAAAAATATGCAGTTCAAAAAAAGATACCTAGCATTAATGCTTTTACTATCACAATTTTCTTTCTCTCAAGAAGGGATGGCGGTTTATTCTGATTATCTTACAG
Source organism: uncultured Flavobacterium sp. (assembly GCA_964409345.1). Taxonomy (GTDB): domain Bacteria; phylum Bacteroidota; class Bacteroidia; order Flavobacteriales; family Flavobacteriaceae; genus Flavobacterium. The sequence goes on along the minus strand of CAYPCZ010000092.1, from coordinate 8,412 downwards.
ACAATTATTATTTAATACACCCCTCTATGGCTGGGGCAGCTAATTGTGCTAAAGTACGACTTACGGCAAGGCAACAATGGTTTGATAGTGACAAAGCTCCTATGCTTCAAACATTAAGCTATAATATGGCTGTGGGCGAACGCTCGGGAGTTGGCCTTATTGCGTTTAATGACCGAAATGGATACCATTCACAAACTGGAGCTAAATTAACGTATGCTCATCATCTTCTTTTCTCGAGAGGAGACTATGACTTAAACCAACTATCTTTTGGTATTAGTGCCGGAATTATTCAGAGTCGTTTGGACGAGTCGGAGTTTGAAGGATATGACCCTATAATACACGGAGGAATCGAACAAAAATACTCTTACTTTAATATTGACTTGGGAGTTTCTTATCATTATTTGGATTTCTTTACTCACTTTACTATTAAGAATTTAGTTGAATCTGATAGAAAAATTTATACGGATTATGAACCGGATAATCTAAGAAAATATCTAATGAGTGCTGGATATGTTTTTGGTAATAGCGATAGAATACAGTGGGAGCCTTCTATTATGTTTCAGCTTACAGAAAAGACAGAAGAGAAGTCAATTGATCTTAACCTAAAAGCTTATAAGGATTTTGATTTTGGGAAGCTATGGGGAGGAGTGTCTTATAGAAGAAGCTTTGACGCAACTCAATATTTGAGTGCCACTTCAGTTGAAAAACAAACGCTTCAATATATCACGCCGTTTATAGGTGTGAATTATAAAAACTTTATGTTTGCTTATACTTATTCTTACCTTACCGGAGATGTTAAATTTGATAACGGAGGATTCCACCAGATTACAATTGGGTTTAACCTATTCTGTAAGAGAGAGAAGTGGGATTGTAACTGTCCGGCTGTTAACTAACAAAATGTCCCGAACTTCGGGACATTTTTGTTCTAATTTAGTTTAGTTACAGAACAAAAGGTTATTTTAGCCCTGATGGAAGTGGCATCCTCTTTCAGATTTTGATACAAAATCTGAAAGAGATATAACGGACAGCAGGAACCAAAGGTCAAAGGAACCCTAAATATTGATGCTTCTAAAAAAATACGTATGATTATAAAAGCCGTAAACGGAAAAGAACCGCAAATACCCCAAGATTGTTTTGTCGCCGAAAACGCTACTATTCTTGGAGATGTGAGTTTCGGAGAAAACTGCAGCGTTTGGTTTAATGCTGTAATACGTGGCGATGTGCACTTTATAAAAATCGGAAATAAAGTAAATATTCAGGATGGTGCTATTATTCATTGCACGTATCAAAAACACCCGACTATTATTGGTGATAATGTTTCTATCGGGCATAATGCGATTGTACACGGTTGCACACTTCACGACAACGTACTGATTGGGATGGGAGCCATTGTGATGGATAATTGTGTGATAGAGAGTAATTCGATTATTGCCGCAGGCGCTGTGGTTACTCAGAATACTGTTGTAGAATCAGGTAGTATTTATGCAGGAGTTCCGGCCAAAAAAATAAAGAGTATAGATGCTTCTGCTTTTTCGGGAGAAATCAATCGGATTTCGACCAATTATGTGTTATATTCGAGTTGGTTTAAAGAAGCTCATGATTTCGACCAGACACGTTAATGTTATAGTATCATAAAAATAAACTTCTGATTAGGAGTTGAGTTCTTTTTTGATTTGTTGCATAAGCTCTCTTCCTCCATTACAAAGCACTTCTAAAGCTAAGTCTTTACCAAAAGAAGCATAATCAGAAATCGCTTTGGTTTTTTCTGTTGCTAACTTTTGTTTTCCGTCAAGCGAAAGTAAAGCTCCTTTAAAATAAATCATTTTGCCTTTGATTTCTGCCAGAGCACCAATAGGAGCGGTGCAGCCTCCTTCAAGGGTTTTGAGAAATTCTTTTTCGATAAAAGTGCAGATTTCGGTTGGTTTGTGATTGAGTTTTTCGGTTGCTTCTTTACAAAAATTATTATCCTCCATACACACCACAACTACAGCGCCTTGAGAAGGAGCGGGAATCATCCAGTCCAAAACGATATTATTTTCTGGTTTTACATCAATGCGTTCTAATCCTGCTTGGGCAAAAATAGCTCCATTCCATCCGTTATCTTTGAGTTTTTGAAGTCTTGTGTTTACGTTTCCTCTCAAATCGGTAATTCCGTGGTTCGGATAGCGGTTTAACCATTGGGCTTTTCTTCGAAGGCTTCCGGTGGCTACTATTGCTTTTTCTCGCTTTAAGAAGTCGGTATTTTGGTTATAAACCAAAATATCATAGGGGCTTGCTCGTTCTAAAACTGCAGTTTGAATAACTCCGTTTGCCAGGGTGGTCGGCACATCTTTCATCGAGTGTACTGCGATATCTATTTCTTGATTTATTAAGGCTATATCCAGAGTTTTAGTAAAAACTCCTGTGATGCCCAGCTCATACAAAGGCTTATCAAGAATAATATCTCCTTGAGATTTTACTTTTACAATTTGGGTGTTGTACCCCAAATCATTTAATTTTCTTTCTACCGTATGAGCTTGCCACAAAGCAAGTTGACTTTCTCGGGTTCCGATTCGGATTGTTTTTTTCAAAGTATGAAGTACTATGTATTGGGTAAATTTAGTTTAACTCTAATGAAGCTTCCAATTCAAAAACCTTTTCTATCCATTGAATGCTTTCTTCGAGCGAAGTATCGTCGCTTTTGAGGTGGTTGGCAAAATGGGTAGTTATTTTTTGGATGATTCTATTAGAAATAATTTCGGCTTGTTCTTGGTCAAAATTGGTGATTTTTTTCTTTTGAAAATCAAGTTCAGCTTCTTTAATCGAGTTTAATTTTTCTTTAAGTGCATTGATGGTTGGAGCAAATTTTCGGGTATTGGTCCATCCGTTGAATTCATCGGTAATTTGTTGTATAATTTCTTCTGCTTGTGGTATAAAGTTTTTTCGATTTTCTAAAGTAGAATCTGTGATTTTAGAAAGCTCATCCAAGTGAACAAGCATTACGTTAGGGTTTTGTTTGATAGCTTCATCTACGTTTTTTGGGATGGACAAATCAAGAACCAAAATAGGTTTTGTAGGGTTTAGGTTTTGAGTCGTAATGGTGGGTTTTTCTGCTCCTGTGGCCACAACCAAAATATCAGTTTTGGTCAATTCGTCAGCTAATTGATCAAATTCTTTAACGATTAAGTTGAGTTTTCCGGCAAGTTTTTCTGCTTTCTCTTTCGTACGATTGATCAGGGTTATATGTTCGTTTTTGGTGTGTTTAACCAAGTTTTCACACGTATTCCGTCCTATTTTTCCGGTTCCGAATAATAAAATGTTTTTAGACGATACATCTGAAACTGTATTTAGGATGTACTGCACCGAGGCAAACGATACTGAGGTTGTTCCTGAGCTTAATTGAGTTTCGTTTTTGATACGTCTGCTGGCTTGAATGGCCGAGTTGACTAATCTTTCGGTAAAAGCATTCGATAGCCCAAAGCTTTTAGAATCTACAAATCCGTTTTTAATTTGCCCTACAATTTCAAAATCACCAAGGATTTGGCTATCAAGCCCGGTTCCTACCCTGAAGATATGATTTACGGCTTCTGCATTTTTGTATACATAGCCCACTTGCTGGAAGTCATCAACTGTTCCGGAGCTGTTATCACACAAAAGCTTTATCAACTCAAAGGGATGTTGTGCATAACCATAAATCTCGGTTCGGTTGCAAGTAGAAATAATTAAAACACCATGTAAATAATCTTTTTTGGCTTGTTCGAATACACGGTGCTTTGCCTGAGAACTCAAATTAAATTTTCCTCTCATCAGAGCATCTGCTTTCTGATAGCTTAAACCGATACAATAAAAAGTCTGGTGTTTGTGCATGTTTAAAAGTTAAATCTGAAATGGTTACAAAATTAGAGCATCTCTTTTGATAAAAGTAACGCTAAAAGTCCTTTTTTTGTCGGTAAAGGTTTTTTGTTAATATAGTTTTCCAAAAATACTGAAATGTCGTACATTTGCAGGAGTGTCAATGCTTTGCAAGTTGTTTAAGTAGAATGATTCTAAATAAACGACTACCTTGTCTGACAAATATACAAATTAAAAACTATCGTTATGAGTTCTTTTGAACAAGTCATTCTAGAAGATAATTTTATGGTTTTTCGTTTTCAAAACGACACCCCAGAAGTAACTCGTTTTCAGAAATCTGTTCATTCAGATCTGATTCAGTTTCACTTTGGGCTAAAAGGCCAGGCTAACTTTGTTTTTAACCAAGGAAATTATATACTTCCGCTCCAAGAGGCCTCTTCGCTTCTGTTATATAACCCCCAAAAGGAACTTCCGGTACATTTGGAAGTGGTGCCTAATTCTTATGTGATTTCAGTCTTTATTTCCATTAAAAAATTACACGGGTTATTTTCAGAACAAGCCGACTATATTCCGTTTTTAAGTAAAGAAAACGAGAAAAAGCAATACTACAAAGAAGAAAAAATCACCTCGGCAATGGCCATAGTGTTGAATCAGATTCTAAATTACGATTCGGAATCACCGGTTCAAAAGCTTTTTGTAAAAGGAAAGTCGTATGAGCTTTTGAGCTTATATTTCAACAAAAACGAAGGAACGGATATCGAGCAATGTCCGTTTTTGGCAGATGAAGAAAACGTTTTGAAAATCCGAAAAGCCAAAGATATCATCATCGGAAAGATGGCAGAGCCTCCGACCTTGCAAGAGTTGGCTGATCAGGTTGGGATTTCACTCAAGAAACTAAAAATGGGCTTTAAGCAGATTTATGGAGATAGTGTATATAGTTTTTTGCTAGATTATAAGCTTGAATATGCCCGAAAATTATTAGATTCTGGTTCCTATAACGTAAATGAAGTTGGGCTGAAAATCGGATACAGCACTTCGAGCCATTTTATTTCCGCTTTTAAAAAGAAATTCGGGATTACTCCTAAAAAATATCTGATGTCGATTGAGATAAATGCGTAAGGATTACTTTTAGCAAAATTGCTTTATAATCAGAAAGATAGAGTAATATTATTTAAATTTGTTTTTGTGCCATAATAAAAAGTGTTGAAAAATGGAATTATCATCGGAACAGGTTGATTTTATAAGTGAAATAAAAACGAGAGTACGAGAAGCTCAATACAATGCTTTGAAAGTCGTAAATACGGAACTTATCAGATTATATTGGGAAATCGGAAAATCCATTTCCGAAAAACAAACCCAAAGTTGGGGTAAAGCGGTTGTGCCTACACTTTCGATAGAACTGCAAAAGGAATTTCCAAATGTCGGAGGATTTTCGGAACGAAACTTATGGCAAATGGCACAGTTTTATACTGAATATCAGTCTGTTGAAAATCTGCAACCACTGGTTGCAGAAATTAGCTGGACAAAACACATTGTTATTCTTAACAGATGTAAAGACAATTTAGAACGTCAGTTTTACATACTTTCCACTAAAAAATTTGGTTGGACAAAAAACGTATTAATTAACCAAATTAGCAATAAAACCTACGAAAAATATTTGCTCAACCAAACCAATTTTGACAATACCCTACCCGAAAACGTAAAAAATCAAGCTGTTTTAGCTGTAAAAGATGAATATATTTTTGACTTTTTAGGATTAGCAGACGAACATTCCGAAAGGGAACTCGAAAATGCGTTGGTTCAGAATATCCGTAATTTTTTGCTTGAAATGGGACATCAGTTTACGTTTGTAGGCAATCAGTTCAAAATAGAAGTGGAAGACAAAGAATATTTTGTTGATTTGCTTTTGTATCATCGTCAGTTGCAATGTTTGGTTGCTATTGAATTGAAAATCGGAGAATTTCTACCCGAATACAAAGGGAAAATGGAATTTTATCTTACACTTTTGAACGAAAAAGTACGTATGCCTAACGAAAATGACAGTATCGGAATTATCATCTGTAAAGAAAAAAACAGAACAATTGTAGAGTATTCTTTAAAAACAGGAAATAAACCTATTGGAGTTGCCACTTATAATACATCAACATTACTTCCGAAAGATTACCAAAAACTGTTACCCGATACAAAAACAATTTCCGAAAAATTAGAGAAATATTTCAGATAACCCCAACCTTTGGTTGAGTTTTTGTATCTGTAATTAAAAAGTGTGTTTATGAAAAAGATAGTTTTTGTTTTAATGTTGGTTTTGGTTGTCGGGTGTAACGGACAACCCAATTCAAACACTTTCAATGTAGATATGAGCTACCTTAACAGTTCTGTTATTGACACCTCTCTACAAATCAACAATCCGATATTCGGAGGGGCAAATCGTTATATTGTGAATAATGATTATGCCATATATTACGACAGTGATGTTTCCCGAAAAATCATTACGGTAGATTTTGAGTCTTTTCGTTATCCGAAATATGACCAAAGTAGATTTTTTGCTTTGGATAAAAACGGAGTTTATTTCAAAGGCAATTTTATTCCTGTTGATACGACAGGATTTACGATTGTAGGAGCTTTTAGAAAAGTTAAAACCAAAGAAGGGATAATTATATCGCACGACTCAAAGGAGGAGTATTTTTGGAAAACCAACACAAAAGTTTATGTCGATACAACCGAAGTTAAGGAGGATATAGATGTTGCGAGTTTTAGAGCACCTCGTAATTTTTCAACTTCTTATTTCAAAGACAAAAATTACATTTATTACGGAAGCCAAAAGATTGATAAGTCAGACGGAAGTTCGGCTTCGGAGTCTTTTTACGAAATGATTTACGATAAAAATTACGTGTATATAGACGGAAAAATCGGATTGTATCAAGGCGATACCCTACGACCTGTAAATCACTCTTTGGTAAAAACAAAAAAAGTGGTTTTGGCTCGTGGTAATCTCAAAGTTCAGAACGGAATGGACGCAAAAACCATAAAACCGTTGTCAAGAAACTTCTCAATGGATAAAAATTTTGTGTATTTTGGAAATCATAAAATGCCTGTTCCTCCTTCAAAATTTAAAAATGTAAAAGTTTGGCAAACCAATAATAGTGCATATTTATCTGACGGAAATACACTATATAGGGTTTACGGTCACGGAGAAATTCTACCAATACCCGAACTCGATGCTAAAACCTTTGGAATATTCCCGATTGCAGACCATTTTTTTGATAAAAACGGGGCGTATGAATGGCAATGGTCAGAAAAAGAGGAAAAATCAATTTTAAAAAAATTGCCTTTCAAATATTCCGACCCTGTAAGTCTTGAAAATACGTCTATGACTGAAAGACATAACGGTTATGTTTTTTACAAAAATCAGGCTTCTGACGGAGATGGTACAATTCTTTATGAGAATTTAACCGAAGAAGAAATAGAACTTGTCAGAAGTCATAAAAAAATATTGGTTAAAATTGGTAATTCGACCAAATTGGCAACAGGCTATGATTATAATTTATACAAAACAGACGATAAAGTTTATTGGAACAAAAAAGAAATAAAAGCCGATGCATCTACATTTGAAAGAGTTGCAGGGCTTTATGGTTACTACAAAGATAAAAACTATGTGTACCGATATAGTCGTGAAAAAGGATTGATTCCGTATAAAGACATTGATGTAAATACGTTGTCTGTATTTAATGGTTTTTTGGCAGACAAAGACTATATTTATGCAAAAGAATACCGAATTTTACGAAATGAAAAAGTAGAAATGTTGGGAGTTTTCAGGGGTTATGTTCCGGGTTGCGGTTTAGATGAAACACCGGGTTCAACTTATTATCTGTTCAAAAACATTGACGGATATTGGATTTTACGTATGTCAGATAATGTAAAAATCAGATATATCGGAGTTGAATTGGACGAAAAATTAAAATCAGATATAAATTTTGAGAATATAGTTTATCCCGTAGATACAGGAATAACTTATACAGCAACAGAAGTATTGCCCGAATATCCAGACGGTCTTGCTAAACTAAACGAATTTTTTAAGGAAAACTTTAAAATCCCAAACCTTGAAAGGAGCATAAAAGGACGTGTTATAGTACAATTTATAGTAGAAAAAGACGGAAGTCTTTCGGATATAAAAGTATTACGGGATTTAGGTCACGGAACAGGAAAAGAGACAGTACGACTTCTGAAACTCGCAGGAAAATGGAATCCAGGATTACAGAACGGAGAACCTGTAAGAGTAAGTTATACTTTGCCTGTTCCCGTAGATGTAGAAATAAAACAAGAATAAAATGAAAACCCTCTTTTACCTATCGTTTTTATTTTTCTCGGTTTTGTCTTTCGGGCAACCTGTTTATAGGGTTACGGAGGGGGAAGTGCAGTTGATAAACCCGAGATACGGAATCGTTATCCTAAAGGATAATTCGTATTACCGATTAGAAATAACAAGAGATTTTTATCACAGAAAGCAAAAAGAAATTACTTTACAGCCTATTGAAGAAAGTAAAGTAAAAGAACTTTTAACGAATGAAAAAACTATTTTCT
>CAYPCZ010000091.1:0-8603 GCA_964409345.1 uncultured Flavobacterium sp. | reverse complement strand
TCGGGCGTTGCCGGTTGTGCTCGCGGAGTAACTGAATAAAATTATCATCTATGCTGTAAATGTTTTCGTAGCGGCACGGCAGTTGTTTCAGGCCGGCCAGCTTCGCGGCGGCATACCTTCTATGGCCGCTCAGAATATAGTTATCCATCGTGATAACCAGCGGTTATAGTAATCGGTGTCGTCTGATGTTAAGTGACAGTTGTCTTTTTTGTTTGTCGTTTTGTTCTGTGCTTTTGGGTTTTATATTTTTTTTTATGCGTTGTAAAAATATTTTGAAATTCATTCTTTGGGGTCGGAAAGGTGGAAGCTCTTTTGCAATTTTTGGTCTGTGCGTTGACTTGTGCGAATTGCAAATGTGCTTACACCTGTGCAGTGGCTTCTTCCTTCACATTTTGATTTCTCCAAATTTCTTTAGCTTTAGTGTATAAATAAGTCGCTCTCTCTTGTATTACTTCTTCATTCCAATCAGGTTTTTCCAAGTATGGCGAAAATGTTTCTATACTAGATGCATAATGTCTTAAACCGTGCTTTTCGCTTCTACCATTTTTTTTGGTATTCCAGTCAGCATCTCTAATTGATGTGTTTAATGAAGTGGTGATGATTGTCAAATTACCAAGTGTCAACAAAGTTTTATGCCTGTTTAATTTAGCTTCTTCTGTTTCTAAAGGTGTCCAGTTATTTTCCCATTTTTTTGGCATTACGTGTTCTAAACTGTATCTGCCTAATCCAAGAAGTGAAGTAGATTGTTTAGTTCTGTCACGTACCATTGATTCAATCAGGTATAGAATACCTGCGGCTTGTTTGTTTACCAATCTTGAATTGTTAAAGCCATTCTGCAAATCTGTGTCTGATGGCATATAGTTTACCTTATCAGATTGAGTTTCAATTTGGGCTTTTAAGGCATCTCTTGTAATTACATTATTTGCTATCAATCTTTCAGAAAATAATTGATTATAGTTTTTGGTGGTCTCGTGACAAACCATTCTTCGCATAATGTATGATTCCAAATATTCCCATATCAAGTTTCGCTCATTACTATTTGCCACCTTTTTCAGTACGAATAGCACATAAGGAATTAAAGTTGTGTTATCCAATCCAAATATGATAGCGTTGATTCGCTCAATGCCATAATCTGCTGAAAGCTCTCTGTCAACCACATCAAAATCAATGTTGGCTCTGTATAATTCAGCATATTCTTTTATTTCCTGAATTAATGCAGGTTTGTCAATCTTATAATCTTGGATGAATTTTTTGTATGAATCAAAAAGACCATCAACTTTTGTAAATAGTTTTTTGTCCTCTGTTTTTACATTTAAAGAGCTGTCCTGTATCTTAATTTGTAGGAAAGAATAAAAGAATAAATCAACATTTTCTCTGATCGAACGACCAGCAGTAATATCTCTATCCCAAAACTTTTTTGTGTCTGCATCTCTTTCAAAAACATTTTTCCAGTTGTCATTGTATGATTGAACATCATCTCTATGGAAAAAGTAATTTTTTAATAGTTCAGCTGTTGTAAGCCTTACGCCTAAAGAATTTATTGTGTCAAAAATTTGTTGTTCGTCTTCATCTACTCCTAAATCAATCCCCACAAACATAATGTTAGTAAGGATATTATTCAGACTTAGCTTCTCAACTTCTATGTTGTTTTTGAAGTATGTGTAAGCACTAATTATTGAGCTATCTCCAGTAAGTTCTTCCTCTGTGGTTAAATTCAAAACTCTATTGAAGTCTGAAATATCATTGTGGTTGTGCCATAATGCTATTTCATTATTCATTAAGCGAAAAACTCTGTCAAACGAAGCATTCATACCAGTTTTTAAGCAAAGCACTTTGAACATTATATTTAAGGTGGTTAATCGCTGTTGACCGTCAATTAAAGTTCTTTTATCTCCAACATTCCCACCAGCTGGTGTTTGCTGTTGCTTTAGGATTACTGAACCCAAAAAGTAAGGTTTATTCGTAGAACTAACAGTTTCCATATCTTCAATTAGTCTCTCCCATTGGGTTTCGCCCCATACATACGAACGTTGGAAAAAGGGTATTTCTAAAACCCTATTGCCGTTAAAAATGTCGTTGATTGTTCTTTTACCTGCTTCCATTATTAAAATTTATTTTTGTGCATTAATTCCTCTGTTTATCAATTCCTTTACAACGCCAAACATCATTGCTGAAAAGTCCTCTTTGAATTCTTTGTTGTCTGAATAGAGTTTATAAAGGTCAAAATTGGTTGTTATGTGTTTAAGCAATTCTTCTCCTACAACTTTGTCGCTGGTGATTCTTGCGTTTTGGTCGTCTGAATGTTGAATTGAGCTTATTAGTTCTTTGTTCTTTGCTACATCATTTGCAATGTTTTCCGCCATTTGTCTAACCTTGTCGGCATCTTCAAATTGAGTTCCGTAACGGTCATTGAAAGTTTGTAGAATGTTTGAAAGCCTATCAATTTCGGGGTCTGATGAACCGCCTCTCATATCGGTTGGAATTGGCTTTAAATCTTCGCCTTGTTCCATTACGATATTCATAGTGGCTTCCAACTGTAAACGGTAGCTGTCCATATCAATGTTGTCTAAAATCCCTTGTGCCAAATCAATAGGTGTATCGCCACCTAATTTGTTTTGCAAGTGATTTAGGAAAATGTACAGTCGTTCTAAATACGGATTTTCAAACGGTACTATTTGAGAAAGGAAAATATAAAGACGGACATAAGTTTTTACTTTGGCTCTAAAGTCCGCTTGTTGTTCTTCGGCAAGGTCGTTTCTGAAAATTTCAGAAGATGTGTCTAACATTGCGTGTAATTGGTCAACTGGTACGTTTGCCAAAATCTTTTCCGAAAATTCAAAAACCTGTTCTTTGGTATAAACCTGAAAATTGTCCAAAGCATCTTGCAAGTCAAACAATTTGTTAGGGTCGGTTGCTTCGCCTAAAATGGTACTTTCAAAATAGGGTTTGAATGCTTTTTCAATGTCCTCTGCGGTATTGGCAAAATCTAAAACAAAGGTGTCTTTCTTCAACGGATGACTTCTATTAAGTCTTGATAGGGTTTGAACGGCATTTACTCCGCCCAACTTTTTATCTACATACATTGTATGCAAAAGCGGTTGGTCAAATCCTGTTTGGTATTTATTGGCTACCAATAAAAAGCGGTACTCGTTTTTCTCAAATTCACTCGGAATATTAGCACTCGAAAAGCCATTTAAACTGGCTTCTGTTTGTCCGTCAATTTCACCTGAAAATGCTACCACCGATAAAAACGGACTATTGATTTTTAATAAATAATCGTCAAACGCCTTTTTGTATTTTACTGCATTGGCTCTCGAACTCGTTACCAACATAGCTTTTGCAAAACCTCCCATACGCTTTTTACGGATTACATTTTCCATAAAATGTTCAATGATTAAAATGGCTTTCTTTTTTATTGCGTGTTCGTGGCTCTCTACGTAGTGTTTGAGTTTCTTTTGTGCTTTCAGTTTATCATATTCAGGGTCGTCTTCTATCTTTTTTAGTAAAGCATAATAACTCTGATAGGTGGTGTAATTCTGCAATACGTCCATAATAAAACCTTCTTCAATGGCTTGTTTCATTGAATACAAATGAAAGGCTCTGAATTTGGTTTTGTCGCCTTCTGAAAATGGTTCGCCAAAAAGTTCTAAGGTTTTATTCTTGGGTGTAGCTGTAAATGCAAAGTAACTGGCATTTGGAAGCAATTTTCTTGACTTTACCAATACTCGGATTAAATCTTCGCCTGTTATAGTTTCTTCAGCATCTTCTACATCTACCATACTTGAAATGTCTTCCAAATCTTCTTCAAGTTCGGATTGTGTGGCTTGGTCAAGATTGAGTTTTGAAAGTGTTTCGTTAAGTTTTCTTGCCATTTGTCCACTCAAACTACTGTGGGCTTCATCTATGATGATTGCAAAATTATTTCCTGGCAAATCACCAATATCTTCAACAATGTGTGGAAACTTCTGAATAGTGGTAATGATGATTTTTTTGCCTTCTTCGAGAGCTTGTTTCAATTGTTTACTACCTTCGGTAATAGCTTCAACTACACCTTTTACTTGCTGATATTGTTTGATATTCTCCCTGATTTGAGCATCCAAAACTCTGCGGTCTGTTACTACAATTACCGTATCAAAAATATTATTTTGACCTGATTTGTCGTGTAAACCAACTAACTGGTGAGCCAACCAAGAAATGGAGTTGGACTTGCCTGAACCTGCGGAATGCTGAATCAAATACTTTTGACCTGAACCTTTTTCTTGTGCATCTGCCAATAAATTCCGAACAGCAACCAATTGGTGATAGCGTGGAAATATCAGTTTTTTTTCTTTTCGGGTTCTTACTTTGCCCTTTTCATCTAAGTACTCTTTTTCTTCGGTAATGAGTTGGCAAAAATTTTGAATAATGTCTGTCAGACTGCTTTTAGTCAAAACCTCTTTCCACAAATAGTCGGTTTTTATGCCACCGTTAGGTGGGTTTCCTGCTCCGTTGTTATAGCCTTTGTTGAAAGGCAAAAAGTATGATTTCTCTTTTTTGAGTTGGGTACACATCCAAACTTCTTCGGTGTCGACCGCAAAATTCACCATCAACCTACCCAAGCGAAACAGTTCTTCATTAGGGTCTCGGTCTGTTTTGTATTGTTTGATGGCGTGTTCTACATTTTGCTTGGTCAGTTCATTTTTCAACTCAAAGGAAATAATCGGAATGCCATTGATAAAAATGACCAAGTCCAACGACTTTTTATTCTGTGGCGAGAAATAAACCTGACGCATCACCGAAAATCGGTTGGCTTGATACAAAGCATTGGCAGAAGCGTTGTAATTTGAAACAGGCTTGTCATAAAACAAATGCAGTTTGGTATCGGTAAAACCGTCCGTTATTCCTTTTCGCAAAACCTCAATTACTCCTTTTGCTTGTATTTGGTCATTGATGCGTTTGATTATTTTTTGCTCGTAAAGGTCTTTGTGATAGGTTTTGAGTTTAGCGACTGATTTAGGTTGCGTAGCTTCTAAAAATTCAAACAATAAGACACTATCCAAACAAGCCACATTATCGTAAGCGGTGTTTTCACGAAGCAAATAGCCATTTTCATTGACCAAATACTGGGCAATGTGGGTTTCTAATCCTTTTTCGGTTGTATCTGTTTGTTTTGTCATTTTTAATTTATTTTATGCTCTTGAAAGTATAAAATCAAAAGCTCCTCAATTTTTTCAAAGTGCTTTTTCGCCATTCTATCATTCCAATATTTTTCCTCATAAATCAAATCGGATTTTAAGCTATCAATGCTTCCTTTGCTTTTTTTATCTAAAAACATACTCTTCTTAACCCCGAATGCTTTGTCACTATATTCTGAATTGATACTTCTTGTCACCAATACTAAATTGCCCATTGTATCAAGCATTTCAATACAAACTTTATCTTCAGGTGCTCTGGGGTTTTGTGGGCCAATATGTTCAATGGAATTTCTTGCAGTCATTTTATAGTCCTTCCAAGATTCCGCTTTGCCGAGTTTATTTCTGTAATACCACAAGACAAATTCAATTTTATAAAACCAATAGTGAGGAAACGCAGTGCCATCTTCGCGTGGATTATCAGCGTTTCCGAAAATTGCCTCTGGGGCTGGTTTGTATTTTAAGTATTCCTCCATTGACTGAATTGTTCTTTCAGGCAAAGGGATTTCTTCTGTGTTTGAACTTAATAATGTGTTATCTAAGTGTCTTAAAAAAAGAAATGCATCATTAAAACTTGGTCTTTCATCTATCATCCAATACAAAAACGGTGTTAGCCAGTATTGCGTGGTATTTTGTTGAGAGTGGTATAAAATACTTTGAAGTAAGGCTATACCGTGGTATTCTTCTTTTTTAATTCTTCGCAAATAATAAGTTTGACCACCACGTTTCTGATTTTGTTTGTAGATCTCTTTAAGAATATGCTCTTCTTTTTGGTCGCCTACAGTAACCCACTTAATTATATAGCGGTCAAAAGCATATCTGACTTCAAAAAGTGTTTCTATAAATTCTATCACTGATTTTTCATCAATAAAATCAGATTTCAAAAAGTGCTTATCAAAGATTTCTAGCAACTCTTTTTCATTGATTCTCTGAATATCTTTTTTCTCCTGTTCAAACAGGAATATTCTCAGTGTATGCAATAATAGTTGCGGAAAGCTTAAAATGCTTCTTACAGGTTCAAATTCATCTTCAGTTGCTTCAGGGTGATGGTTAAGCTCCTTTCTGAATGTATCCGTGATGGTAGAATATTTTTCAGGTTTTTGAATGACATCAGATAGCGATAACTCTTTGTTGGAATCACGATAATCAAAAAGAGATAAGACATCTTTAATAACAAAGCCATTGTGGTAATAAGCTGCAATTTGCTGTGCAGAACCTATTTCTAAAGCAATTACTCTTTCTATGTAATTATCCATTACGCTGCAAGCCTGCCAAAGCTTAGCATATTTTTGTCGTTTACTAACGCTTTCAATGAAACTTAGTAGGCGAGCTTTTAAAATTTCGTGATGTTCTAATTGGGCACCTCTATTGTTCAGTGCTTCAAAAAGTTTGTTTAAATCATTGGATGCTGGAACGGTAGTTTTAACCATTCGAACCTTTTCAAAAATAAAGTTCGAAAATGCCTGTTTCTCCGAATCGTTTGAAAGATGCTTATCTATAAGTTGAATAATCAGATTTCTTGCTTTCCCTACTTGCATTAAGTCTGAAAAATCATTACTTGCTTCGTTTACTTTATTTGATATTTGACCAATACTCGTGAAAAATTCAGATACATTTTCTCTGATGGAAAATTGTAACCTTAAATTTTTTCCATTGTAGGTAAAAGGTAACAGAGCTCTTCCCAGTTCGTTTGATAGAAGCCACAAGGTTGTAAAACGTTGCTGACCATCTACCAAATCAAATAAATTTGGTTTTAAAGCATTTTCTACTGTAATAATTCCGCCAATGTAATATAAGTCTTTGTTGGCGGTGTAGGCTGTGTGTAAATCTTCAAAAAGGGTTTTCACTTGTTCTTCTGTCCATACATATAAACGTTGGTATATAGGGATGTTAAACTCCCAACCTTCTTCAACTACAGAAGCAATATTAATTAATTGTGATTTTACTTTATCCATTGCTTTCTGCTTTTAAATTCATTCAGATACTTGTTTTTACCCGTGTCTATTCCATAATAGCTACAAACTCTTTTGATGTATCTTTCTATAACCGAATTTTTTAATTCTCCTTTATCGTTCAAAAACTTTTTTTCCCAATAAACAACATCAATTGATTTAGAGCCTTTGATGAAGTTGAACACCTCATTGGGTAAATAGGCATTAATGATTAAGTCAATCAGGTTTAGTTCTGCTTCTTTTAAACTATTCTTTACCGCTTCGTGCCTTACATAGTATTTCTCTAACCTCAGACTGCCTATGTAGTAATCAAAGTGCTGAATGGCTTCAAATAGTTTTTCTTCACCAAAATTATCATAGTAAGCTACCAAACACATTTGCATATAATACCTTAGATATTCCGACATATCGTTGGTATAAATAGTGTTATAGAAATTTATTGAATCCTGAATGGCTTTTGTTTTCTTGACACTTTCGTTAAAAAAAAGATCAAAAATGGAGTGGTATTTTTCAGTAAAATCAAAAAAGTTTTGTCCTTTATAAATTGGCTGTCTGATGGCGAAAGGATATTCAATGATGGATATTGGCTTTTCTCTGGATATAAAATTTAACCCATCATTATTTACTTCTATTTCCTGAAACCGCATATTGTTTCTGTTGGGAAACAAACGGAAGTTTTCATCATTGCCAGATTTGTATGTATTTTTTTGGAATTCGCCCAATACATTGTTTTTATTAGGATATAGAAATGTTGTTTGACCTCTCCATCTTCTTACTTTAAACAGAATTTCATTAAACAAATGCTTTAAGTCGAGCAAATGGTCGTCTTGCTTTTTTGCTTTAAAGGTAATGGCTTCCCAATCTTTTGCTCGTTTGGCTTGCAATGGCTCAGGTAATGCTCTTAAATGATAGGCTTTTAAGTAGTCGTCAACCCCCAAACTTACCCCTCTGTTGTTTTGAGAATCAAAAAATGAAAATGCGTGGTCTTGATTGTCGCTGACAATCAATGTAAAATCAAGCATGTTAAATATGTTCGCTTCTTTTAAGTATTCTAATTGGATTTTGATATCATTCAAATATGAAAGATTATTGGCAATATTATAAGCTGAAAGCTTTTGGTTATAACTCACATCTTGACCTTGTAATAGTTTATTTTCAAGTGTGTAATAAACCAATGCAAGTGTGGTGAGGCGTTGCTGTCCATCTATGATTTGATAGTTATTTTTGTCTTTATCAAAATAAAGCAACAAAGTTCCCATGTAATAGGAATGCGTTGGTTTTTTTTCTAGATACTCTTTCCAGTCCGAAAGCAAATCTTCTACCTTTTCTTTATTCCAAGTATAAGCACGTTGGTAATTGGGTACAACCATGTTAGGGTACTTATCATAAATGTTTTGAAAACCGTATGTATTAACCTTTAACATAAAATTTACTTTTCAAACTTTTTTAATGCTCTTTCCAAAATCTCTTTATCAAGTTC
>CAYPCZ010000090.1:0-8712 GCA_964409345.1 uncultured Flavobacterium sp. | reverse complement strand
AGTATTACCACATCAGCGGATTTGTGCGGCCCTGGCTGCCCGTCACGCTCAATGCTACACCCGAGAACATCGGCTTGGCCCGGTGGAAGTTGATTCCTTTCTGGGTGAAGGACGAAGAAGGAGCGGGGAAGTACGCAAACACCCTGAATGCAGAAGGGGAGTCCGTGTTCGAGAAGGCCAGTTACAAGCCGTATATCAAGAAGAATCGGGGATTGCTGTATGTCGACGGGTTTTTCGAGCCGCACAAGGTAAAGGGCGTCAAAGAAACCGAGAACTATTACCTGCACCTACCCGAGAAGGCAATATTTACATTAGGGATCGTATGGGCCGAATTCAATGGATACCCGACCTTTTCCATCCTCACGACCGAAGCCAATCCGCAGCTGGAGGAAATACACAACGAAAAGAAGCGCATGCCCTTTGTCGTTGATCCGGCCGACCGCGACGCGTGGCTGCAAGCTTCCGATCCCGTGGAGATTAAGCAACTCATCCGGCCTTGGGACGGGGAATTCCTAGCCCACAGAACCGCGCGGGTTACCGCCATACGCGGCACCGATTCAAATGTGCCGGAGATCCAGGATAAAGTGTGAGGAGGCGTAATAGATTCGACCCTTTAAACGTTTGGGAAACCTGATACCGTGTAACCATAAATCAAAAAAGCTGGTACCTTGCGCTGCGCTGATATCTTAAACCCATCCTACGATAACCCCATAATAAGAAATACAACCGGTCTTCCCGTACGAACGGGATAAACTGTTCAACAGGAGTTTCATTGTGGGTCTTTCAGACCCAACGAAACTCTAGTTATTAGGTGCAGCTATTCAATTTCAATAATAGACCCACAAGTCAGTCTTTGCTCCTTGTTATTTTTTACACTTGCCCAACATTGTTCAAGATCATTTTTGTTAAGAGTCATTTGTTTTGCAATTTTAACATCGAAATTTAAGTAATTTTCAATGTTGGCTGTGTAACTGGTGGTCAATTCTTGAAACTTATCGAAATCGCTTTCCATTATTTTGTCACCAAGTTTGTCTGTTTGAATAAATACTAACTTTTCTCCAGCTTTTTCAATCTTAAAACTGATAAGTATTAGGTCGTTTTCAGGAAGTAGGAAAAATTCATCAATTTCTTTCAATGCAATATCTTGAAAAGTGTTTACGCTTGACCCAATACTTGAAGGGATTATCTGTCTTAGAATTGTTCTTGCTTTTATGTCCGATAATGTTTTCTTTCTTGGAATATTTCTTATTACAAGTCTGAATCCAAATGCAGGTAAATACCACAATTCAGGTTTTCCCTCGTTTTTTGAAAATGATTTAAGTGTTATGTATTGAATGGCAGGGAACAAAAAGAAAGTTACCAATGCGAGTAGTTGTCCTAAAAAAGTATCAAACCAGTTTGTCTCATTGCACATACGTCTATCATTAAAAGTTGCGCCTAACGGCCCGGCTATGCGTAGTGCGGGATTTCAAGGCACTTCACTGTCCGGTTACTGATATGTTTGTTAAAGTTCATTTACTTTCAATTTAGCACCAAAACCCGCATTACGTATAGCCATTGTTGTGCGTTCGTGCTTTATTTTTCTTTTCGTTTTAGTCTTCATTTTCTTTGTCCTCCTGTGCGGTGGGGCATTTTTTAAAATTTCTCTTTTCTCGGGCAGGGACTTGAAAGCTCTTTTGCAGGTTTTGGCTGTGTGTTGGCATTGAGCGACCTGCAAATGTGCTTGAAAGTGTGCGTTGGCTTTTATTTATGTCTCATTATTTCATACAGTGGGTATAGCTTTTTAAACTCTTCAAGAACTGTGGTTGAAAGATTTTTTTCTGATAGTCGTTTATCCAGCCAGTCAATATCACAACCAATTATGAAATACTCTTCTAGTCTTTCCTTTTGTGTTTTTTTCAATAAATCAGCCGGGGTTTTAATATCCTTTGCTTCTAGGGCGTTTGGAACATCTATCCAATAGTCATTACCGAGCTTCTTAAAAGCATCAAAAAACTCCTTTTGAACTGATGGTACCTTCATATGATCACGAAAATATTCTCTGTCAATTCTACTTCCATTATTCCGACCTAGTACTAGCCAAATCCCAAGACTATCCTCATGTATGATAACTTGCATTCGGATGTTATTGATGAACGAATCTGGCTTGTTGAATGATTTATCTGAACTGGAGTAAGCTTGCAATTGCGAGAGAGATTTACCATAATGAAGCCACATGGCATTTATATAAAAGCCACTGTAGTTGTTGAAGAAATACCGACTAACAATTTCTCGCTTACTGTGGTGACAATGCAAGTCCGTTAATCCATAAGCATTGAATTTGGGATAGATTTTTTCATGTAAATCTTTTAGTCTAATGCCCACATCTTTTCTGATGGTCTTTAGGTTTTCGTTTTCAATTTCATGATATTTCTTATTGAAGACAGCATGATGATTTCTTGAAAAGAATTGACCAGAACCCATTTTTAGGTCACTTTTTATAGATTCAGCTTCTTTGTTTATTTCTTTAGTTTTTATGGATGCCGATTGAAATTTGGCTTTATAGTCATCGACAAAATTTTGCGTGATAAAATAACCTTCCGAATAAAGTCCGTTAAACCAAGCAAGTAATTTTTTGCATTCCTTTTGGTCATGGATTTGAAAATTCATTTCAACATTTTTTTCTAATCCCCAACTAGTGGTATTAGATGAACCTATAAAGGCAGTTAAAGAATCATCCTCATACTGTATAAGGTAAACTTTGGGATGAAAAGTATATTGGGTTTCATAGACCCTCGCATTTATAGCCAGGTTGGCTAATAGTGATTCAAAAACTTTTGGGTCTGTCGCTAAGTCAATACCAATTAAATATGTCTGTATTGCGGTTTTTGGAATACTTTTTTGAAGAAACAACCACCCACTATAACTAATCATAGCCGAAGCAATCCAAACTGTCTTAGCTTGTTTTAGCTCGGTTTCAAGAGAATCCTTTATGTTGGAGTAGATAATCATTATGCTGCAGCATTGATGATTTCCAAAGCCCAATCATAATTAGAACCCTTTAAACAGAATTTTACTGCTGCAGAAAATTCAGAGTTTTTGGAGCACATTTGAATTAGTTCTCTGAATCCAGATTCAATTTCATTTTCTCGTGGCTGATTCCATGTTACAGATTGCAGTTGAATCTTTTTATTCAGCTGCATTAGGAGAGTAGATGCCTTTCTAAATTTATCTTTTCGCTGATCAATTAAACTAGGTGCGTTAAGATTTAGTCTTCGAATTGAATAATCAGCGCGCTTGTAATTCCTGGACGTTATTACGGTTTCTTTAGGTTTAACCCTTCCCTCATTATCAAAAGCTAGGCATTCTGGGTCTCGGACTCGAATTGGATCAATAAAAAGAATATCCTCTACGTTACAATTGTCTCCATAATTTAAAGCTCTGTTCGCAACAACCTGGAAATATGACCTTTTTCTCACATTTGGGGCTGGACCAGAAAACCTATAATTCATCCAATCAAAAGCAAGCCACCAATAGCCATCTGTTATTTTGCCGTCTTCATCAATTACTTCTTTTTTTGGACGAAAATGGTCAACATGGCAGTGAGCACCTGCGTTAATAGATTCTGTGTACCAACATTTCTGATTACTCAATGCAGATAAATGATCCTTCAATTCAGTCCACAAGGCTTGATTTGCATCAATTATTACGTTTTTAGCTGCAATTGTAGGAGCCGCAATTAATTGTTGAGTTAAAGCCTCTGCTCTGTCTATCCAATCTTGTGGTGGGGGATTGTTTTCTAAATCTATAAAGATCATTTTTCAGACTCTTTTATTATTCGTTTCAAAATATCAAAAGCTATTTCGTTTTGCTTTTTCAACTCAACGGGAGAGCTCTTTATGTTCTCTGGTTTCTCCAATTTTGACAGAGCAACAATAAATTTTTCATAGAGTGGGTCTCTGTCCGTTGTATTAATACCAAGATTGTTTAAATAATAAAAAATTTCTTTTAGCTCAGTAGACTCTTGATTGGTTAGCTTGTTAGCGTCTTGCTTAGCTATTAACTCATTTCTTCTATTTAAAATATCAAGAGTATCTTCATCAAGCGTACTTGGCAATTTGAAAAACTCACTCGTCAATACACCTGCAACACCCAAACCTTTAGGATCAAAATCTGGAGCCATGGTTTTTACAAGCATGATTTCTTTGTCATCCTCGTCCTTGCCTTTTTCTATGTAGAAAATCCTAATCTCTTCTCTTGTTAGACCTCCAATTACCAAAGGATCGTGAGTTGTCATTATGATTTGACTATTCTCAGGCTTCTGAACTACCTCTTCAAGCAAATTCATATACTTCCATTTCCAAAGGGGGTTTAAGTGTGTATCTGGCTCATCTAGAAGAATCAATGATTCCTCTTCCTTAGTAAAGCGAAGCAGTCCAAGAACTGTCAATAGTTGCTGTTCTCCTTCTGAAAGTTCTTTGAAAGTGATTTCACCATCTACATTTTTCTTCTTAACCTTAACTCTTACCTCATGAATCAAATCTGAAATATATGTGCTTTCTAAACTCTTGAAGAACTCCGTATTCGTGCCGTATTTCTCAGCAATCTTTTTGAGTTTCTCTTCATTAGATATGTATAAGTATAAGTGTTCTTGGTCTGGGTGTTTATTGAAGTCCTCTCTGACTTTATCTTTATGATATATCGGCCCAATTGATGCATCCCACAGGTCATTTAAAAAGTCTTTCACAACTCCTTTTGCATACCAAAATTTTGGATCACCTTCCTTTTTGTCACCTTTCCAATTTGGTTTTTTTAGTACAAATAGGACGGATTCCAGACCTACAATATTTAGGTAATCATTTAAGAAAGATGTTACTTTCTGATCAGGAAAACCATAAAATGCCATTAAGACAAAATGACTGTGTATAAGCCTAGCGTAGAAAAGCGGTCTTGCTGGTGCGTCAATCCCAGCCAATAGAGCTTTGTAAAATTTTAGCTGATGTTTGTCAAAATGCTCTAAAAGACGATTGCTAACTCCAGAATAGTAAGAGAAGACATATTTTGGCAAATATTCTTCTTTATTTTTTTTGACTGCTGATTTAGATACAACTGTCGTATATATAATCTCGTTACCTTTTTTCTTGCCTAGAAATAAACCGAATTTATTTTTCACATCTGGGCCGCCATTTACCTTAATAAAATTGCCCTTACACTCATATTCGATGGTGTAATTAAAACTAGTTCGATCTTCCAAATCGAGATCACGGAATATAATGACCAAAGCTTCCAAAAAATTTGACTTACCTGCTGCGTTCTCACCCAAAAGAACGGTTTGCATTTTGGTCTCATCCAAATCAATAGTGAATTGATGGAGGTTTTTAAATTTTTCTATGTAAACCTTATCTATTCTCATACGAGTTCTAAATAGCCTTTTTCTGCACTTTCTTTGATCATCTTGTTAAGCTCTATTTGCTTTTTCAAATCAGCATAGAAAGCATCAATGTCATCAGGGTACTTTGACATTTTCCACAATTCTTCAGCATGGAGTTTACCATGCTTTTTCAAAAGTTCTACTATTTCCATAAGCGTTGTATTAGGGTCGAATTTGCTTTCTTGTGCTTTTTCTTTTTTGGAGGTTTCTTTTTGAATCGCCTCTTTTTGAAGTTTGAGTCCTAAAGATTCATTTAGGACCTGCTGTAAAAGCAACTCATTTTGCTCTTGACTTTCTTTGATGCTTGCCTCCAAATCATCACAATAAGCCATCAACTCTTCCAACTTTAAGACTATACGTTGTTGTTCGGAAATTGGAGGTAAGGGAATTAATGCTTCAGCCACATCATTGTGTGATACATGAGGAATTCCAATGCTTCTACCCGGGTTAATACTCTTTATAAACAACTCAGATTGAAACCAAATAAACACATACTGGTTAGATGCAATTATTGGAGATGTTTTTAAAACTCGTTGCAGCAATAGGCAGGGTAAGTCTTCTGTTTTGACTTGTGCGACTTTTAGTCCTGCATTAATTATGGGACGGTCTAAGGATAATAGGATATCTCCAGCTTCCAATGAATACTCAGGGTATTCGCTTGCAATAGATTCTGGAATTTTGGCAACATCTTTCCAATTTATTTCGCCAACTCCCATATTTACATTTCTGAGAACTGGGATTCCAACATCTTTGTACCAACTACTCTTAAAGGCATATCCATTAAGAAAACTGGCTAACTCTCCCAATCTGCACCATTCCCAATTCTCTGGTACTTCAAACGGAATCTCATCTTTTTCTATAGGAGATATTGGTTTTTGCTTTCTGATTTTATTTTCATTGACTAAACGTTGTTTTTCCACTCTGATTTTTTCCAAAAGGATAGAAGCAGGCTCGTCATTTGAATCTTGTGGAACTAATTTGCCTTGCATAGCTTCTTTTAAATAAACTTGGCGTAATTCTTTAACCAAATCGAGCTGGTGGGTAAATTCAACTGTTAAATTTTTTGAGACACTTTCTGTTTCTTTGATTTTTTTAAAAAATTCTATTTGCTCATCATAATCTGGAAGTGAAAGTTCAATTTTGCAGAGATCATTAAAACGTAATGCCTGCCTTACTGTCCCCCGAGCATGAATTTTTATTTGCCTTAGTCCTTCAGGAGACTTGAGGAACATCAATAAAAGTTGTGGAATTATACTCTTGGGTTTTGGCTTAAAAACGACATAAGCAGGACTTATTAGTCCTTTAATATCATCTTCCAAAAGAGCTATTGAACCTACATTAACACGATAAGGGTTGTAGGCAAAACAGTCCTTTTCAAGAATCTTGTATTTTTCAGCTTTGTCTTCTGCCGCATTTTTGGTTGGAATAATACCGTCTGTATTACTTACACCATAGAATTCCAGTAATGAGACATCAATATCCAAATCATTTGGGCGAAAAGAGAATTCATCAACGAGTTCGCCAAGGTTTACGATTCTCCAACTCATTTCGCTACATTTTTTAATTCACCTAAAATACTAGCGCTTGAAGCAATTGATTTCTCGAGTATTTCAAGAAGTATTATACTGCTATGCTCTATCTCTTCCTCAGTTTTAGCTAAATTTTTAATATCTAAGTCATAATTTCTGTCAATAATTGTTTGAATATCTACTTTCCAGCTTTGGTCACTTTCTTTTCGATTATCCCACCATTTTTTTATAGGTTCAAATTCCTTTACTTGAATACTTTTTGTTTTACTATATGCCTTTTGTCCTTCAGGCAAACGATGTTCGTAGTACCAAATTTCCTTTGTTGGTTCTCCTTTGGTAAAAAAGAGCAAATTAGTAGATACGGTTGCATATGGTTGAAACACAGAATTTGGCAGTCGAATAATGGTGTGTAGGTTACAGTCTTCTAGTAGTTTTTGACGTACCCTTTCTTTAATTCCACCGCCTGTTAATGAGCCATCTGGCAATACGATACCAGCACGCCCACCTTTTTTCAGCAAATGAACCATAAGAACTAGGAAGAGGTCTGCACTTTCTTTTGTTCTATAATTCTGAGGGAAATTCTTTTCGTTATTGTTAGCTACAATCCCACCAAATGGAGGGTTCGCTAAAATCACATTCACACGATTTTTCTCTGTGTATGCACTTAAGGGTTGGTCAAGAGAATCTCTAAATGAAATGTTTGGGACTTCAATATCATGTAATATCAAGTTTGTTGTTGCTAGTAAATAGGGCAGTGGCTTGTATTCCCATCCAATGATGTTTTTTGCTAAGCTTTCAATGTCTTCAACGCTGTTTGCTTCTTTTCTGAGATGCTCAACAGCTGCCGTTAAATATCCACCAGTTCCACAGCTTGGGTCTAAAACCTTCTCGCCTAACTTTGGGTTTATCATTTCGCAGATAAATTCCGTAATGGCTCTAGGCGTGTAGAATTCACCACTTTTACCCGCACTTTGCAGTTCCTTTAAAATGGTTTCGTAGAGTTCGCCAAAAGCATGTCGGTCTTTTGCTATGTTGAAATCAATTTCGTTGAGCTTGTTTAATACCTTACGGATATTGATACCGCTTTTCATGTAGTTGTTGTTGCCTTCAAAAACTTCTCGAACAATCAATGCTCGTTTGTTGGCAAGGTCGTCACTGACACCAACTTTAAGATTCCGTAATGCAGGAAACAGTTTTTGATCTACAAAAGCTTGTAGCTCATCTCCGGTTATTCCCTCGTCATCTCCTGCCCAAGCATCCCAATGAAATTCATCTGGAATTGGACTTGTATAGTCATCATTTAAAACTTCAAGTTCTTTGTCTTTATCTGAGAATATTTTGAGAAACAGCATCCATCCCAACTGCTCAATTCTTTGTGCATCACCATTCAGTCCTGTGTCTTGCCACATGATTTTGCGAATGCCATCTATAACTCCTTTTAAGTTTGCCATTAAGCTCCTGTTTTATATAATTCTTGTTCTAATTCTTTTATTGCTTCCAAGTATTTGGCCTTGCTCCCAAATTGCTTTATGATTTCCAAAGGCGAACCATAATCTGTGAGTGGTTTCACTTTCAGAATATCCATGCTTTCAATGTTGGTTACTCCCTCATCTGCATATTTATCCAGTAGCGTTTCCAAAACCTTTCGAGCCTGTTCGCCATATTTTGTAAAGTAGTCCCGCTTCTTCACATTATTGGCTCTTTCTTTTCGTGTAAGCGGTGGTTGTTCAAATGCTACGTGACAGATTAGGTCGAATAAATCTACTTCACGAT
>CAYPCZ010000089.1:0-8717 GCA_964409345.1 uncultured Flavobacterium sp. | reverse complement strand
AAATAGATTTTGAAGGCGAAACATTTGTTGTTGCATCCTCTGAAACGGCAATTTTACCGTGTGATTCGACCCCTACGACAGCTATCAACCAGGTGAATGCTGTGACAGCAAATTCTACCCATCCGTTGTTTTTAGCCCTAGGAGTTGAGTTCTATCAGGAAATCAATGGCGAAATGTATCCGCTCAAAAATGGATCTTTTAACCCGTTGTCGATTGTGAGAGTTGACGGAGGTGTATAATGGAGCTGCGTTTGACACGAACGTATTTTCCGGAGGGAACTAACGGGAAACTCGAATGTGAAGGTAAATTCATTTGTTATACAATTGAGTTGTCCTGGAAGAATAACGAAAAGAGAGTTTCCTGTATTCCCGAAGGGAAATATGAATTGAGAAAGCGATTTAGCCAAAAGTTCGATTGGCATATTGAGATTATGGGTGTAAAAGACAGAAGTTATATTTTGTTTCATCCTGCCAATAATGCCCTGAAAGAATTAAACGGCTGTATTGCTCCCGTAACGAAAATTTCCGGTTCCGGATTGGGGTTGATGTCGAGAAAGGCTTTTGAGAAACTTAAAGCTTTGGTATATTCCAAACTGGAACAAAAGGAAAAAGTGTATTTGATTGTTCAATCTTAAAAATTTAAACATTATGAATATAATTGATAGAGCTCAGGCTCCCACTCCGAAATTGTTTAAAGTGCTTCGAAATGTCGGTTTGGTATTGGCTACTGTTGGAGGCGTATTAATTACAACTCCCGTAACTTTACCTGTTACCATTGTAACTATAGGAGGTTATCTAACCGTTGCCGGAGGTGTACTTTCGGCAGTGAGTCAGGTTACTGTAGATGACGCCAAAATTAAGGATGCGAAAGCATCTAAACCTCAGCCAGATGCAGAGTAACTCGCTTACTGTCGGTACATTGGGAGGTACATTTTTGAGTATTATTCCGAATCTGAATTCGGAAGATGTTGTAAAAACAATACTATTAGCTACTATTGGAGCGGTTGTAAGTTTTATAGTATCCTTACTCTTAAGATGTATCTTAAAGAAGCACTCCAAAAAATAGTTTAACTCTTGTTGTGGTGACCTTTGAGTTAAACCAAATGAAAGCCCAAACCGAAAGGAATGGGCTTTTTTGTTCAGGCTTCCTCAAATAAATTAAGTGTTACTTCAAGAACTATAACCTCCGAATAATGGGTATATAGCCCGTTATATTTGGCGTTGTCAATAGCCTTGTCACGAGTGTCAAAGACACCGCAAAAAACTCTGGAAGACTTCGACTTCCATACATCTGTTTGATAAAGAACAAATAGTGTCATAATAGTTAGATTTAAGTTACTTTTTACAATAGCGGTACAGGATAACCCGTCTCATATCATTGATGAGGTTGATGTTTTCGTGAAACTGCTTTTCTTTTTGCTCCAACAATCTGAGAGCTGTAATGTCTTTTTTATGGTTCTCAAAATCTGCTAAAATCTCTTTTGATTTAATGAAAAATTCTTTTTTGAATTCGGATAATCTTAAAAAAGGGATAACCGAACCAACTAAAAACGGATGCCAGAATTTAGATTTCCAAAGGCTGAAAGCTGTCCAGTAATGACTTTCTCTTTCTTCAGCGTTTGAAAACACGATGACAAAGCAATTTGCACAAGGCTCATTTAAAGGTTTACCACTGTTTAAACCTTTGTTTAGGATGAAAAAATGTTTGCTTTTGTAAACATTTCCTTTTTTGTGGGTTTTGATGATGAAATTTGCCATAGCATTAGGATTTAAAAAGTTAGTTTTTCTTTATCCTGATGTTTCGGCAGAACCTCAACACAATAATTTTTTCAAAAGAAAAAGGGAAAAAAGAAAGCCTCTTTATCCGTGAAGGGTTTCCAAAAAGCAAGTTTGTGGAGAAAAATACTACCCGTAGGGTGGAGATTTTTTTCCACACCCATAGGGCTTGAACTTGTCTTTTTGAGAACCCGAAACGAACCTTTGGCTTCTTTTTTCTCTTTTTTTGGAAAAGTCGTTTCCTTTCTTAACCTGCTTTGTCCGCAATTTGGGGTAAAAAACCCGCAGGACTAAAAAATACTTTGGAAGCAGGAGAAAAGCAAAGGTGGTGTTCCGGAAGTGGAATAATAGCAAAGCAAATGAATGAAGCAATATAAGCAGTAATCAGTATTGGAATTGCATAGGAAATTACTGCTTGTTGCGGAATGAATTAAGAAAGGAAAATTGTGGAACGAACGGATAAGTCACTCTTGCTGAAGGATGCCGAGGATAGTGAAATGAGGTATGAATGAACTTTCCGCAGGCATAAGGCAGAGCGTTGGAAGTGTTTTTTAGTCCTGCAACCGCTGAAATTGGGTGGTGGGGAAATTGTGGATACTATGGGCTTTTGCGACGGGCAGTTTTTTGTATAGCTGGGTGGAGCGACGGAAAGCTATCAAAAAACTGTCCCTGAGCAAAAGCCCTAAAGAGCGTGGGCGGAGCGGCTTTTTTACATAATGTTATTATAGTGGGCTTGTCCCCGCAGCCCGTAGGGACTATAATGCCACATTATGTAAAGAAGCTTTGGGAAAGTTTTTCCGGCACAAGTCACTGCCGGAGGTACAGAGGCAGTGTACGGCTTTTTGTCTGGTGCGGCTGGAAAGCTCTTTGGGTTATGGCTCCTGAAAATTATCTTTCTTGACTATTAAATTTCTGCCATAGCCCGATGTGCTTTATGAGCGTTGGGGTACAAAAAGTGTGACGGAAAAACTTTCTGTGCGGTTGGGAGGGGTGGATTTTTTTGATACTAACTGATACTAATTGGTTGATTATTGTTAAATTAGCCCAATCTAATTTTTTGAAATGATAATGCCTCAAAATTATATATATCTTGATAATGCTTCTACCACAAAAGTTGATGATGAAGTTGTAAAAGAAATAATTCCTTTTCTATCTGAATTTTATGGTAATTCTTCGAGTTCTCATTCGTTAGGTATAAAGATCAATAAGAAAATTGTCTCTGCAAGAGAGAATGTTGCTAAATTGCTTAATGCAGAATCAAAAGAAATTATATTCACTTCCGGGGCAACCGAATCAATTAATACTATTTTAAAAGGAGTTGTTTCTTCCAATAAAATAAAACGATCACAGATTATTACGATAACTACTGAACATTCTGCTGTACTTGATACTTGTAAGTATTTAGAAGAAGTAGGTTTTGATGTTGTTTATATGCCTGTTTTGGAATCGGGATTAATAGATATAAATGAACTAAAAAAAATAATTTCTGATAAAACACTTTTGGTTTCCGTGATGTTGGTAAATAATGAAACGGGAGTCATACAGCCTATAAAAGAAATTACAGAAATAGCTCATCAATTTGGAGCTTTAATGATGACAGATGCTACACAAGCTGTTGGTAAAATTTCAGTTGATGTAAAAAGTTTGGGTGTAGATTATCTCGTTTTTTCAGGACATAAGTTTTATGCACCAAAAGGAATTGGTGGGTATTATTATAATCACAAAGCTTTAAATTTTCAGTCTTTAATACACGGAGGTGGTCAGGAAAAAGGAAAAAGAAGTGGTACATTAAATGTTCCCGGAGCTATTGGGTTAGGCAAAAGTTGTGAAATAAGTCTAAATGAAATTGAGAAGAACAAATCTTCTATAAGTAAACTACGAGATTTATTGGAAAATGAACTATTGACCATTGAAGGAGCATTTGTCAATGGAGATAAAGAGAATAGAATCTATAATATTTCGAATATCTGCTTTCCAGACATTGAAGCTGATATACTTATCAAAATGTTGGACAATATTTGTGTTTCAAATGGTTCAGCTTGTCATTCTGAATTAATAGAACCTTCTCACGTTCTGACGGCAATGGGATTAAGTAATAAAAATGCTTTTTCAAGTATAAGGTTCAGCTTAAGTAAATATAATACAGAAGATGAAGTTCTTTATACCATTAAAATGGTTAAGGAAATTATTTCTCAACTAAAAACATCCAGTTATGCCTAATATTTCTACGGAAGACCTATTCAAGCTTTTATATTTTAGTCCTACTGAAGAAGAAGTTGAAAATGTAATTCAAAAATATCCTGATTTTTTCAAAGATGAAAATTGGTTTCCTTTGGGTGGAAATGAAAATATGTTTGGTATAGTCAGAAACCAACAATCAAGCCCTATAGCAGCTTTAGTAGAAAAAGTAACTAATTCCATTGACGCAATTCTTACTAAAAAATGTTTAGAGAAAGGTATTCAACCTGATTCAACTGAAGCTCCACAATCAATGGAGGGTGCTATAAATGTGTTTTATCCTGATTATAAAAATTGGGATTTAAAACAGAATAGACGTAGGCAATCTGAAGAGATACAAATCTTAGCAGATGGTCCACCACGCAATACTTCGGTTATTATATATGATAATGGAGAAGGACAACATCCTGAGAAGTTTGAAGATACATTTCTTTCTTTGGTAAAAGGAAATAAAATCAATATCCAATTTGTACAGGGTAAATATAATATGGGAGGAAGCGGAGCCTTAGTGTTTTGTGGAAAGAGAAGATTTCAACTGATAGCTTCCAAAAGATATGATAATACAGGAAACTTTGGTTTTACTTTAATTCGTCAAAGGAAGATTAGTGATTTGGGAACAAATAGAAGATCAAGTCATTTTGAGTATTTAAAAATAGACAGTCAAATCCCCAATTTTCCTATAACAGATTTAGATTTAAAACTATACGGAAGAAATTTTAAAACGGGAAGTATTCTAAAAATGTATTCCTACCAATTTCCTACAGGTTATTCTGGTTTTGCTCAAGACTTAAATCAAAGTCTCAATGAATTTTTATTTGAACCTGTGTTACCTATTCTGACAGTAGATAAAAAAGAAAGGTATCCTAATAATAAAGTTTTAGAATTAGATTTATTTGGTTTAAAAAGAAGATTAGAAGAAACTCAGAGTGATTATATAGATACTTATTTTTCGGAAGAATACGTAGATGAGCTGTTTGGAAAGGCAAAAATAACGTGTTATGTTTTTAAACCTAAACTTGAAAAGTACGATGTCAAGAAGAGCAAAGATGTTATAAGAAGCCGATTTTTTAAAAATAATATGTCTGTTATGTTTTCTATAAACGGACAAGTACACGGAAATTTTACGACTGAATTTATAACCCGAACTCTAAAATTTAATCTTCTTAAAGACTCGCTTCTTATTCACGTAGATTGTACAGAAATGGATCCTGATTTTCGGGAGGAGTTATTTATGGCTTCAAGAGACCGCCTCAAAGATGGTCCTGAATCGGCTTCTTTGCGAGAATATATAGGTAAGAAATTAAAGAAAAGCGAATTAGATGAAATTAATCGTAAGCGTAAAGAAAGTATAGGGTTAGAGAACGAAGATACTACTGAGCTTATAAAATCATTTGCAAAAAACTTACCTAAAAACAGTGATTTATTTAAACTATTACAAAATACTTTAAAGCTAGAAGAGAAAAAAGAAGAAAAGAAAGATAGAAAACCTTCTCCTCAAAAACCTAAAACAGAAGTAAAACCTTTCTTGCCTCAACGCTTTCCTTCATTATTTCAATTACACAACAAAAAAGAAGGAATTAATATTATTTCCTTACCCAAAAATGGAGAAAGAACCATCAAGTTTGATACCGATGTAGAAAATGATTATTTTGATCGCTCTGAAGATGCAGGCGAGTTAGAAATTAGTGTTTTACAGGTAAAAAGAAATGAAACTTCCGGAGGTACAGAACCCGGAACAAAAAAAGAAGTTTCAGGGGTATTAAATATTACTAAAAGCAGTCCTAATAAGGGAACTATAAAGCTTACAATAGAGCCTACGGAAGAATTAAATGTTGGTGATGAAATCGAAATAATAGCTTCATTAACTGCACCGGGAGAAGTATTTGAAGAAATAATATTAGTAAAAATTACCAACAAAGAAGCTCCCAAAGAGAAAGTACCACAAGAAGATGAAAAAGAAGACTATATTGGGTTACCGAAACTTCAAAAAGTGAAACAAGAAAATTGGGATTCTTTAGAGGAAAAAGGGATTGAGATGAACCACAATACAGTGATGTATCCCATTTCAGAAGGTGACCAGTTACAGGAAATATTTATTAATCTGGATAGTTCCGTATTCTTGAACCATCGTTCTAAGTTAAAAGGGGAAGAACAAATTCTTACTGCTGAAAGGAAATATATTTCATCGGTTTATTTTCACACTTTATTTCTTTATATGATTACGAAAAGAAGAAAATATTCTATATCAATAGATAAAGAAACCGGTACTGAAAGTGTAACAATAGACGAATACATCAGGGATATATTTGACCATTATTATTCTGATTTTCTATTGAATTTTGGAATGGAGCAATTAATGGGAGCTTTAGAGGATTAAAGTATTGTAAAAATTTAAATAATTATGATTGCATCAGCTTTTGATTTAGGAGAAAATTTAAATAATCAAAGTGTAAGTTATTATTTACACAAACCTCTTTGGGACAGATTTAATTTTACAAAAATTGATATTTCTTTTGCAAATTGGAATACTATAAAGTATTTAAATACAAATGCAGATGATTTTGATACTGCTATAAACAGTATACCCAATAATTGTGGTGGATTATATTTGTTTTATATTAAATGTGAAATCTTAAATGGATTAACAGAGTTTCCTTTTTATATTGGAAGGGCTCAATATACTGAAGGTCAAAACTTGAGAAAAAGAGTAAAAGAATATTTTCAAAAATATTCTCGTAGTAATGAAAGACCTAAAATAACACGAATGTTTAAATATTGGTCATCTGATTTATATTTAGCATATCTTCCATTAGATGAGAATAATGATATTATTGATTTAGAAAAGCAATTAATTAATTATCTTTTATTTCCTATGAATGATGAGATTCCTGATAAAGAAATTAAACAAGCAATAAAAGCATTCTAATTATGAAATTACCAGCATTAAGAGCAAATATTGGAACTTGGGATTATTATGTAACTACCTTAACATTTGAACAGGTATCAATCTTTGTATCGAAAATAGATGATCAGTTACATAAATCAGAAAGTTTAAGAGATCTGATTCAAAGAAGTATTACTAATAACTATCTTAGTATTAAGGAATATATACTTAATCAGCCAGAAGTATTTTTCAACTCTTTAGTTTTGGCTGTTTATGATGATTACCCTGATTGGAGAGAGATAGAATTTAAGTATGAAGGGGAAGAAACATATCAAATGGGGTTATTAGAATTTCCTGGTAATCACAAAGTTTTCCCTGTTGATGGTCAGCATAGAGTTGAGGGGATCAAAGCTGCTTTAAAAGAAAATCCAAACTTAAAAGATCAAAAAATAGCTGCTATCTTTATAGGTCATAAAAATGATGAAGAAGGAAAGCAAAGGACTAGACGATTATTTACTACATTAAATAGATATGCTAAGCCTGTTTCTTTAGATGATATTATAGCATTGGATGAAGACGACACAGTTGCAATTGCTACAAGATATTTATTAGAAGAATATAATTTGTTTGCCGGAAAGAGAATTATATATGCAAAACAAAAAGCCATACCACCAAATAATAAAGAAGCTATAACTTCAATTATAACTTTATACCAAGCCAATACAGAGTTATTTAAAGTGTTTTATGAAAGTAAGTTT
The DNA here is from genome assembly GCA_964409345.1 of uncultured Flavobacterium sp. Lineage (GTDB taxonomy): Bacteria > Bacteroidota > Bacteroidia > Flavobacteriales > Flavobacteriaceae > Flavobacterium. The sequence goes on along the minus strand of CAYPCZ010000089.1, from coordinate 1,062 downwards.
GATAAAAGACCAACTAAACAAATACTATCTGAATATTTAAAATTTAGACCTTCATCTGAAATAATTGAAGAGTTTATAGCTTTTTGTGTAAGATTTTGGGATGCATTCAAAACAGAACTTACTTTTATCTCTGAATATGTAAACCTTTCGGGAAATGCAGCTGAACCCTATAGAAATAATGATACTGGAGGAAATCTTGTATTTCGACCTATTGGATTTCTCCCGTTAGTAAAGTCTAGTTTACTCGTATTTACACGAGAAGGAAAAACATTTGAAGAAATATTTGATAGATTTAATGAAATAAATTTTAATTTAAATAGTAAACCGTGGCACTATGTAGCTTGGAATCCAATAGAACAAAAGATGATTATGAGCTCAGATTCAGTTATTCAGTTATTACTTATATATCTTTATGACGCAGATATTCTGAATCAAAAAGAACTTAAAAAATTGAAAGAGGGATATGCTGCAAGAATTTCTTATGATAATCCAAATCTAGACAATGTTTTAGATGGCATAGAATAATCTTATTCTATATAAAATGACTCTAAAAAATCAATTCCTTCATCAAGATTTGAAAATACTACATTTGATGGACGGTGAAGTATTTTAAAATAACGTGAAAAAGTTTCATCGTATATAGATTTTTCATCAATTAGAATAATTGTTTTATTCATTGCATATGCGATACCTAATTCGAATGCCAATCCATAACCAGATGGATTGGTATTTTCCATAAAGGCAAAAATAATATCACATTCTTTTACAAAATGAATATCCCAAGCTGTATACAAGTCGGGTTTATGTAAATCGTGATTTCTAGGATTAAAAAAAATAAATTTATTTCGTAGTCTATTAATAACTATTTCTTGCCATCCACTTTTAAACCCTCCAGATAAATAAACTTTAGTTTCGAGCTTCATCATCTAAATGTTTTGCTGTAAATATTGAAAACGGAATACTCATTGAAATAGCATAAAATCTATTTCTTGTTTCTCTTAGCAGATAATAGGCTCCAATTAAACAAATGTAAAATATTAGGTACGCTAATCCTGTGTTAAA
>CAYPCZ010000088.1:2177-8800 GCA_964409345.1 uncultured Flavobacterium sp. | reverse complement strand
GGGGCCACATTTTTCATGGATGTTTGGAGATACCCATTGCCTCCTATCAGCATATTAATAATCTTATTTTTAATAATACCAGATTCATTATACCGTACTGAAAGGTTACATTCAAAAGTATTATCCACATTTATATATGTAAAGATATCTTTCAGCATACCCTTCAAATTATTTTTGATATCCTCATAAAGGAAAACTTTGATGTTTTCTTCCGGAAATATCTCATAGTACCTTTTAAGGTGTCGGTAATAAAAGCCCTCATTGATTAAATCATTTCGTTTCCACCATATAGAGTTTTTATCTTTACAATCGGAAAAATGAGGAGTGGGAAGTCGGTTGTCTCTATATAAATGCAAATACCTCGAATACAGCCTTTCGGCAGGCTGCCTTAGGATCGCAATTAACTTCACATCCGGCACATGGTGCTTAATCCTATAAGGTGCATCTTTGCCATATAAATAAGTGTTGGATGTCTCTCCTTTAATTTGATCAGGCCTTGCTCCTTCAAATAACTTTGTATAATCATCTAAAGTTGTAACGGATCCTTCATAATGCTTAACTTCATCAGGGAATCTTCCCAGAGATACTATATCAGTGAGTTCATAGGCAAAGAAATTGGGCTCCTTCTTTGGGCTTATAAATATTCCAGGGTGTTGTTTTAGGTAATTGTCTATTGAAGTTGTGCCAGACTTTCCAGCACCTATTATTAAGAAGTCAGGAAAGTTTGTATTGAGGTTATTCATTATATAATGATGGTTTAATTAAATACTATATCTAATGATATGCTTATTAACATTTTTGGGGTCTGATCTGAAACTTTTTATCGTCTCTAAAAATGTCGATACTTACACAAGCCAACCTGACAAGTCTTTGTTAATAATCCTTTGCAGCTGTATAATATCATTCTTAAAAACCACGTTCAATTTTTTATAAGTTTCTGGGTCGATTTCCATTTTTTTTAAGTTTTGAGATTGGAACTTATAAAAAAGCCGCTTTCGAATATTGGGTGGTATGAGCAAGTGAGTTAAGGGTTGAATTGCTTTTCTTAGTTTGTTATCCTTTCTAAAAAAATGATGGATTACTCTAGAGCGAGGAACTCCAGATTTATTGTACTGTATAGTCTGATCTACTTTAAATTGTGGATCAACCTCTAAAAAAGAAAAGATTTCTTCAAATGTACTTGTTGGGGTTTTGTGAAGGTCTTCTGTTAAAATTATTAAGACTTTCTTGAAATTTTCTTTATAGGCTTTAACTTGGTTATAGTATCTGCTGGCCTCTATATAGCTATATAAAAACTCCCAATTATTTTCTCGCCTTTCCTCCTGCATATCTATGGCCTCTTCAAAAGAGAATGTTTCACGACGGTCCCTGATCATATGAGAATAAGCAGAAAAAGCCCTCTTAACTGGATGTCTTAACATTATAATGATTTTTGGATCTCCTAGATATTCTTTTATTAAAGGTATAGCTCTTTCATAGAAAAAAAGATTATCCACACTGGCCTCCCCAACAGCCTTTGCTTCGTTTGTATTTTCAAACAATTTCACATACTCATCATAAGTCTTTACGTACCAGGACTCTAATCTATCTGAAAGAGGACCCTTCAGAGGAAACTCTGTAAATTGGCTTGAAATAAAGCGTGGTTCTTTGGGTTTGCTTATGTAGACTTCAGGATGCTGATCAATATAATTTGCTAAAGATGAGGTACCGCATTTTGCTGCACCAACAATTAAAAAATTTGGAATATTATTCATTTTAATAAAGATATTTGTCAATAAGGCAAAAGACAAATATAAAATAAATATTATTATTTATAAATAAAATTATTTTATATTTGCTGGACATACTTCCATTTGCTTTTTAATATGAAAGATTCGAATTTTCCTTTGATTTCGATTGTAATCCTGAACTTTAATCAACTCAAAGTAACTTGTGAGTTTTTAGACTCCACAAAAGTCTTAACTTATCCTAACTTTGAAATTATTTTTGTAGATAATAATTCAAAAGAAAATCCAACTGACCACGTTAAACAAAATTATCCTGATATTAAGCTTATTGTGAATGAACGTAATTTGGGATTTACTGGAGGAAATAACATTGGGATAGCAGCAGCTAATGGTGATTACATCTTTGTGGTGAATAACGATACGGAGGTTACGCCAAATTTATTGGAAAATCTTTTAGAACCTTTTTTAAGGGACACCAAAATTGGCATGGTAAGCCCAAAAATCAAATTCTTTCACCAACCTAATATTATTCAATATGCAGGTTATAATGCTATAAATCCATTTACAGGAAGAAACAGTGCGGTTGGGAATAAAGAAGAGGATAAGGGCCAACATGATATGCCAGGGTACACATGTTATGCCCATGGAGCAGCCATGTTGGTAAAAAAGGAGGTGATAGACAAAGTAGGGGCTTTCTATGACGATTTTTTTATTTATTATGAGGAATTGGATTGGTCCGCTAGGACAACAAGAGGTGGTTATGAAATATATTACCAGCCTAGTGCAGTCATTCTTCATAAAGAATCAATTACAATGGGTAAGGAAAGTCAACTAAAAGCTTATTATCATAATAGGAATAGAATACTTTTTATGCGGAGAAATACGACCAATGCACACTTTTTTGTGTTTTCCATATTTTATGCATTTTTTACCGTTCCAAAATTCACGCTAAAATATTTGCTTCAACGGAGAATGAACTACCTTGCCCTCTTTTATAAGGGCATCATCTGGAACTTTAGAAACAACAAAAACAAATAAATACGATCACCATGGTTAAATCGCTTATCACCGGAGGAGCCGGATTTATCGGCTCGCACGTAGCCCGCCATTGCCTTCAAATGGGACATGAAGTAATAATCTTAGACGATTTAAGTGGGGGGTTTGAGGACCACATCCCCCAAGGAGCTGTCTTCATAAAAGGCTCAATAACAGACCATGATTTGCTTTCCAGCTTGTTCGATAAGTATCAGTTTGACTATGTATATCATCTAGCAGCGTATGCCGCAGAGGGCTTATCCCACTTCATCAGAAGATTCAATTACACTAATAATTTAATCGGCAGTGTTAATTTGATTAATGAGTCTGTAAAACATAAGGTAAAATGTTTTGTCTTTACTTCCTCCATAGCGGTTTATGGACCTGGGCAGTTGCCGATGAATGAAGCGATGGTTCCTGAGCCAGAAGATCCCTATGGTATTGCAAAATATGCCGTAGAATTGGACCTTAAGTCAGCACATGAGATGTTTGGGTTGAATTATATCATATTTAGGCCACATAATGTATACGGTGAGAACCAGAATATTGGAGACAAGTACCGTAATGTGATAGGGATATTTATGAATCAAATTATGCAAAAGCAGCCTATGACCATATTTGGGGATGGCAACCAACAAAGGGCATTCAGTTATATAGATGATGTAGCCATACCCATTAGCCAATCAGTAAATGTTAAAAAGGCCTATAATGAGATTTTCAATATTGGTGCAGATCAGCCTTACACTGTCAATGAATTGGCTAAAGTAGTTTCAAAATACTTTAACGTAAAACCTGACATAAAATACTTATCTGCCCGAAAAGAGGTGGTCAATGCTTATGCTGATCACAATAAAGCTCAAAGTACATTTGATACGAGAAAAGTTGTAAGCTTAGAAGAGGGGATTAACAGGATGGCCACTTGGGCTACAAAAGTAGGCTCTAGGCAAAGTGCTGAATTTGAAAATATTGAGCTGTATGAAAACCTTCCGGATGGGTGGAACAGAAAGTGAACAAGTAAAAACACCTCGAACAGTTAAGGCCCATTAATGAATTAGGTATCTAAATGTCGCTTTGCAGCAAATGGTGTTCTTTATAATGTTCTTTCTGTGCATTTTCTTGGTTGGTTTAATAGAAATAAAATGACAAATAAATATTCTAGAATTATAATAGAAAACCCTAATGATAACTTCACAAAATGGATAAACGATCTGGGTAGACTTAGTTTGCAAAAGGCCTCCATGACTTGTATTATATAAAGAATTACAAATCAAATTATCATTAATTAAACTTTAATTCTCATATATGAAGTCATTTAAAGACTCGTATTGGTTACGGTCAGGTTTTTTTTCAATACTTCAAAGAATTATTGTAGTCCTGTTTGGCTTTGCAGGATTCTTTATTCTTATAAGATTATTCCCCAAGGAAGAATATGGCATTTGGATGCTCTTTATGTCCTTTACTACTTTGACAGAAGTACTGCGTCAAGGATTTATTAGAAATCCTTTAATAACTTATTTAAACGCTAGTGATGAAAAGGACCATAATAATATCATTAATGCATCCTTTTTGCTAAATGCTGGCACTACTGCAGCACTAGTTGCTTTTATCTTGATTTTTGGTAAAACACTTTCGATTATTTGGAATGCAGAGGGGTTAGATACTTTATTGTTATTATATGCCTTTACTACTGTCGTTTTAACTTTTTTTTCTCATTTTGAATATCTGTTAGAGGCAAAACTTGATTTTAAGAGGAAGTTCTATGTTTACTTTCTAAGGCATGGGTTGTTTCTCCTTTACATATTGTGGCATGTTTACTTCGATATGAAACTTACCTTGATTAACCTCGCTTTAGCCCAATTGGCCACAATTCTTTTAACAACCATACAATCTTTTCTCTATTCTAGAATACACTTATCAATTGGCCTTTATATTGATAAAGTCTGGATTAGAAAAATGTTTTCCTTTGGGAAATATACTTTTGGTACAAATTTGAGCAGTATGATTATGGGAAATGTTGATCAATGGATGCTGAGTAGTATGATTTCCCCTGTGGCAGTGGCAACTTATAATCCGGCCATCCGGATAGCCCATTTGGTAGATGTTCCCAGTATGTCCGTAGCCTCTATCATTTTTCCAAAAGTAGCTTCTCGAGTAAAAGAAGAAGGGGAAAAAGCAGCAAAATATTTGTATGAAAAATCAGTAGGACTAATTTTGGCTATATTATTGCCTATGCTATTCTTCATTTTGATTTTTCCAGATTTTGTTATCTATTTTATCGCTGGGGAAGCATATTCTGATTCTATACCAATACTCCAGGTAACCATCTTATATAGCATTTTCATTCCTTTTGGAAGACAATTTGGCATTATAATAGATGGTATGGGCCTTCCAAAAATAAGTTTCTATTTTGTCATTTTGAAAGTAATTATTAATGTGATTTGCAACTATTTATTTATTTCCCACTACGGAGTAATAGGGGCAGCTTGGGGAACTCTATGTAGCCTTTTTATAGGATTTGTTTTAAACACCATTTATTTGCAGAAGAGAGTTGATATGAAGCTTGGTACTATACCCATGCACATAATGTCATTTTATAAAGATGGGATATATTTTTCATTGAGGTTTTTAAAAAGTAAGTTTCAATAATATCTGGAATTGCCATATTATGAAAGATCACAATATTGACATAATAATCTTTGCTTTAACGAGATATGATGGACCCTATTCTTCCATTTCAATTTCTATGGCCAAGGAGTTTGCAAAAAAACATAGGGTTTTTTATGTCAATCACCCTTACTCCCTCAAAGATCTGTTTACATCTTTTACAACACACAGGATGATGAAGCGGCTTCCTGCATTATTTTGTGGAGTAAATAATCATAAAACTTTTAACATAGGTGAAGATTCGAATCAAGTGACCATGATAACGCCTCTGACCACATTGCCTATTAACTTTCTCCCCCCCGGAAGGTGGTATAGTTTGCTGCAGAAGTTGAATGATAAAATTTTATTTATGTCATTAAGAAAACTTATTCAAAGAGAAAATATCAGAAACTTTATCTTTATAAATACCTATAATCCTTTCTTTGCGTTAGATTTTCCTAATGACATTGAACCGGATTTGAAAATTTACCAATGCGTCGATGATATAGAAGAAGTTGAATATACTCAAAAGCATGGAGCAGCATTAGAGAAAGAGATGATGAGAAAATACGATCTAACCTTAACAACTTCTCGAGAGCTAATTAAAATAAAAAGGGAATATGCCTCATCTATTCATTATTTGCCTAATGCAGTCGATCCCGCTTTGTTCAATCAGGCATTTTTTCAGAAATTACAGACACCAAAAGAGTTTGAGGGCGTTTCAAAGACAGTGATAGGCTACATTGGGAATATTGAACAAAGGATGGACTATGAATTGGTAAAAAAAATAGCCCTAGCTCATCAGGACAAACTATTGTACCTCATTGGGCCAATCAGTAGCAATGAATATAAGACTGAAGGACTAGATAAATTAGCAAATATCGTTTTTACAGGAGGTAAAAATATTGAAGCTCTGCCCGCTTATTTGCAGAACATAGATTGTGCTATCATCCCCTTTAAATGCAATAAGCTCACTAAAAGTATCTATCCATTGAAGATGAATGAATACTTGGCGGGTGGAAAGCCAGTTGTAACTACAAATTTTTCTGAGGATATAAGGATGTTTAGTGATGTTGTCTATATTGCCCAAAACCATGATGATTTCATTACATTAATAAATCAATCGCTAGAAGAAAATGATAATACATTGGCTATGAAAAGGCTTGAACATGCAAGTCGAAATTCTTGGACTTCTCGTGTAGAGGATTTTTGGGGAAT
>CAYPCZ010000088.1:0-2167 GCA_964409345.1 uncultured Flavobacterium sp. | reverse complement strand
AAGAACGGAAAATAAAAAAGTTGAAATTGAAAAAGGATAATAACAAAATTATCTTAGAAAGGCTTACAATAGCATTTATTGTTTTTGTCTACATAGTTATCTTTTTAAAGATAATGTTTTTTTAATCCGTTAATGCGGCTACAATGAGAGATGTCTTTTCTATTTCCTTTTTGAAAAATGAACTAATTAGTAAAAAATTAAATAGCCCCTTAGGCTATTTTCTATTATTAGCTTGTTCAATACTTTTTGTAGTGGTTTTATGGACCTTCGGTGAGACAGCAGGTTTTATCGGTTTGATATTACTAATTGGCTTTCCCGTAGCCATAGCATGCATAGTCAACACAACTTTTGGGTATTTCCTTGCCCTAACTTATGCATTCTTTATGTTTATCTTATATAGATTTATACCGAACATACCATTTGGTGTTTTCTATGATTTTATATTCTATATTTTAATATTTGGGCTATTATTAAAAGAAGTGGTTTATAAGAAATCCGATTGGAGTGCATTGCGAAACCCGATTTTTATTGTTCTTTACATTTGGTCTGCTTATTTAGTCCTTCAAGTTTTTAACCCCAATGCGGTTTCATTTGGAGCATATGCTTATGGCATGCGTGGTTTAGCCACCAAGTTCTGTGTATTATTCGTAGCCATACAAGTCGTGCGAACTGCCAACTTTGTTAAAAATTTCACTAAATTTTGGCTAGCTTTAGCCCTCTTAGCGGCGTTGTATAGCTTAAAGCAAGAATATATTGGTTTTTTTGACTTTGAAAGAGCCTGGGTTTTTGCTGAAGAAGGAAGATATAAACTGATCTATATCTGGGGTCGATTTAGGAAATGGTCTTTCCTATCAGATGTAAATGCATTCGGCCTGCTGATGGCATTTACCAGTATTTTCAGTTTGATTCTTGCGCTAGGCCCCTACAAAACTCATATAAAAATTTTGTTGGTAATTTCTGCGATTATTACACTGATGGGAATGACTTTTTCAGGGACCAGAACTGCCTATGCGATGATACCAGCAGGATTGTCAGTGTATTTTATTATGACAATGAACAATCCTAAAACGATATTTTTTGGAGTCGCCGGTGCAGCAGTAGTAGGGCTCCTTTTATTTGGGCCTTTTTATGGGGGTAACTTTAATCGACTTCGGTCTTTGGTCAATGCCGATGAAGATCCTTCTATGAATGTCCGTAATATGAATAGAGACCGCATTCAACCTTATATTCAATCACATCCTCTGGGAGGGGGGTTGATTACAACAGGTCCGGCTGGCAGGGAATATTCTCCTGGTCATCCACTTGCTGGCTTTCCTCCTGATAGCGGATATTTAGAAACAGCCTTAGAAACTGGATGGATTGGGCTAATTTTAGAAATGAGCTTTTTGGCAACTGTATTAATTATTGGCGTGAGGAACTACTTTCGAACAGAGAATCCCGCTCTGAAAAATTTATATTGTGCATACATAGCTTCTTTATTTGCCTTAACTGTAGCTAATTATGCCCAAAATGCACTATCTCAAAAGCCCATTGGGCTTATCGTATATACTACTTTCATTCTTATGTTCAGACTGTACGAAATGGATAAAAAACTACAGGAAGATACTCCTCATGCTTAATTATTGTTTATTTAATAAATTATTGATTTATTTGTATTTAAAACTAAAAAATAACTCTATGAGAACCGTTTGTTTTACATTACTTTTTATGGGTATTTTAAATGCTTATTCTCAAAGTGTGGACTATGAAAAAATCATTATTCCAGACCATATATATACTGAAGATTTCAGTGAAAAGCTTGTAAGATTGGCATGGAAGAACTACCCTACGAATGAAATTGCTCAACGGACAGTAACTGTTTCTGAAAAGGAGCTAAAACAGGCTAAGTGGTCCTGGTTTGACAATATCAGTGCTCAAGGCAACTTGAATGAATTTACCATGAATCCAGGTGAACATGAAAGAGCACTATTTTACCCACGATACAACTTTTCTGCTAGACTTACTGTAGGAATGTTCGCTGACATTCCAGCAGAAGTAAAGAAAAAGAGAGAAGAAGTGAGCATTGCTAAGGCCAGGGTTGATCAACAAAAGCTTGATATAAGAGCAGAAGTACTTCGACGCTATCAGGATTACTTGATGTATGAGAAACTTCTCGAAACACAAATTA